>NZ_NYVD01000049.1 GCF_002684405.1 Parvibaculum sp. | reverse complement strand
GCCAGCCGAGACGCCAACCGAGACGAATGTCGTCGAGCCGGCCTTTTCTCAGCCGGTCGATGTGGCCGACGAAGCTGAAATCGAGCCCGAAATCGAGGAGAAGGCCGGCATTGCCGATCTTGAGCCTTCCGATTTCATTGAAGACGACGCCTCCGACGAGGAGACGTTCGACGCCGATGACGACATCGTTTTCGAAGAGCTTTCAGAGGAGCAGGAGCCTGTCATGAGCGCCGAGAATGCCGAGCCGCTTCTTTCCGAGGCAGCCAACAGCAATCTGATGTCCCGCGTGACCGAGGATGCCGCCTCGGCGGCTTTCGGCGCGCTGTCGAGCTCGCTCGTGACCAGCACGGGCGACGCCCGGACGCTGGAAGAGCTGGTCGGCGAGCTTCTGAAGCCCATGCTGAAGGATTGGCTCGATGCCAACCTGCCTTCCATGGTCGAGGAAATGGTACGCGAAGAGATCGAGCGGGTAGCGCGCAAGCGCCGCTGATTCTTCGTTTCCATACCAAAGGCTTTCGAGGCCGGTCCGGAAACGGACCGGCCTTTTTCATTGGCCTTTCCAAGCTGTCGTGGCCGTCTCGCGCGGCCCGCTTGATAGGGGGCTGCGGCTGTGGTGTAAAACAGCCGGATTCTCCGTATTTGGCCCGATTTGCCGACGCCCCCCGTGTTCCGGGCCGTCCAAGGATAGATTTCAGATGCTCGACAAGACTTTCGCCCCGCAGGAAGTGGAAAAACGGCTCTATGCGCTCTGGGAAGAGGGCGGAGCCTTCAAGGCGGGGCCGTCGGACCGGGTAAAGGGCGGGGCCAAGCCCTACAGCATCGTCATCCCCCCGCCGAACGTCACCGGCACGCTGCATATGGGCCATGCGCTCAACAATACGCTGCAGGACATTCTGATCCGCTTCGAGCGGATGCGCGGCAAGGACGTTCTCTGGCAGCCGGGCCTCGACCATGCGGGTATTGCGACCCAGATGATCGTAGAGCGCCAGCTCGATGCGGAAGGCAACATGCACCGCCGCGATATGGGCCGGGACGCCTTTATCGAACGCGTCTGGAAGTGGAAGGGCGAAAGCGGCGGCGCGATCATCAACCAGCTTCGCCGCCTCGGCGCCTCCTGCGACTGGAGCCGCGAGCGCTTCACGCTGGATGACGGGCTGTCGAAAGCCGTTCTCAAGGTCTTTGTGGAGCTTTACCGCGAGGGCCTCATCTATCGCGACAAGCGGCTGGTGAACTGGCATCCGGAGCTTCAGACCGCGATCTCCGACCTCGAAGTCGAGAATATCGAGGTGAAGGGCCATTTCTGGCATTTCCGCTATCCGCTGGCCGACGGCGTCACCTATGAGTGGCCGGTCTATGACGAGGACGGCAACCAGACCGGCACGGAAACGCGCGACTATATCGTCGTCGCCACCACGCGCCCCGAAACCATGCTGGGCGACACGGCGGTTGCAGTGAACCCGGAAGACGAGCGCTATGCGCCGCTCAAGGGCGCCAAGGTGAAGCTGCCGCTGACGGACCGCCTCATCCCCATCGTCTTCGACGAGCATGCCGATCCCGAGCAAGGCTCCGGCGCGGTGAAGATCACGCCAGCACACGACTTCAACGACTTCGAGGTCGGCAAGCGGCACGATCTCGAACAGATCAACATCTTCGACGAGACGGCGCATCTCAACGATCTCGTGCCGGAGGCTTATCGCGGCCTTGAGCGGTTCAAGGCGCGCAAGAAGATCGTCGAAGATCTTGAGGCGCTCGGCCTGCTTGAGAAGATCGAGGACAAGCCCGTCATGGTGCCGCATGACGAGAAGTCCAAGATGGTCGTCATCGAGCCCTTCCTGACGGACCAGTGGTATGTCGATGCGAAGACGCTCGCCAAGCCTGCCATCGAGGCGGTGGAGCGGGGCGAGACGAGCTTCGTGCCGAAGAACTGGGAAAAGACCTATTTCGAATGGATGCGCAATATCCAGCCCTGGTGTATTTCCCGCCAGCTCTGGTGGGGGCATCGCATCCCGGCCTGGTATGCCGAGGACGGTGAAATCTTCGTTGCCTATTCCGAAGAGGAAGCTCACGAGCAGGCGGAGAAGCACTACGGCAAGAAGGTCGAGTTGAAACGCGACGAAGACGTGCTCGACACCTGGTTCTCATCCGCGCTCTGGCCGTTCTCCACGCTCGGCTGGCCGGACAAGACGCCGGAACTCGAACGCTACTACATGACAGACGTTCTGGTGACGGGCTTCGACATCATCTTCTTCTGGGTCGCCCGGATGATGATGATGGGCATGCACTTCATGAAGGAAGTGCCCTTCCACACGGTCTATATCCATGCGCTGGTCCGCGACGAGAAGGGCCAGAAGATGTCGAAGACCAAGGGGAACGTCATCGATCCCCTTCAGCTTATCGACGAATATGGCGCTGACGCGCTGCGCTTCACGCTTTCCGCCATGGCCGCGCCGGGACGCGACATCAAGCTCGCCACGAACCGCGTCGAAGGCTACCGCAATTTTGGGACCAAGCTGTGGAACGCCTCGCGTTTCTGCGAGATGAACGAATGCGTCCGCGTCGAGGGGTTCGATCCGGCGAATGTTCAGCATACGGTCAATAAGTGGATCGTGGGAGAAGTCGCGCGCACCGCGTCGAAGATCACCGAGGAGATCGAGGCCTATCGCTTCAACGATGCGTCGGGCGCGGCCTATCGTTTCGTCTGGAACGTCTTCTGCGACTGGTATCTGGAATTCATCAAGCCGTTGCTGATGGGCGAGGACGAGGCGGCGAAGGCCGAGGCGCGCGCCACCGCCGCCTGGACGCTCGATCAGATCCTGAAACTGCTCCATCCCTTCATGCCGTTCATCACCGAAGAGCTCTGGCAGCGCACGGGCGAGCAGGGCCCGAAGCGTGACGGCATGCTGGCTCTTGCCGAGTGGCCGTTGCTGACCGGTGTCGGCTCGCCGGAAGCCGATGACGAGATGGAATGGGTGATCCGCCTCATTTCCGATGTCCGTTCGGTGCGTGCGGAAATGAACGTGCCGGCGGGTGCGAAAATCGAACTGGCGATCAAGGATGCCTCCGGCGAAACGCTGAAGCGGCTGGAGCGCCACAAGAATCTCATCATGCGTCTGGCGCGGCTGGAAAAGGCCGAGCCGACCGACAGCGTGCCGCAGGGCGCGGTGCAGATGGTGCTCAACGAGGCGACGATCTTCCTGCCGCTGGCCGATGTGATCGACCTCGGTGCCGAAATGGAGCGTCTTAAAAAGGCGATCGCCAAGCTCGAAGGCGAGGTGAAGAAGATCGACGCCAAGCTCGGCAACGAGAAGTTCCTGGCCGGTGCGCCGGAACATGTCGTGGAGGAGCAGCGCGAGCGCAAGGCCGACGCCGAAAGCACGATCAGCCGCTTGAGCGATGCGGTGAAGCGGCTGGAAAGCGCCGCGTGACCTTGCCGCGATAACAGACGATTTTTCCGGAATTAGGGAAAATTGACTGTTTTACTTATTGAGATTTTGGCCAATCATTGTCCCCGGGTGTCATACCGTGAAAACTGGGGGAGTAATGAAAAAGCTGATTATTGCCGCGGGCGCCGTTCTGGCGCTTGGCGGGTGCTCGACTATTGTCGATGGACAATCTCAGACCATTGGAGTGAATACCAGTCCGACCGGGGCGCGCTGCGAGCTGGAGCGCGAAGGGGCTCAGATTGGTGTTGTGGATCCGACGCCGGGGACCGTGACCATCGAGAAGACGAAATACGATATCATTTTCAATTGCTCGAAGGACGGGTATCAGGATGCTTCTTTCGTCAACAAGTCCGACGTGAACGCCGCAACTTTCGGGAACATCCTTATCGGGGGCGGTATCGGTTGGGCGATCGATTCCGCCACAGGATCGGACAACAAATATCAGGGTACGGTCAGTGTCACGCTCGCCAAGGCTGATGAGGAACCGGCCAAGGTTACGGAGCCAGAGCCCAATATTTCCCAGTCCGCAGGCGAAAAGACCAGCGCGCTCATGAACTGATTGCGGTCCGCATAATCGAAAAGGTGACCTTTATGGTCGCCTTTTTTGTTATCTGAACAAGCCAATCCAGATGAAAATCGTCGTCGCCACGCCCGCGATGAGCGCGAGGAGCTGCATGCCCGTCAGGAACAGGATGAACCAGTAGACGAAGGACCCGACAAAGAGGCCAACCGCCATCCATATCGCGACGATGCCGAGGAAAAGCCAGACCGGCAGCAGGGCGACCAGAATAATCCCGATGATGACCAGCAGAATGGGGTTGCTGATGATGACCGTCGTTTCTTGCATCGCTTTTCTCCTCTACTGGTGAGCCTCCATAATCTTGCTAAGCGGGAAATGTGGCGGAAAGGCGCTGATCTGCCATCCAACGGATTTTTAAGGGAAATTTCCTTTATCGGCCGGAACGGGCAGCCTAGTATCCGGGGCTGTTGCCTATCCGGATGCCGAGACCCGAGGAGAGTTCCATGTCCCGATTTCAACGACTTGCCGTTCTTGCCGCCGCTCTCGGCCTGACCCTGACCGTGGGGGGAGAAGTGCGCGCTGCCGCGCCGGCGGAAGCGAGCGCGGCCTTCCAGCAGGGGATGACGGCCTACAAGTCCGGCGACATGACGAGCGCCGTGAAGGACTGGACGAAGGCCGCCGATCAGGGCCATGTCGGCGCGGCCTGGCTGCTCGGCAATCTCTACGACAAAGGCAAGGTCGTTCCGCAGTCCGACGCGCAGGCGTTCAAATATTACAAGATCGCCGCGGAAGGCGGGCAGCCGGAAGCGGCCACGCGGCTGGGGCTCATCTACCGCGAAGGCAATCCGGATATCGAACTCGACAAGAACTACAAAGAAGCGGTTCGCTGGTTCGAGGTTGGGGCGCTGGCCCCGCGCGCGGATGCGCAATTCTATCTCGGCCAGATGCATCGCAATGGCTGGGGCGTGCCGATAGAGAAGTCGGAGGGCCTACGCTGGTATTTCCTCTCCGCCAAAAAGCGTTTCCCACCGGCCTTTCTGGAGCTTGCGCGCATTCATTTCGACGGCGACGGCGTGGATGTGAACCGGGAAGACGCCTGGGGATTTCTGATGCTCGCGCAGCGCTATGGCGACGATGCCATCAAGCAGAAGGCCGAGGAGATGTACGACAAGTACGAACCTCGTATGAAGGCCGGCGAAAAGTCAAAGGGCTCCCGTTTTGCGGAAGCCTGGGTGGAATCCTCGACCGACGGGCCGGGGAACTGATCCTCAGCCGAAGATCACCTTCTCCTCGCCGAACCAGAGCGGCGAATTCGCCAGATCGATGAACTTCTGCTCGTCGTCCAGCAATGCGCGTCCCGCCTCGATGGCGTCGGGCTCGGTCCCGATGGCGGCCAGATCTTCCGCATTGGCCCACCAGAGCTGGGCGACGCCGTCATAAATCTCCGGCGCGTTTTCGATGCCGCCCGCGCGCACGGCGCGGAGCGCCTCGGCCATGGCCGGATCGCCGGAATGCAGCTGGACATAACGCTGAATGCGCAGCGCCTCGCGGTGCGAAGCCACGAGGGGCCCGTGCTTGTTCAGCCAGTAATCCTGAAATTCTTCGAGCGTGAACGAGGGCAGGCGGCGCAGGCAAAAGGTCAGTTTGATCATGCTCATTCCATTCCGGGGAGATCCGCGTCGAAGCCTTTCATATAGGCGGGGCGGGACTCGGTGAATATCTGGCGCGTCGGCGGGAAGGCGTCCTGATCGTCCAGCGAGGCCAGCGTCACATCGATTTCCTCCCCGCGCGCCTCATGCCAAAAGCTGATCTGCGTTCCGCAATTCCCGCAGAAGCCGCGCGAGGCGGGCGGGGACGAGCGGTAATCCTTCAATTCGCCTTTCGTCACGCGAAAGGCCTCGATCTTCACCGTCACCCAGGGCACGACGGCCGCGCCGGCGGCTTGCTGGCACATGCGGCAATGGCAGATCGTGGAGTGAAGTGGCGCTTCGGTCAGCTCATAGCGGATCGCGCCGCAGAGGCAGCCTCCTTCGATGGGCAGATCGGCCATTGCATCTCTCCCTTGCTAGAAGTCGAAGCTCGCCCAGACGGGCGCATGGTCGGAGGGCTTTTCCCGGCCGCGCACGGCGCGGTCGATATCGCAGCCCGTCAGATGGTCCGCGGCCTGCGCGGACAGAAGCAGATGATCGATGCGAATGCCGTTGTCCTTCTGCCAGGCGCCGCGCTGATAGTCCCAGAAGGAATAGCGATGCGCTTCCGTATGGCAGGCGCGGAAGGCGTCGGTCAGGCCGAGATTGAGAAGCGTGTGAAACTTCGCCCGGGTTTCCGGCAGGAAGAGCGCATCCTCCGCCCAGGCCGCCGGATCGTAGACATCGTCATCCGTGGGAATGACATTGTAGTCGCCCGCGAGGACCAGCGGTTCCTCATAGGCGAGCAGGCCGCGCGCATGGTCGATCAGGCGGTCCATCCATTTTAGCTTGTAGGCGTATTTTTCATCGCCGCCATTGCCGTTCGGCAGATAGATGCTCGCCACGCGCACCGCGCCGCCATCGATGGAGACGACCGCTTCCAGATAGCGCGCCTGTTCGTCGGATTTGTCGCCGGGCAGGCCCGCCGTCACATCTTCAAGCGGATGGCGGGAGAGGATGGCAACGCCGTTATAGGTCTTCTGCCCATGCACGGCGACGTTATAGCCCAGCGCCTCGATATCGCTTTTCGGGAAGGCGTCGTCGACGCATTTGATTTCCTGCAGGCAGGCAATATCGGGTTGGGCCTCGTCCAGCCAATCCTTGAGATTGCCGAGCCGGGCCTTGACCGAGTTGACGTTGAAGGTCGCAATTTTCATGGGTAGCCGTCTTCCGGAACGCGAGCGAGTCGGGAAGCGGCAGTCTGGCCCATCGTACGGAAATGGGGAAGGGAGAGGGCGCCCCCGGATCGTGGCGTCAGATCGAGAAGGAGGTGCCGCAGCCGCAATTGGCTTGCGCGTTCGGGTTTGCGATCTTGAAGGCGGAGCCGATCAGGTCTTCCGCATAATCGATTTCCGATCCGGCGAGATACATCTGCGAGACCGAGTCGATGAGCACCGACACGCCGTCCTTTTCGATCACGAGGTCGTCGTCCTGCGCGGTATCGTCCAGCGTGAAGGCATATTGAAAGCCCGAGCAACCGCCGCCCTGAACCGCCACACGCAGCATCACGCCTTCACCTTCTCCTTCAATAATCGCGGCGATCTGCTTGAAAGCGCGGTCGGAAACGGTGATAGGCTGGCCGGTGCCGGGCAGGGTGTCGATGTCCATATCGCTCATGGCGTTCTTTCCGATGAGGCCCCTTCTTCACAAAGGAGGCCTTCCGTTCTGGAATGATACTAAATATAGCTCATAACAGATGTAAGAGGCTATGCCTCGGATTTCAAACGGTCAGGACAGGAGAGCGGCGTGCCAGACAGCGATCCGAACCCGAACGGGAAGGGCCGTTCCATCGTCTCCAATCCGGGGACGACGGCGCCCTTTGCCACGCTGGCGGTGGAAACCAGGGGCCGGCTCTATCCCGAGCCCGAAAGCGCCACGCGCACGCCGTTCCAGCGCGACCGCGACCGGATCATTCATTCCGGGGCCTTCCGGCGGCTGAAATACAAGACCCAGGTCTTCGTCTATCACGAGGGCGACAACTACCGGACGCGGCTGTCTCACTCGCTGGAGGTCTCGCAGATCGCACGCTCGATCGCGCGCCTGCTGGGGCTGGACGAGGATTTGGCCGAGACGCTGGCGCTGGCCCATGATCTCGGCCACACGCCGTTCGGCCATGCCGGTGAGGATGCTCTCGACGGCTGCATGGATGGCTTTGGCGGCTTTGACCACAATGCCCAGACGCTCCGGATCGTCACCAAGCTCGAACACCGCTATGCCGATTTCGACGGGCTCAACCTCACCTGGGAGACGCTTGAGGGCCTGGTGAAGCATAACGGCCCGGTTATCACTCCCGGCCGGGGCGCCGATGAGCTGCCGCGCGCCATTGTGGAATATGCGGAGCAGCAGGACCTCGAACTCCACAGCTATGCCGGGCTTGAGGCGCAGGTGGCCGCGCTCGCCGATGACATCGCCTACAACAATCACGACATTGACGACGGGCTGCGGGCCGGTCTGTTCAGTATCGACGATCTGATGGCGCTGCCGCTGGTGGGCGATGTTTTCGGGGAGGTTCTCGACAGCTATCCGGGGCTTGAGGAAACGCGGATCATTCATGAGGCGGTGCGCCGTCTCATCGGTGCCATGATCGGCGATGTGATGCAGGAAACGCAGGCGCGGCTCGACCGCGCGAAGCCGCAAAGCGCGGCGGATGTCCGCCATCACGACCGGGCCATCGTCGCCTTCTCGGCGGAGATGAACGAGCATAACGCGGCGCTCAAGGCCTTCCTCTTCGAGCGCATGTACCGCCATTACCGGGTCAATCGGAGCATGAGCAAGGCAAAGCGTATCGTCCGGGACCTGTTCGGGCTTCTTCATGCCGAGCCCAATCAGCTGCCGCCGGAATGGCAGGCAGGCTGCGACGGGCCGCAAGGCATGAAGACGGCGCGCCGGGTCTGCGACTTCATCGCGGGCATGACGGACCGTTTTGCCATCGAGGAACACAAGCGCCTTTTCGACCTGCACGATCCCAGAGGCTAGAGACCCGTTTGCGGGCTGGAAACCGCGCCGTCTCCCCGCTATGGTGCGCCACCCAAGCGGCATAAGTGGCGATTTTCATGAATCTTTTTCGGTATTTCGAGGAACGGGTCGAGGCGGCGGTTCGCCACCTGATCGACGAGGGCGTGCTGCCCGGCGACGTGGATACAAGCCGGGTGACGGTGGAGCCGCCGCGCGACGCCTCGCATGGCGATATTTCCACCAATGCCGCCATGGTGCTCGCCAAGCCCGCGGGGCTGAAGCCGCGCGAACTCGCGGAGCAGATCCAGGCGCATCTGGCGACCGACGAGGCCGTCACCGAGGTCGCGCTGGCCGGACCCGGCTTCATCAATCTGCGTCTCAGCGATGCTTTCTGGCTTGCGCGGATGCCTGAAATCCTGCGCGCCGGCTCGTCCTATGGGGCAAGCGGGCTGGGCGACGGCGAGAAGGTCAATGTGGAATATGTCTCCGCGAACCCCACGGGCCCCATGCATGTGGGCCATGTGCGCGGCGCGGTTTTCGGCGATGCGCTGGCCAACCTTCTCGAAAAGGTCGGCTATGAGGTCTGCCGCGAATATTACATCAACGATGCCGGCGGCCAGATCGAGGTGCTTACGCGTTCCGCCTTCCTGCGCTATCGCGAGGCGCTCGGCGAGGATATTGGCGACATCCCGGAAGGGCTTTATCCCGGGGATTACCTCAAGCCGGTCGGCGTCGCGCTCGTCGCCGAGCATGACAAGAGCCTTCTCGAAATGGATGAGGCGGACTGGCTCCCGATTGTTCGGCGCGCGGCGGTCGATGCGATGATGGAACTCATCCGGGGCGACCTTGCCGAGCTCGGCATCGTGCATGAGGTCTTCTATTCGGAGAAGTCGCTGCACGATTCCGGCGCGGTCGAGGACACGCTGAAATATCTGGACGAGAAGGGGCTCATCTATGTCGGCGTGCTGGAGCCGCCCAAGGGCGAAGTGCCCGACGATTGGGAGGCCCGCCCGCAGACGCTCTTCAAATCCACCGAGTTCGGCGACGATGTGGACCGGGCGCTCAGGAAGGCCGATGGCAGCTGGACCTATTTCGCGCCGGATATCGCCTACCATCTGGACAAGTATCGCCGCGGCTATCGCTCCATGATCGATGTCTGGGGCGCCGACCATTCGGGCTATATCAAGCGCATGAAGGCGGCGATCTCGGGCGTGACCGGCGGAGACGGCGAGTTCGACGTGAAGGTTTGCCAGATGGTCCGCCTGCTGCGGAATGGCGAACAGGTGCGCATGTCCAAGCGCTCGGGCGATTTCATCACGCTGCGCGAAGTGGTGGATGAAGTCGGCAAGGGCGTCGTGCGCTTCATGATGCTGACGCGCAAGAACGATGCGCCGCTCGATTTCGACTTTGCCAAGGTGATGGAGCAGTCGCGCGACAATCCGGTCTTTTACGTCCAGTACGCCCATGCGCGCATTCATTCGGTGCTGCGCAATGCGGCCGATCCGGAGATCGGTTTCGAAGTGTCCGACGCGACGCTTGCCAATGCGGATATGACCAAGCTGACGGATGAGGCGGAACTGGCGCTCATCAAGCTTATGGCGAGTTTTCCCAGGGCTGTGGAACAGGCGGCGCTGGCGCATGAGCCGCATCGTATCGCGTTTTATCTCTACGACCTCGCGTCGGCCTTCCATGGCTTGTGGAACAAGGGCAAGGACGATCCGCGTCTGCGATTTATCCTGAGCGATGACAAGGATGTTACGATGGCCCGGCTCGCCTTGATTCGAGCGACAGGCTATGTGATCGCGGCCGGGCTGGGGATTTTGGGGGTCGAACCCGCCGAGGAGATGCGCTGATGCCTTCAGGCAGAGACTGGGACGATGAGCCCGAATACGACATCGACCCGGACTATGACGATTACGACGACGAATACGACTATGAAGACGAGGGGACGTCCAGTCGCCGCCGCTCCTTGATGGTGCTGAGCGTGTTGCTGCTTCTCATCGTCTTTGGCGGCGTGGTGTTCGTTGCCTATCAGCAGGGCATGAAGCAGGGCAATCAGGCCCAGCCGCCCGTGCTTCAGGCTGAGAACATGCCGGGCAAGGTGGCGCCCAAGGAACCCGGCGGGGTCAAGATTCCGCATCAGGAAAACACCATCTACGACCGGATCGACGGTTCTTCGAAGGACAATGAAGAGCTGAAGGTCGAGCAACTTCTGCCGCCGGCGGAAGAACCGGTCGATCTTCCCGAAAAGAAGACCGAAAAACCTTCCGCTCCCTCGCAGGAGACGAGTGAACCTGGGCAGGAAAAGGCGTCATCCGAGGCGTCGGAGCAGCCTGCACAGACGCCCGCTGCGCCGAAGAATGTCACGGTGCCAGAACCCGAGCCCGCACCGGTACGGCAGGAAGACCAGGCGGGCGAAAAGGGGAAGGCCGCATTGGCCGAAACATCTCCTCCCGCGCCAAGCCGTCAGGCCGGATCGGGAGGTTATGTCGTGCAGCTCGCCGCTTTCCGGGACGAGGATGCCGCCCGGACGGCGTTCCGCAAGTTGCAGGGCAAACACGCCTCGCTGCTGGGCGGACTTTCCGCCGACATCCAGCGGGCGGATCTGGGCGACAAGGGCATCTATTACCGGCTTCGGGCCGGATACATGGGAAAAACCGACGCAGCCGAGCTTTGCGCGAAGCTGAAAGCGCAAGGCCAGGGCTGCCTTGTGAGGCCAAGATGACGCAACAGGCCGCAATTTACGGCTGCCAGGGTCCAACGCTGACCGAAGACGAGAAGAGCTTTTTCAAGGACGTTGCGCCTTGGGGCTTTATCGTCTTTGCTCGCAACATCGAGACGCCGGATCAGCTTCGCGCGCTGACGGCTTCGTTCCGCGAGACGGTGGGCTATGACGCGCCGGTGCTGATCGATCAGGAGGGCGGGCGCGTTGCCCGCTTGAAGCCGCCGCATTGGCGGCGTTATCCGCCGGGCCGCGCCTATGGCGAGCTTTACGAGCGGGATCGGGAGGCCGGGCTGACCGCGGCCCGGCTCGGCTCGCAGCTCATCGCGGCGGAACTTGCCGATGTCGGGATCGATGTGGATTGCCTGCCGGTCCTCGACGTGCCGGTGGAAGGCGCGCATGACATTATCGGCGACCGGGCCTATTCGACCTCGCCGGCGACGGTGAAAGCGGTGGCGCAGGCCGCCGCCGAAGGGCTGCTCGCAGGTGGCGTCCTGCCGGTCATCAAGCATATTCCGGGACATGGCCGCGCGGGCGTGGACAGCCATGAGAAGCTTCCGGTAGTCGATGCGTCGCGCGAAACGCTCGGCGAGACCGATTTCGTCCCGTTCCGGACGCTGTCGGACATGCCGCTCGCCATGACGGCGCATGTCGTCTACAGCGCGATCGATCCGGACAACCCCGCGACGACCTCCGGCAAGGTCATTCGGGAAGTCATCCGGGAGGATATGCGCTTTTTCGGTCTTTTGATGAGCGACGATCTGTCGATGCAGGCGCTAAAGGGCTCACTGGGCGAGCGGACCCGCGCCGCGCTCGGGGCCGGTTGCGACATGGCGCTTCACTGCAATGGCGAAATGGCCGAAATGCAGGCGGTGGCCGCCGAGGTGCCCACACTGGCCGGCGAAGCCGGGGCGCGGGCCGAAACGGCCCTTCGCAACTGGAAAAAACCGCCCATGGGGTTCGATGCGGAAACCGGTTATACCCGGCTGCAGGAGCTTCTCGGCCTCTCGCTCACGGCCTGAGCGCAGAAGGCTGGGGATAAGCCTATGGGCCGGGTAGGCCCTGCGCGGATCACGCGCTATAACTGATTCCTTTCAGCCGTTTCGAGTCGGGGAACATTCAGTCGGGGCTCGGGACTGGCGGGGTAATTCCAGGGACAGAGATGAACGAGGCGTCCTCACAAAGCGAGATGCCGGGCGACGGGCCTGAGGGTGGCGACAACGCCGCCAATGAGGCCGAGACGCAGGCCCAAACGGAGGCCGCGGCGCCGGATCAATTCGAGGAGGGCGCGCCGCGCGGCGAGCCCGAGGCGGATGGTGACGGCGAGTCCCTGATTGTCGATCTGGACGGTTTCGAGGGGCCGCTGGACGTGCTGCTGGTGCTGGCGCGCAACCAGAAGGTCGACCTCACCAAGATCTCGATCCTGCAACTGGCCGAGCAGTATCTCGAATTCATCAATCAAGCCCAGAGGATGGAGCTTGATCTTGCCGCAGATTATCTGGTTATGGCGGCATGGCTCGCCTATCTGAAATCGCGTCTGCTGCTGCCGCCGCCGGATGAGGAAGAAGGCCCCTCCGGCGAGGAGATGGCCGCGCGGCTCGCGTTCCAGCTTCAGCGGCTGGAAGCGATGCGCAAGGCGGCCGAGCAGCTCTTTGCCAGTCAGAGGCGGATGGGCATGCATGTCTTCCGCCGTGGCGCGCCGGAAGGCGTCAGGGTCATTCGCCGGAGCGAATTCGACGCCTCGCTCTACGATCTCCTCAAGGCCTATTCCGACCAGCGCCTGACGGGCCATGAGACGAAGTGGGAGCCCAAAAGGCTTCCCATCATGCAGATCGAAGATGCGCGCCGCCGCCTGGAGAAAATGCTCGGCATCATGGTCGAGTGGGACCGGATCGAGGCTTATCTGCCGTCGGGCGAGGGCGTGACGCCGGAACTGCGGCGGTCGGCGCTGGCCAGCATGTTGAGCGCTTCGCTCGTGATGGCGAAGGACGGCCATGTGGAATTGAGGCAATCGGGATCTTTCGGCCCGCTTTTCATGCGCCGGCGCGAAACGCCGCCCGAAGAGCCGCTGGTGCCCGAACAGCCATCGGACGGCGAAGCGGAAGACGGCGACGGATCCAGCTCAACCGGCGATGACGACACCGGAAAGACAAGCGAATGACAGACGACATCCAGCACGACAAGCCGACCGATGAGACGGACGAGCCCCAGCTCGAGGGTGAGGGCGAGGCGCCGGAAGAAGAGGCGAGCGCCGAAGCCGCTCCCGCCGAAGAGGCGGAGGCTGCGGAAGCTACCGAAGGGGAAGACGGCCAGGCGGAAGATGAGGCGGCGGACGAAGCCGCCGACAATGTCGTGCGTTTCCCGTCGAATGCGACGGACCATGCACAGGTCGTCCGGATGGTGGAGGCGCTGCTTTTTGCCGCCGCCGAGCCGCTCGACATCGACAGCATTGCCGCCCGCCTCCCCGAAGGCGCGGATGTGGGCGCGGCCATTGAGGATCTTCAGAAACTTCATGAAGATCGGGGTGTAAACCTCGTTCGTATCGCGAATAAATGGATGTTCCGGACCGCCGACGACATGGCGTTTCTGATGGAGCGGGAGGCCGTCAGCGTCCGCAAGCTGTCGCGCGCGGCGATGGAGACGCTGGCGATCATCGCCTATCACCAGCCGGTCACGCGGGCCGAAATCGAGGAAATTCGTGGCGTCTCGGTTTCCAAGGGCACGCTGGACGTGCTGATGGAAACGGAATGGGTGCGTCTGCGCGGGCGGCGTCGGACACCCGGCCGTCCGGTGACTTACGGCACGACCGAGGAATTCCTCGTGCATTTCGGCCTGGAGAATGTGGGCGACCTGCCGGGCGCCGAGGAACTCAAGGCGGCGGGCCTGCTCGATGGCCGTTTGCCGCCCGGCTTCGAAGTGCCGACGCCGAGCGACAGCGGCGGCGACGGGGACGGCGATTTTACCGACGAAGAGCCGCTGACCGAAGAATATGGCGCGGCGATGGACGAGCATCTGACGGCAAGCGGCGAAGAGGACTGAGCGCGGCCTGCGATGGGCTCGAAAGGCCGCTATCCAGCGCCCGGTCCGATATGCTAACCAGTGATAATCATTGGGCTTGCCGGGCGGATGCCGCGCAAGCAGGAACCTGTCGCAATTCCGCGCCTGAGCGCCCATATTGAGCTGCACATGCCGGTTGTCCGCCGGGATGCGCTTAGCGGAGTTTCGGAGAAGAATATGCCAGGTTGGACACAGATACTGCTCGTCGTCGCGATCATCGTCCTGTTGTTCGGGTCGGGTCGCATTTCCGGTTTGATGGGCGATTTCGCCAAGGGAATCCGGAGCTTCCGCGAAGGCCTTAACGACGGCGATGAAGAAGACGACAAGCCCGAACCCAAGACCATCGATGCCACCGCCGTCCATGAGGACAAGGCGGAGGAAAAGGCTGAGAGCAAGGACAAGACGGCCAGCAGCTAATCTGGTCCGCAGGCGCCGGGGCGGACGGCATCTTTCTGCCGTTCCTTCTTTCCGGCTCCATTTCCAGGATTCATCATGTTCGATCTGGGCTGGTCAGAGCTGCTTCTCATTGCCGTCATCGCGCTTGTCGTGGTGGGGCCGCGCGACCTGCCGCGCATGATGCGGACCGCCGGTCAGTACATGGCCAAGGCGCGGAAGGTGGCTCGGGAGTTTCAGGCGACATTCGACGAGCTGGCCCGGGAAACCGAGGTGGAAGAACTCCGCCGCGAGGTGGCGTCGCTCAAGTCCGAGGCGACCGCGCCGTTGAGCGAAATGCGCAAGGATCTCGACAAGGCGATGCAGCCGCCATCCTCCGCCGCCGACAAGCAGGCAGGCAGCGCCGCCATCCCGGAAACCCAGCTTGACGGTCTGCCGGAAGAAATGGCCGACCAGATCCGCGAAACGCAGGAACTGGAACAATCCGGCGACGGGGAAGACGGCGCGGACGAGAAACCGGCCTCGAAGGCTCCGAAGGGCGACGTATGAGCGAGCACGAAGACGAGATGGAGTCCTCACGGGCGCCGCTGCTCGATCATCTGATCGAGCTGCGCTCCCGGCTCATCAAGTCGATCGTCGCCATCGTGATCGGCTTCGGTATCTGCATCTATTTCGCCAAGGATATCTTCAACATCCTGGTGGCGCCCTATAATCACGTTATCGGCAGCCAGCTCGGCGCCAAGCTCATCTTCACCGCGCCGCAGGAATTCTTTCTGACGCAGATGAAGCTCGCCTTTTTCGGGGCGATGTTCCTGGCCTTTCCGATCATTGCGATCCAGATCTACATGTTCGTCGCGCCGGGGCTCTACAAGAACGAGCGACATGCCTTCCTGCCTTATCTCGCCGCAACGCCGATCCTGTTCCTGATGGGAGCCGGGCTCGTCTATTTTGGCGTCCTGCCCATGGCGCTCGGCTTTTTCGCCGGTATGCAGCAGCAGGCGAGCGAAGGGCAGGCGGCAATCGAGCTGCTTCCCCGGGTCAGCGAATATCTGGGGCTGGTGATGACGCTGATCTTCGCTTTCGGCCTCTGTTTCCAGTTGCCCGTCATCCTGACGCTTCTGGGGCGTGTCGGCATCGTCTCGAGCGGTATGCTGAAACGTGGCCGCAAATATGCGCTGGTCGTCACCTTCGCCGCCGCCGCCTTCCTGACCCCGCCGGACCTTCTGAGCCAGCTCGCGCTCGGGACGCCCACCTATTTGCTCTACGAGATTTCGATCCTGCTGGTCGCCATGACCGAAAGGAAGCGAGCCGAGGCCGAAACGGGCGAGGACGACTGACCGGCCCGGCTGCCGTTCTGGACGCTTTAGGGCCCAGCGCGTATACAGTTCGACCTTAGACACGGTGGTATCCGGTCCGATTCGGGCGGGCTTCCGCCATTCCTTCATCCTTCAGACATTCGGGGTGTCATGTTCGACATCAAGGCCATTCGCGACGAACCCGAAGCGTTCGATGCGGGTCTCGCCAAGCGCGGGCTGGACCCGCACGCGGCTAATCTGATCGCACTCGACGAGACGCGGCGCAGGGTTATCGCCGAGCTTCAGCAGCTACAGGCCAGTTCCAATGCGGCTGCCAAGCTTATTGGCGGCTTGATGAAGGACGGCAAGAAGGAAGAGGCCGAGGCGAAGAAAGCCGAGGTCGCGGCGAACAAGGCCCGGATGCAGGAGCTGGAAGCCGCCGAGCGTGAGGCCAAAACCTCGCTTGAGACGGCGCTTTCGGCCATCCCGAACATCCCGCTGGACGAGGTGCCTGTCGGGCCGGATGAGAGCGCCAATGTGGAGCGCCACAAGGTCGGCACACCCCGCGAGATGAATTTCGAGGCCAAAGAGCATTTCGATCTCGGCGAGGCGCTCGGGCTCATGGATTTCGAGACGGCGGCGAAGCTCTCCGGGTCCCGCTTTGTGGTACTCAAGGGCGCGCTTGCGCGGATGGAGCGCGCCATCGCCAATTTCATGGTCGACCTCCATACGAGCGAGTTCGGCTATGAAGAAGTGCTGCCGCCTTACCTCGTGCGCGACCAGGCCATGTTCGGCACGGCCCAGCTTCCCAAATTCGCCGACGACCAGTTCGCCGTCTACAAGGGCCAGTCGCAGGAAGAGGAAGACCGCTACTGGCTGGTGCCGACGGCGGAAGTGCCGCTGACCAATCTTGTGCGCGAAAGCATCCTCTCCGAAGAAGAACTGCCTCGTCGTGTCACCGCTTATACGCCGTGCTTCCGCGCGGAAGCGGGTGCCGCGGGCCGCGATACGCGCGGCATGATCCGCCAGCACCAGTTCTCCAAGGTGGAACTCGTCTCCGTTACCACGCCGGAGGCCTCGCTCGACGAGCATGAGCGGATGCTCTCCTGCGCGGAGGAAGTGCTGAAGCGGCTCGATATGCCTTACCGGGTGATGACGCTGTGCACCGGCGATATGGGGTTCAGCTCGCGCCGGACCTATGACATCGAGGTCTGGCTGCCGGGCCAGAAAATGTATCGCGAGATTTCGTCCTGTTCTGTCTGCGGCGACTTCCAGGCGCGGCGGATGAATGCGCGCTATCGTCCGGCGGGCGAGAAGGGCACGGCATTCGTCCACACGCTCAACGGCTCGGGCCTCGCGGTCGGGAGAACGCTGGTGGCGGTGATGGAAAACTACCAGCAGGCGGCCGGCTCCATCGCGGTGCCGGACGTGCTTCAGCCCTATATGGGCGGCAAGACAGTGATCGGAGCCTGACGGTATGGCGCGCGCGGCCCAAAAGACGGTCAAGAAAGACATGCGGATTCTCGTCACCAATGATGACGGGATCAACGCGCCGGGACTGAAGGCGCTGGAAAAGATCGCGCGGAAGCTTTCCTCCGATGTCTGGATCGTTGCGCCGGAGGAGGAGCAGAGCGGGTCGTCGCATTCGCTGTCGCTCGCCAATCCCATCCGCTTGCGCGAACTCGCCAAGCAGAAATTCGCGGTGAAGGGCACGCCGTCCGATTGCGTGATGATGGCCGTGCGCCACATTCTCCACGGCGAGACGCCGGACCTCGTGCTGTCGGGCGTCAATCGCGGTCAGAACATCGCCGACGACGTCACCTATTCGGGCACCATCGCGGCTGCCATGGAAGGAACGCAGCTTGGCATTCCCTCCATCGCGCTCAGCCAGGCCTTCGGCTTCGGCGGCAAGTCCCATGTGAAATGGGCGACCGCGGAGCGGCATGCGCCGGCCATCCTCAAGGATCTGCTCAAGGCGGGCTGGCCTGCGGATGTGCTCATCAACATCAACTTTCCAGATGTGTCGGCGGCCGCGGTCAAAGGCATTCAGGTGACGAAGCAGGGCAAGCGCGATCAGTCGCTCGTCCGCGTCGAGGAACGGATCGATGCGCGCAACAATCCGTATTACTGGCTTGGCTTCGAGCGCATTCTGAGCAATCCGCCGAAGGGCACGGACCTGCGGGCGATCTATGACGGCTATATTTCGGTGACACCGCTTCACATGAACCTGACGCATGGGCGCACCATGTCGGCCATCGAGACGGCGGTGAATGGCAGCCGGAAAACCGGTAAATCGGGCAAGTGAAACCAATCGAGTAAAAGGGCGGGTGCGCGGCGATGGATGAGGCCGAGCAGGGGAAAATCGAACTCATCATGTCGCTTCGGCGGCAGGGTATTCGCGACAAGCGCGTCCTTTCGGCGATTGAGCGCATTCCGCGCGAAACCTTCGTGGCCGGGACATTCCGCAAGCAGGCCTATGAGGATCACGCGCTGCCCATCGAGTGCGGCCAGACGATCAGCCAGCCCTATATCGTCGCCTATATGACGGAGCAGCTGAAGGTGACGGACCGGATGAAGGTGCTCGAAATCGGCACCGGGTCCGGCTATCAGGCCGCCGTGCTGGCCAAGCTCTGCCGCCGCGTCTACACGATCGAGCGCTACCGGACCCTGTTGAAGGACGCGGAAAAGCGCTTCGAGGAACTGCATCTCCACAACATCACCGCCAAGGTGGGCGACGGCACCAAGGGCTGGCCCGAGCAGGCGCCTTTCGACCGAATCATCGTCACCGCCGCCGCGCCGACCGTGCCCCAGACGCTGGTCGATCAGCTCAAGGTGGGGGGAATTCTGGTCGCCCCGATTGCCGCTGCGGCGCTGGCAAGGCCGGATTCCGGGGCTCCCAAGCCCATGCCCGGGGACCAGCGTCTTGTCCGGATCGAGCGAACGGAGGAAGGTGTGAAGCGGGAAGAGCTTCTGCCGGTCCGCTTCGTGCCGCTGGTGGAAGGTGTGGCCAAGGAAAGTTGATGCGCCGAGGCAAGACAGGCTGGACGGGACAGGGAAAGGGAGTGCGCCAGGCGGCAGCGCTGCTTTTTCTGCTGGTCACGGCCGGTTGCGCGACGGAGCCCACGCCGGCTTGGTGGGACGGGGGCCTGAGCCGGCCCGCCTCTTCATCGCAGGGCCGCGTGACCGCCGGCGGAATTTATGCCGTCCAGCGGGGCGATTCCGTCTACCGCATCGCCCGGGCGCAGGGCGTGTCGATCCGCGCGCTGATCGACGAAAACAATCTGCAGCCGCCCTATGAGATCTATCCGGGGCAGAAGCTTCGTATTCCGCGCGGGCGCTATCACACCGTGCAGCGCGGCGAGACCGTTTATTCGATCTCGCGCCGCTACGATGTCGATATGGCGTCGCTGACGCAGCTCAACCGCATTCCGCCGCCCTATGAAATCCGGGTCGGCGAAAAAATCCAGATCCCGGGACGCGGCGTGCAAAGGCAGACCGCGTCGAATGTCCCGAAACCGCTGAAACCCGTGTCGAACGTCCCCAGACCGCAGGCGCGTCCGGCGCCGGGCAGGCAGGAGCCCCGTGAAACCCGCGTGGCTCTGACGCTTCCCCTGCAGCGGCCGGGTCACAGCCCGGGCGCCCCGGCGGCAACCGTTCAGCCGACCAGGGCGTCGGTCCCGCCGCCGCCCGTCGCATCGGGCCGCTTCATCTGGCCGGTCAGGGGCAAGGTGATTTCCAGCTACGGGCCCAAGGCGAACGGGCTCCACAATGACGGCGTCAACATCGCCGTGGCCGAAGGGACACCGGTTCACGCCGCGCAGACCGGCGTGGTGGCCTATGCGGGCAACGAACTCAAGGGCTATGGCAATCTGCTGCTGATCCGCCATTCCAACGGATGGGTGACGGCCTATGCGCATAACAGCAAGCTGCTGGTGAAGCGCGGCGACCGGGTGACGCGCGGGCAGAAGATCGCACTGGCCGGCAAGAGCGGCAGCGTAGTGACGCCTCAGGTCCATTTCGAAATCCGAAAGGGTGCGAAAGCGCTCAACCCGAACGGGCTGATCGGTAGCTGATTTACGCTAGTCCCTCAGCGGCGTCCCCAGACGTCCCGCCAGATCCTGAATGAACTGCCAGGCGACACGGCCCGAGCGCGCGCCGCGCGTGGCGGCCCATTCGATGGCCTGCGCGTGGAGCTCTTCGGTGTCGATCTTGAGCCCGTGATAGCGGGCATAGCCGTCGATCATCTCCAGATAATCGGCCTGGCTGCAATTGTGAAAGCCGAGCCAGAGACCGAAGCGATCGGAGAGGGAGACTTTTTCCTCCACCGCCTCGGACGGGTTGATCGCGGTGGAGCGCTCATTGTCCACCATGTCGCGCGGCATCAGGTGGCGGCGGTTGGAGGTCGCGTAAAAGAGGACATTCTCGGGCCGTCCCTCGATACCGCCTTCGAGCACGGCTTTCAGCGATTTGTAGTCGGTATCGTCATGGTCGAAGGAGAGGTCGTCGCAGAAAATGACGACCCGGCGCGGCTGGTCGCGGAGCTGGACCATGAGCCGAGGCAGGGTCTCTATATCCTCGCGATGGATCTCGATCAGGACGAGCGAGGACGGGTTTTCCTCATTCACCGCCGCGTGGGCGGCCTTGACCAGCGAGCTTTTGCCCATGCCCCGCGCGCCCCAGAGAAGCGCATTGTTGGCGGGAAGGCCCTTGGCGAAACGGCGCGTGTTTTCCAGAAGGATGTCGCGCAGGCGGTCTACCCCCTGCAGAAGCGACATATCCACCCGCGAGACCCGGGACACGGGCTGGAGGGCGGCGCTGTCGGCCTGCCAGACAAAGGCATCGGCGGCATTGAGCGCGGCGCCTTCGGGGGCGGGCGGTGCAAGGCGCTCCAGCGCATCGGCAATGCGGCGCAACTGGGCCGTGAGATCGGGCGAATTTTCGGCAGACATGGCGGGTTCGCAGGGCTTTCGCTAGGCGGTGAGGGAGCGGCGACACTAGCACCGGCGGCATGTGGGGAAAATGCCTTTCAGGGCCGAAACTTAACTGGCTGTCATGTGGCGAGAGGCGGTTTGCAAAGCAGCGGGTGACGGCTATAGTCCGCCGCAAATCGCGCTCTGGAGCCCCATTATGAATCGGCTCCGGGCCCAGCCCTTGGGGAGTTTTTCTATGGATCAGGCCGGCGGCTTTAACGAGTTTATGATCTCGATTTTTCCGTTCATCGCTCTTTTTGCGATCATGTATTTCCTTGTGCTGCGGCCGCAGCAGCGCCGGGTCAAGGAACACCGCGAAATGGTGTCCAATGTCCGCCGTGGCGACACGGTCGTGACCGCGGGCGGGCTCGTCGGCAAGGTTGCCAAGGTCGAAGAGAACGAAGTTCAGGTCGAAATCGCCGAGAATGTGCGCGTGCGCGTCGTGAAGACGACCATCAGCGAGGTCCGGTCCAAGTCGGAACCTGTGCCTGCGAACTCCAATTCGCCGTCCTGATCGCCACCTAGAGCCGCTGCGCCGCGACCGGCGCCCGGAAGGGCGACCGTGACGGGTGCAAAGAGGGAGCGGAGCCCAGATGCTGCATTTCGAACGCTGGAAGATCATCCTCGTGGCACTTGTGTGCTTCGCGGGGTTTGCCTATTCGGCGCCCAATTTCTTTCCCAAGGACTCATTGACCGATATGCCCGCCGGGCTGCCGGACAAGCAGGTCAATCTCGGTCTCGATCTGCGCGGCGGTTCCTATCTCTTGCTTGAGGTGGATATCGACGCGGTGATGAAGGACCGGCTCCAGTCGCTGGTCGGCGATATCCGCAAGGCGCTGCGCGACGAGAGCATCCGCTACACGGGACTTGGCGTGAAGGGCGATGTGGCGACCGTTCGCGTGACGGATCCCGCGCAACTCGACAAGGCGATGCAGCAGATCAGGGATCTGTCCACGCTTGTCGGCGGCGGCGGTTTTTCCGCCACGCCCACGCGCGACATTGAAGTCACCAATCAGGGCAATCTGATTTCCGTGAAGGTGACCGAAGCGGCGCGTCTGGCGCGGCAGCGCTCGGCGATGCAGCAATCCATCGAGATCGTGCGCCGTCGTATCGATGCGCTCGGCACGACCGAGCCGGTCATCCAGCAGCAGGGCGCGGACCGCATTCTGGTGCAGGTGCCGGGCCTCAAGGATCCGGAAAACCTCAAGAACCTGCTCGGCCAGACGGCCAAGCTGACCTTCCGCCTGGTGAACAATTCCGCCAGCGCGCAACAGGCGATGCAGGCGGGCTCCGTGCCGGCGGGTTCCGAAATCCTCTATATGCAGGATAACGACAAGCAGCCCGTTCTGGTGGAACGCCAGGTCATGGTTGGCGGCGACCATCTCACCGATGCGCAGCCGGGCTTCGATTCCCGCACCGGCGAACCTGTCGTGAATTTCCGTTTCGACTCCACAGGCGCGCGTCTTTTCGGCGATGTGACGAAAAACAATGTGAACCGGCCCTTCGCCATCGTGCTGGACGGCAAGGTGATCTCCGCGCCGGTTATTCGCGAACCGATTACCGGCGGGCAGGGGCAGATCAGCGGCAGCTTCACCGTGGCGGAAGCTAATAATCTGGCGATCTTGCTGCGTGCGGGCGCATTGCCGGCGCCGCTGCAGATTCTGGAAGAACGCACGGTCGGTCCCGGCCTTGGCGCGGATTCCATCGCCGCGGGCGAAATCGCCTCACTGATCGGCTTTGCCGCGGTCATCATCTTCATGGCGATGACCTATGGCTTCTTCGGCGTGCTCGCCAATGTGGCGCTCATCATCAATGTGGCGCTGATCATGGGCGTGCTTTCGCTCCTGCAGGCGACGCTGACGCTTCCGGGTATCGCCGGTATCGTTCTCACCATCGGCATGGCGGTGGACGCCAATGTGCTGATCTATGAGCGCATCCGCGAAGAGCTGAAGGCCGGGAAATCGGTCATCGCCTCGCTCGAGGCCGGATACTCCCGCGCGCTCAGCACCATTCTCGATGCCAACATCACCACGCTCATCGCCGCGATCGTGCTCTTCCAGCTCGGCTCCGGTCCGGTGCGCGGTTTTGCCGTGACGTTGGCCATCGGTGTGGTCACCTCCGTCTTTACGGCCTTTACGGTCAACCGCCTGTTCGTTGCCACATGGTATCAGCGGCGTCGGCCCAAGACGCTGAATCTGTGATCGGGAGAAACAGGACAATGAGACATCTGAAGCTCATTCCGAGCGACACCAAGATCCCGTTCATCAAGTTCCGCCATGTGGCGGTCGGCATTTCGGTTCTGCTGATCATTGCATCGGCTGCCCTGACGATGATGCGCGGCCTGAATTTCGGTATCGATTTCGAGGGCGGCATTCTGCTGGAAGTCGCGACCGACGGCCCGGCGGATATCGGGGGCTTGCGGACCAAGCTTGGGTCGCTCGGCCTGGGCGAGGTACAGATCCAGGAATTCGGCGAAGCCAATGACGTGCTCATCCGCGTGCAGACGCCGGACGAGGGTGGCGATGCCGCCTCGCAGGCCGTGATCGACAAGATCAAGGGCGCGCTCGGCGAGGGCGTCGACTATCGGCGTGTCGAAGTGGTCGGCCCGCAGGTCAGCGGCGAGCTTATCCAGAGCGGCGTAACCGCCGTGATCCTCGCGATCATCCTGATGCTGATCTATATCTGGTTCCGCTTCGAGTGGCAGTTCAGCCTCGGTTCGGTGCTGGCGCTGGTGCATGACGTGGCGCTGACCATCGGCGTCTTCTCGTTCCTGCAGCTCGATTTCAGCCTTCAGACCATCGCGGCCATTCTGACGATCATCGGTTATTCGATGAACGATACGGTGGTGGTCTATGACCGCATTCGCGAAAACCTGCGCAAGTACAAGCGGATGGATCTCGGCGAGCTGGTGGATCTGTCGATCAACGAAACGCTGTCGCGCACGGTGATGACCTCGGGCACGACGCTGCTGGCGCTCTTTGCGCTCTACATTTTCGGCGGCGAAGTGCTGCGCGATTTCACCTTCGCCATGATCTTCGGCATTCTCGTCGGCACCTATTCGTCGATCTTCATCGCTTCGCCGCTGCTTCTCTATATCGGCGTGAAGCGCGACTGGAGCGGTACGGGCGACGCCAAGGTGCAGCAGGCCAAGGGCTGAGGGTGTCTTTCATATGGCCGGACCGTCTTCATCGAAGCCTCAATTCAGTGGGCAGCCGCTGATCGAGGCTTACGGGGATTTCGGCTTCCGGCTGGAAGGGCAGCGCTTCGAGGGATCGGTTTTGCTGACCCCGTCCGGGCTCTATCCCTGGCCGATGACCGAGCTGTCGGAAGTCACCGTCGAGAGCCTGACGCCCGCCGTTTCGGTGAAATCCAGCTTCGACATCCTGCTCTTTGGCGCAGGCGCTTCCTTTGCCCGGCTGCCGCGAGAGATCGCGGAAATGCTCGAAGAAGAAGAGATTTCCTTCGACGTGATGGACAGCCGGGCGGCGGCGCGGACCTACAACTTGCTGATGGACGAAGGCAGGCGCGTCGCGGCGGCGATCGTCGCGGTCGAATAGGCCCCGAAATGGGATCAGCTCAGGTTCAATTTTCGTTCACAGCCTTAAGCGGATATTCTTTCGCGCAGCCATAAGTAGCTGGTTACTCTGTCGTCCCAATTGAAAATCTTGTGATGGTGACAGCCTCCACGTGTATGCCCGACGGATAAAACTCCGTCAGTATGCATCCGACCATTCCCCGTTACGGAGTCTTACCGACCGATAGCACTCGGGTCAGTGTCGTCACAGGTTGTGCAGGTAGTGTATTGTGTATGTTGGACAAATGACCAAGGCACGCAACAATCACTACGTACCTCAATGGTATCAGGAAGGCTTCTTTGAGCCCGGTCGGAATACTTATGCCTATCTCGATCTGAACCCGCGACAGCATGTGCTGCCGGGTGGCCGTGTGGTCCCAAGTAAATCAAAATTCATTTCACCGACGTCGCGGGCATTTTCCCAACGGGACCTATATTCGACTTTCTTTGGAACGTCTGTAAATGACGAGATTGAGCGCAAGCTGTTCGGAGATATCGACACGCGGGGCGCTCCTGCTGTCCGAGCCTTTATTGGCGAGGATGTAAGTGAGTGGCATCGTCACTTTACGTCGTTCTTCGAGTATCTCGACATCCAGAAAATCCGTACGCCCAAAGGGCTCGATTGGCTGCGCGCCCAATATCCGCGCCTGTCGCAGAACGACCTTATGTTCGAGATGCAAGGCATCCGCATGATGCATTGCACGATCTGGACAGAGGGGGTGCGCGAAATCGTGTCGGCGCAAGATGCCGACGTCAAATTCATCGTAAGCGACCATCCGGTTACCATCTACAATTACGCAATACCGCCTAGCGCAGCAGGCAACTATCCGAACGACCCTTCGATCGCTCTAAAGGGATCGCAGACCATCTTCCCGCTTAGCCGGGATTTTTGCCTCGTACTCACGAACCTCGAATACGCACGCGACAATTCAGCCAACCCGCTTGAGAAGCGGACGTTCGCTAGGAACTATCGCAAATCGATGGCGCGCACTGACGCTTTAATTCGTACTCGTAGGTTGAGGAGCGAAGAGGTCATTCGAGTCAACCGCGTGCTCAAGGCGCGAGCGAAACGATATGTCGCCGCCGGCAAAGAGGAATGGCTCTATCCGGAGGCATCATCGGCTGAAGCGTGGGCGGATCTACGCGGTGTCTTCCATCCTCCTGAGGATGGTCTTTGGCGCTTCGGCGGCGAGATGTATGCCGGATTCGATAGCGGTGAAGTCTACTATCAGGACGCATTTGGCCGGACAGAGAGGGAGCGCGAATTTCTAAAGAAGGCGCAACCATCGAAGTTGCTTAGCGACCGGGATATCTGCGGTTGCGGATCGGGACGCGCATTTGGGGTTTGCTGCAAGCACAAGAGCGTAGCGCTTCGTCCAACGTGGGCGGAGTACAGTGTTCGCGAGCGCAACTTGATGTTGTTCGACATGATATCCGAGATTTTGGGCCTCACGGAGGATCGAGATTGGGTCACTGTACGACGCGAAATCACCGATGAAAAAATCAAGGAGGTTTATGGCCTCTTCGACGCATTGTGGCCGCTTGAGACAGACCTGTTGGCTATGCTGCCAAAGCCGGATGGTGCAGCTCGCGCGATTTATACCGGCGTTCTACACCCATCGGTAATTTCGCGCTGCGCGCTTGGGCTTCCGCTTTATTTCGATGAACTGCTGATCGAGCATCCCTTTATCCATCCACGGACCTTTAACAAGGATTTCAGTCCGCTGGAGCACCCTGGAATGTATCGGCAAGAATTTTTGAAGTCCGTAGCCTTATTCATGGCGATCATACCACTCGTCGAACAAGGGCTCGTTACCCTATTCCCCGACCCCTGCAACTTCGATTTCCACTTGCGCGACCAGATGTTTGAAATGGCGACGTTTCGCTCGAAAGCAATGAAGGTCAATCCAAAGGAAGATGCGGGCTTCACTGAGATGATGGAGAAGGAACGCGAGCGAACGATGTTCCTGTTATCCCGCGAAGAGCTTCGTCGCCTAGTGCTCCGGGTTTCTCCACAACTGGATGAAATAGCCATCAACGCTGTTCTCGATGGTCTGGATAGTCTACGTGAACAAGACCCACTTGCGGTTCTGCAAGATGGATCCCTCGATGTGAGCGGGGGGCGCGGACAGCTTACGCCATTTAAGATGGCGCCAAACTTTGAGATCACGATGTATCTCGCTCAGGCCACCGGTTCTTGCATCGTTACCGATAGCATATACCGCTGGCGGGAATTGTTGATTGCTGCCGGACAGGGAACGCAGCGCGCATCGCCGTTAATCCAGCTGGGTGCCTCCATGGAACAAGCCGAATTTGTCTTTCCATACGATGTTCAGGAAATCTGTGTGCTTGCTCAGAATAGGTTATTTGGAGACTATCCAAACTTCATGCGAAAGGTGTTTAGATATCTTTCGGCGTTACCGGCAAGAGGCTCAAAGCCCAATGTCGAAGCCAACCTCAATGCTCAATTTCGGCGCTTGCACGCCTCAACTGTGCGGGCTGCGAAGAAGTCCGTAACTTGCTTCTCGGATGCGCGAATGGCGTGCCTATGGCCAGCTGAAGGTATCCAAGACAATACCGTTAACAGGCTGCTCTTGATGTCCAGTTCAGAGAATCACCTTGCCAGTGTACCGATGGCCTTCTTCGTTAAAAGCAAGACGCCAGCAAGGTGATCTGTAAGCATTGCAAGCAAATGCCAACACGGTCTGGCACAAAGCGGGCAGGCGGGGCCATCCCGGTCGTCGAATAGGTCATTCTGCTCTGCTTGGCATTTCTTTCCGAAACTCCTAGCGTCATTGTCGGCCTGCGGCATTGAGTCGCGGGCGTGCGGGTGGCTTGGGAGGGCCGCCCCGCGATGAAGGAAGGGGAGGAAAATGGCAGCTATCCTGACATCGCTGAGAAATACGGTCATTGCGGGCTGCGTACTCGCAGCCATTCTGCTCATCATGTATTTCGTCTGGGACGGCCAGGCGGGACAGCTCTTCTGGGCGTTCATCTTCCGCTGGCTGCATGTCATCAGCGGCGTGATGTGGATCGGCCTGCTCTGGTATTTCAATTTCGTCCAGATTCCGAAAATGCCGAGCATTCCCGACGACCAGAAACCGGCGATCAGCAAGGTGATCGCGCCCGAAGCGCTGTTCTGGTTTCGCTGGGGCGCCATGTCCACCATCGTGACCGGGCTCATTCTCGCGCATCTCAACGGCTATCTGGGCGATGCGCTCACGCTCGGTGCGATGAACGACTTCATGGTGCACAAGCACACGGCTATCGGTATCGGCATGTGGCTCGGCATCATCATGTGGTTCAACGTCTGGTTCGTGATCTGGCCCAACCAGAAGATCGCGCTCGGGCTGGTGGATGCACCGGCGGACGCCAAACCGGCGGCGGGGCGCACGGCAATGCTGTTCTCGCGAACCAACACATTGCTGTCGATCCCGATGCTCTTTGCGATGGTGTCGGCCCAGAATATCTATTGAGGGCCGCCACCGGGGCAAATCGGGGGTCCGGTCAAGACGGGGGTCGCTTCCGGGCGGCCCCCTTGTTATTTGAAGCAGCATGAATGACGCCGCCGACATAAAAGCGAATTTCGATGCTTGCCTGGCCGAGATCAGGCAGCACGATCACGACCGCTTTCTGAGCCTGCTGCTGGCGCCCGCCGACAAGCGGCCGGCCTTGCTGGCGCTTTATGCCTTCAATCTTGAAATCGCGCGTATCCCCGAAACGGTGAGCGAGCCCATGATGGGGATGATCCGGCTGCAATGGTGGCGGGAGGTTCTCGAAGGGCTCGATGCGGGCGAGACGCGCGGACATCATGTGGCGGTGGCGCTTGCCGAAGCGCGGCGTCATGTGGAGCTGCCGCTTTCCGCGCTGAGCGCGCTGGTCGATATTCGGGAACGCGATCTCGACGAGGAGCCGTTCGAGGATATGGCGGCTCTGGAGGCTTATGCGCGCGCCACGTCCGGCCAGTTGATGGTGCTGGCCGCCATGGGCCTCGGCGGGGAAGCGGCGGCGGAAACGCATCGCAGCGCAATCGAACATGCCGGTATCGCTTTCGGCCTGGCCGGTATGCTGCGCGCCCTTCCGGCGAAGGCGGCGCAGGGGCATGTGATGCTGCCTGTCGATCTGATGCGCCGTCACGACCTCGATCCGCATGGCATTCTGCAAGGGCGGATGAGCGACGCGCTTGGCGCGGCCATGCGGGAGGTCGGGGGCGCGGCGCGGGAGCATCTGGCGGCGGCGCGCGAGGACCGCGTCCCGAAAGAGATATTGCCCGCGCTTCTTCCGGCCTCGTTATGCGACCGCTATCTCGACATCATGCTGGCCGACGGGTTCGATCCGTTTCGCGACCGGGCCGAGGTGCCCGCCTTCCGCAGGCAGCTTCGCCTGCTGGGCCGGAAATGGCGGGGCCGGATCTAGGTCTTACTCGGCCGCTTCGGCGTGCGGCTTCAGCCAGCTTTCAAGATCGGCCAGCGCGCGCGAGGTATGGGCGCGTTTCTTCGCCGGGCCCTTGGCCTTGCCGCGCACGCGCTTGCCGTTCTCGTCCTTCGGGATTTCCACCTCCGGAAAGAGCCCGAAATTGACGTTCATGGGCTGGAAGGTACTCGCCTCGGCATCGCCGGTGATATGGGCGAGGAGGGCGCCGAGCGCGGTCGTGCGCGGCGGCGGCGAGATGTCCCGTCCCAGTCTTTCGGCGGCGGCG
>NZ_NYVD01000048.1 GCF_002684405.1 Parvibaculum sp. | reverse complement strand
GGTATGGCTCGCGCTGGCCTCGGAGAGGATTGGCGTTGTCTTTTTGCAAATGACTTCGATTTCAAGAAAAGCCGGACCTATCGTCAGAACTGGGGTGAGGGGCAGATCAAAACCGAAGATGTTCGGAAGCTGAAAGCCTCGGACCTTCCTGAAGTTGCGGATCTCGTTTGGGGGTCTTTTCCTTGCCAGGATCTCTCCCTGGCCGGTGGAGGAGCAGGTTTGAAAGGAGACCGTTCTGGCACCTTCTGGCCCTTCTGGGACCTCATGAAGAAGCTCATGAAGGAGGATCGGGCCGCTAAGGTGATAGTGCTCGAGAATGTTTGCGGCACTCTTAACTCTCATGGGGGAAAAGATTTCGCCACTATTTGTCGTGTGTTCGCGTCGAAAGGTTATAGGTGTGGTGCCGTTGTTGTTGACGCAGCGCTCTTCGTTCCGCAATCACGTCCGCGTCTCTTCATTATAGGAGTACGCGACGATGTCATTATTCCTGACAACCTATTGGCGGATGGCCCCAAAATACCTTGGCACACGAGAGCGCTGAAAACAGCTTATGGAAATTTGCCGGCTGTTCCACGCAACAATTGGGTGTGGTGGAATCTTCGTGCGCCAGCACAACGTAATACACGGTTCGCAGACTTTATCGAGGAAGAGCCTACCGGTGTCCCTTGGCATTCACCTGAAGAAACCAAACGTCTCCTTGATATGATGAGCCCTGTAAACATGCAGAAGGTGCTGGATGCTAAGGCGTCGGGAGTAAAAACGGTTGGCGCTATCTATAAGCGTACGAGAAAAGATGCAGCTGGGTTTAAGATCCAACGCGCCGAAATTCGTTTTGACGAGATTTCTGGTTGCCTCCGTACTCCGGCAGGTGGATCAAGCCGCCAGTTGATAATGGTCGTTGAAGGAAACTCGGTGCGTTCGAGGTTGATCTCAAGCCGTGAAACGGCCCGACTAATGGGGTTGGACGACGACTATGTTCTCCCGGCCAACTACAATGAAGCTTATCACCTAACTGGCGACGGTGTGGTTGTTCCAGTCGTTCGCCATTTGGCGGAAAATATAATCGAGCCTATTCTGAAATGTTGAATTCTATGAACCGGGGGCGCGATGAGTGTTATTCCGTGCGAAAAAAATGAAGAGCTAAAAAAGAAAATCGAGGACTTTGCAGAAGTCCTCCGTACAGAAGCTCACACGCTTGGCGATCATGGTCTAGAAGAACAGGAGTTCTACAACAGCGGATTGTTTCGTGGAGCGATAGAGCGATTGCGCGGACAATTCTCCGCGACCATGCGTCCAAAACGAGAATTCGTTCGCAACGTCCTGAACTATATGCAGGATCAGGGCTACATAAAGGACTGGAGTTCGGCTGGAGAAGCGAACCGTCATGACTACACCGTGGAGCTCAATTCTGGGCGGACTGCAGTTATTGAACTGAAGGGGTGTCTCGACGGAAACAATACAAATATTTTTGAGCGGCCCCCGCACGCCCATGAATTCATCATTTGGAGTGTTTGTACAAACCCGAGCGCCGATCCTCAGCACAATGTTTGGTCTGGTATTCATGTCCGTTTAAGTGCTGAGATAATTTCGAGATCGCAGCGCGTCGACGGTCTGCTCATTTGGGACATGGTTTGCGGAACCATCGGTCGCCCCTGTCCCAAGCTCCAAGAAAACCCCGGTCGAATTACCGAAGTTGCTGAAAATAGACTGCCGCCGCCATGCGTGTATCTATTGCCAGCTACAATCCCTAGTCCGAGGAATAATCCGCATCCTCCGGCTCAAGCGCTTAAGAACGTGGAGATTTTGGCAGCGTTCCATTCTTGCTTTAAGGGACGTGATGAAGAGCTGAACTACGTGGATTTCAAAGTTGCCCACGATGGAGCCGACACAGTTCGTACTACGACCGTGAAACGGAACGGTCATGTGGCGCACACTACGGACCCACCCCTATTCGCCGAGCGTAGAACGGTGATGAGTGGCGTCGTCGGACATTGAGTTTTGGTCCGTAAGGTAGCCGCAGAGATTGGTTCATGTGACTTGGCCAACTCCGTGTTGCGTCAATTTGCGTTGAAACAAAAAAGCAAATTCGGCAATGCGTTCAGCACCATCGACTCCGGTGCTATCCGAGACAATCGGTGACAATCAGGTGGACGGTTGGGAAATAACACCCGAAGCGAAACTATGAGAGCGGTTAAAGCTAAGGACACCAAGCCAGAAATGCAGGTGCGCCGAATGCTCTTTAAAGCCGGATATCGATATCGGCTACATCGTTCGGACCTCCCTGGTAAGCCCGACTTAGTTTTCCCTTCGCGAAAGAAGATTATCTTCGTTCATGGGTGTTTCTGGCATGGTCACACCTGTAGGCGAGGTAACAGACTGCCAAAATCGAACCGAGATTATTGGTCGTCGAAGATCAAAAGAAATGTCGAACGAGATCGGACTCATCTATCGAAATTAAGGCATTTGGGATGGGTGACCCATATCGTGTGGGAATGCGAATTGAGGGATCAGGATCGAGTTTTTCAACAATTGAAACGCTTTCTAGACAGCTGATACGAGAAGCTTACCAAGACACCACAGGGGGAATTGCCGCTCATACGTCGACCAAATTGTTACACAGGTAACAGTCTGCCCCCGGCCGGAGGCTTATATCCGCCTCTATAACGCCCGCGAGAGCGGCATCAAGGGAGGCTGACATGAGCTCTTTGGAAGAAGCACGCGAACTGGTCGCCAATGACGACCGCCGGGATTTCGAATTCGCCGAGCGCGGCTTCATCGCGACCCGCAAGGACCCGGTGATTCCCCGCGACACCGCGGAGGGCAACGCCTACGACCTGTCCGCTTACGAGTTTCTGGACGGCGACGCCGCCGATACGGTGAACCCCAGCCTCTGGCGTCACGCCAGGATCCTGACGAAGCACGGCCTCTTCAAGGTCATGGACCGCATCTATCAGGTGCGCGGCTTCGACACCTCCACCGTCACCTTCATCGACGCGGGCGAAGGCTGGATCGTGGTGGACCCCCTCACCAGCGTCGAGGCGGCCCGCGCCGCGTTCGAACTCGTCACCGAACATCTGGGCGAGAAGCCCGTCCTCTCCGTCATCTATTCCCACAGCCACGCCGACCATTATGGCGGCGTGGGCGGCGTCACGACGCCGGAGGAAGTCGCGGCCGGCAAGGTTTCGATCATCGCGCCGCTGGGTTTCCTCGAAGAAGCGGTGTCGGAAAACATCATCGCCGGTCCGGCCATGCTCCGCCGCGCGCGCTACCAGTTCGGCCTGACGCTGGATCACGGGCCCTGCGGCGAGACGACCTGCGGCCTCGGCCCCCGGCCGTCCATGGGCCAGATCTCGCTCATCGCGCCCACCGTCGACGTCACCCATACCGGTCAGGAAATCACGGTCGGCAACGTCAAGATGGTCTTCCAGCTCACGCCGGGCACGGAAGCGCCCGCGGAGATGAACTTCTACCTGCCTGAGTTCCGCGCCGTCTTCATGGCCGAGAACGCCAATCTCTGCATGCATAACCTCTTGCCCGCGCGCGGCGCGCTGGTCCGCGACTCGAAGGCCTGGGCGGATTACCTCACCGAGTCCATCCGCCTCTTTGCGGTGAAGAGCGACGTCATGTTCGCCGCCCATGGCATTCCGCGTTTCGGCACGGAAGAGATCGTGGACTTCCTGATGAAGCACCGCGACGCCTACAAGTTCCTGCACGACCAGACGATCCGGCTGATGAACACCGGCCTCACGCCGACCGAGATCGCCGAAGTGCTGAAGCTGCCGGATGTGCTGGCGAAGCAATGGTATAATCGCGGTTATTACGGCACGGTCAGCCACAACTCCAAGGCCATCTATCAGCGCTATATCGGCTGGTACGACGGCAACCCGGCCAATCTCAATCCGCTGCCGCCGGAGCCCGCGGGCGAACGCTATGTCGAGGCGATGGGCGGCATGGATGCTGTTCTGAAGCTCGCGGCGGAAGCAGAAGGCAAGGGCGAACTGCGCTGGGCGGCGACGCTTCTCAACCATGCCGTCTTTGCCGATGCGGAGAACGAGCAGGCGCGCGAGCAGCTCGCAAGCGTCTACACAAAGCTTGGCTTCGAGTCCGAGGCGGGCACCTGGCGCAACATGTATCTCACCGGCGCACAGGAACTCACGGACGGCGTGGCCGAGCTCATGCCTGCCGCCCCGAATGCCGATGTTCTCATGGCGATGACGGCGCCCATGCTGCTCGACATCGCAGCCGTGCGGACCAATCCGGACAAGGCCTCGGCGGCGAATTTCAGCATCAATATCGAGCTGACCGACCGCAAGGAAACCCATCTCGTCACCGTGGCAAACGGCGTGCTGATCCACGAAACCGGTGTCGTGGACAAATCGGCGGGCGCGACGGTGAAGCTCGCCTGGATGGAACTGGTGCTGACCCTGCTGGCCGGTATGCCGGTGTCGCAATTCAAAGAGACGATCGTCATCGAAGGCGATGCCGCGCTCTATGAAACGCTGACCGGCATGATCGAGGCGCCGACGCCCAATTTCAATATTGTGACGCCCTGAGTGCCAGAATAAGCCCCGATTGGGGGCTGCCGGCTGCGATTTGCGTTGCATCCGGCGGCCCGGCGGTGCTTTCCTTCGCCCCGACCAAAATTCGGGGAGGAGCCCATGAGCTATACCGTTTACGGCGCATCGCTTTCGCCTTTCGTGCGCAAGGTGCGCGTCTTTCTGGCCGAGAAGGGGCTGGACTACACGCTGGAGCAGGTGAACATCTTCCCCGCGCCGGACTGGTTCGTGGAAATTTCGCCGCTGAAGCGCATCCCCGTGCTGCGCGATGAGAGCGACGGGCAGAACGTCACCTTCCCGGACAGCTCCGTCATCTGCGCCTATCTGGAAAAGAAAGAGGGCGGCCCGGCGCTCTATCCGGCCGATCCGCGCGACTATGGCCGCGCGCTCTGGCTGGAAGAGTATTGCGACAGCGAGATGGCCGCCACGGCGGGCATGGGCGTTTTCCGCCCCATCGTGGTGAACAAGCTGATGGGCAAGGAGCCCGACCGCGAGACCGCGGACAAGACGGTGGCCGAAAAGCTGCCGCGCTTCTTCGACTATCTGGAAAAGGAACTCACGGGCCGCGAATTCGCGGCGGGTGACGCCTTCTCGATTGCCGACATCTCCATCGGGACCCAGTTCTGCAATCTGGCCCATGCGGGCGTGACGCCGGAGGCCGGCCGCTATCCGGAGCTCACCCGCTATCTTGCCGGGATCAAGGGGCGGCCCTCCTTCGCGGCCTGCCTTGAAGAAGAGGGCGGCGTCCTGAAAGCGCTCGGTTTTTAGGCATTAATCCATGCAATTTGCGATCAAGGCCCGGTGACACGCGCGTCGCCGGGCCTTTTTGCGTCTGCCGCCTTCAAAATCGGGGGCAAAACCGCTATCAGAGGGCAAAACAAACAGAACAGTTTGCCCCCGCAAGGGGGCTCCCAAGGGAGAGTAACAAAATGTCCGAGAACGCTGCTGCCGCCCCCGGCTGGCCGGCCATGAGCATTGAAGACGCGCACAAGCTGTTGACCGGGCCCGGTTCGCCGCTCGAAATGACGACCGTCGAGATCGCCGGCATCCCCACCCGCGTCCACAAGGAAACCCCGCCGAACCTTCGCTTCGTTTTCGACAAGGGCAGGGAATGGGGCGACCGCGAATTCATCGTCTATGAAGACGAGCGGCTGACCTATGCGGACCATTACCGCGCCGCCACGGCGCTGGGCCGCGCCCTCTTGGAGAAATACGGTGTGAAGAAGGGCGACCGCGTCGCCCTCATCATGCGCAATTTCCCGGAATGGTCGCTGGCCTTCTGGGCGGCCACGGCCATCGGCGCCGTCATCGTGCCGATCAATGCCTGGGGCACCGGCCCGGAACTCGAATATGCGATTTCCGATAGCGGCTCCAAGGTCGTCATCGTCGATCAAGAACGCCTCGACCGTCTGCGCCCGCATGTGAAGAACCTGGCGCTGGAAGGTTTGATCGCGACGCGCACCCCCGCCGACGAACTCGGCGTGGCCGAAGCGCTGGAAGATATCGTCGGCAAGCCCGGCGAATACGCGAAGCTGCCGGATGACGAGCTGCCCGATCCCGGTCTCGAGCCGGAAGACAATGCGACGATCTTCTACACCTCCGGCACGACGGGCAAGCCGAAGGGCGCGCTCGGCACCCATCGTAATATCTGTAACAACCTGCTGAACGCAGCCGCCGGTCAGGCGCGCTCCTTCCTGCGCCGGGGCGAAATGCCGCCCGCGCCCGATCCGGAGGGGCCGCAGCGCGTCATGCTGCTTTCCGTGCCGCTCTTCCACGCCACGGGCTGCCATTCGATCCTGGTGCCGAACTACTTCTCCGGCGGCAAGCTCGTCATCATCCACAAATGGAACCCCGAACACGCGCTGGAGCTGATCGACCGCGAGCGGGTGACGACCTTCGGCGGCGTCCCCGCCATGGTCTGGCAGGTGCTGGAAAGCCCGATGTTCGACAAGTTCGACACCTCCTCCGTGGAAGGGATCGGCTATGGCGGTGCGCCGTCCGCCCCCGACCTTGTGAAGCGCATCAAGCAGCAGTTCCCCAAGGTCCATCCCTCGAACGGCTACGGCCTGACCGAGACCTCCTCCATCACCACGCAGAACCTCGCCGAGGACTATGTGGCAAAGCCGGACAGCGCCGGTCCCTGCGTGCCGACCTGCGACCTGCGGGTGGTGGACGAGAACGGCAAGGATGTTCCCGCCGGCCAGGTGGGCGAGCTCTGGATCAAGGGCCCCAACATCGTGAAGGGCTACTGGAACAAGCCCGAAGCGACGGAAAAGTCCTTCGAAAACGGCTGGTTCAAGTCCGGCGATCTGGTGCGCATGGATGAGGAAGGCTTCGTCTACATCCTCGACCGCGCCAAGGACATGCTGATCCGCGGCGGCGAGAACATCTACTGCGTCGAAGTCGAGGATGCGCTCTATGCCCATCCGGCTGTGATGGATGCCGCGGTCGTCGCCATTCCCCACAAGGTGCTGGGCGAGGAAGTCGGCGCCGTCGTACAGGTCGCGCCGGGCAAGCAGGTCACCGAAGACGAGCTTCGCGAGCATGTCGGCAAGCTGCTCGCCGCCTTCAAGGTGCCCAAGAAGATCGAGCTGCGGCACGATCCGCTGCCGCGTAACCCGAACGGCAAGATCCTCAAGACGGAACTGCGCGAAGATATGAAGAAATACGCCGAAGGCGCAGCCTGAGTTTTCGCAATATCGCAAAAGGAAGGGCGGTCCCTCGGGACCGCCCTTTTTCGTTTCCTTGCCCGCTCCTGGACTTAGAGCGGCGGTCGCCGGCCGCGTATCGCGCCTGCGATCAGGCTGATGACGAACAGCGCCAGGAAGATGAAGAAGATGATCTTTGCGATCGAGGCCGAGGCGGCGGCGATGCCGCCGAAGCCGAAAACGGCCGCGATGATCGCAATGACCAGAAACGTAAGTGCCCATCCAAGCATGTCATGTCCTTTCATTGGCTCGTTGAGTTACTGAAGGAAGAATGCGCTGGGCTTAAAGCGCAGACTTTACTGATTGCCGGTCGCGTCTTCCATGCCGTCATGCATGTCGTCCATGGCGTCATCCATGCTCTCGCCGGCCTTCTCCATGGTGTCGTTACTGTCATTGACGGCATTGTCGATCTTTTCGCCGGCCTGTTCGGCGGGGCCGTCATCATCGCATGCCGCCAGCAGGGGCGCGGCGAGAATCAGGGAGGTCGCGATCAGTGCACTGCGCATAAGCATCTTTGTCTCCTGAAATCGTTAAACCAATCCGTATGGGAAGTATTTCCCCGCTCCGGATATGGAAAGCCTATCGGACTGACGGAGACGGGCAAGGTCAAAACGGCCGGATCACCAAATGACCTTGCGGGCGTCGAATGCGTGACGGCAATGTGTTTCGATTATGGCGAGTACGATCAGTCCGCCGAAACGAGCGCCTTTTGTTCGTCATTCTTCGTGCGTCGGAAAAGGGACGGCATCACATTGATGAAGGAGAACAGCACCGCGCTGGCATAGGGAACGGATTGCACCAGCAGGACGGCAAGCCACAGCCTCGAATGGCTGTCCGCGAAATGCGGATTGAAATAGAGCGCGGTTGTGAGCCCCCAGAGGAGCGCCAGAATCACGGCTTCTTCCCGCACCTGAATGAAGGCAGCCGCCAGGGCGGGCTTGTCCTCGCATTTCGGTGTACGGATGAACGGTTTGCTGGTGGTGATCATGCCGTTCAGCATGGCCTTGGCCACCGTGTGGGTGAGCGCAAGGGCCGCCACGCCGGCGCCGACGCTCTCGATGAAGCCGCAATCGCGCACGCGCACGGCGTAAAGCCAGAGCGAGCGGATGAATTTGAACGCAAAGCTGCCGATGGTCGGAATGAGGAAGGCCGCCACGGGCAGAACCACGGAAGCCGGATTGTAGAGCGCCCAGGCCGACAGCACGATCGCGGCAAAGGTGAACATCAGCGCAAGTCCGTCCGCGAACCAGGGCAGCCAGCCGGCCAGGAAATAATAGCGCTGCGCGGGTGTGAGGCCCCCCTTGCGCGACCACGGCGCCAGCGCGTCCCAGTGATGTTTTACGATCTGCACCGCGCCATAGGCCCAGCGGAAACGCTGCGAGATATAGCCCGCCAGTGTGTCGGGCGTCAGGCCCTTGCCGAAGCTATGGTTCACATAGACGCTGTCATAGCCGTGCCGGTAGAGCTTGATGCCGAGTTCTGCGTCCTCGCAGATACACCATTCCGCCCAGGCGCCGACTTTCTTCAGCGCCTCCTTGCGAACAAGCGTCATCGTGCCGTGCTGGATGACCGCGTTGAAATTGTTCCGCTGCACCATGCCGATATGGAAGAAGCCCGCATATTCCCAATAGGACATATCCTTGAACATGCTCTCATGCGCGTCGCGATAGTCCTGCGGCGCCTGCACGAAGCCCACATCGTGCTTGTCGAAATAGGGCACCATGCGCTTCAGCCAGTCCGGCGAAACCTGATAGTCGCTGTCGATGACGGCGATGATATCCGCATCCGGTGCGGTTTTTTCCAGGCCGAAATTAAGCGCGCCCGCCTTGAAGCCCGGCCAGTTTTCCAGATGGAAGAAACGGAATTTCGGGCCGAGCTTCTGGCAATGCTCCCAGACGGGTTGCCAGATTTCCGGATCGGTCGTGTTGTTGTCCAGCACGAGAACTTCGAAATTCTCGTAATGCAGGCGCGACAGCGCATCCAGCGTCTCGCGCACCATCTCGGGCGGCTCGTTATGGATCGGCACATGGATGGAGACTTTATGCTCCGGCGTCGGATGAGACGGCTCGAAGGGCTCGAAATGCCGCTCTCCGCGCCGTGTCCAGATGACTTCCACGAATTCGATCGCTTCGGCCATCAGCACGATGAGCAGCAGCCCTTGCGCAAAGAACAGGAAACTCCAGACGATGGCGCCGCCCCATGTGAAATAGAGCCCGGCAACCGATAGCCCGGCCCAGGCGACGGCCGACCCGGCAATCTGCGTCAGAAGGGAAAAGGTGATGATGCCCGCCAGACGGACATGGCGCTGGCGCAGGATGAAGAGCATGGCCGGCACGAGCGACAGGCCCGCTGCGATGGCGGCCCAGACACGCCAGCCCGGCTGTTCTGAAATGCTGCCCGCCATGGGGAATTTCGGTTCGCGCTCGGCGTTGAAGATGCCCCAATAGGAACCGGCAGCGCCCTCATCGGCGCCCTTCCAGGGCTGGTCGAACGCCTCGATCACGTAATAGGTGAGGTCCTGGTCCTTGGCGCGGTTCAGGAACGCGCGCAGGAAGCGGGCCTGATTGACGATGGAAGGTGTCGCCTCGCCGCCCTTTTCGGCCGCGGGCATGCCGGGATAGGGCACGCGCGGCAGCACCTTGCCGCGGCTCGGCCAGCCCACTTCGGTGACCACGATCTGCTTGTTCGGGAACGCCTTGTGAAGATCGTCCAGCCGGTCGAACACATAGTCCACCGCCCGGTTGATAGGCACACCTTCCCAATAGGGCAGGATATGCACGGCGATATAATCCACATGCTTGGCGAGTTCGGGGTGCTCGAGCCAGACATGCCAGGGCTCGGCGGTGGAAACGGGTTTCCAGATCTTGCTGTTGGCGATTTTCAGATAGCGGATCATCTGATCCACCGTCACGTCCCCGCGCAGCAAGGCCTCGTTACCCACGACGACGCGGACCACATTGCGCCTCAGCGCCAGTTCCGTCGCCCGATCGATCTGTTTGAGGTTCGATTCGTCATCCGTGCCGATCCACGCGCCAAGCGCGACGGATATGCCGTATTTGGCGGCGATATCGGGGATCTGGTCCTGTCCCTGCGCCACCGAATAGGTACGGATGGCCTGCACCGTGTTCGACAGGACCTTCATGTCCTTGTCGATCTCCGAAGCCGTCGCCTGTACGTCTTTGGTCGGCTCGCGATTGTCATGGAACGGGCTGTAGGACAGGCCGACGATTTCCCCGGTCCAGGATTCGGCCTGATAGGGCTGGTTGAGGGCGGCCCAGACCGCGAGATTGGCGACGATGACCAGCGGCAGGACCAGAAACACGAAAGCGGTCTGCCTGACGAAAACGGATTTGCGCCAGTTGCGCGGATTCGTGTCGGAAGGATCTTTCGCCATTTACACCCGGCCCGGAGAACAACAAGAAGAGAACAACAAGAAGGGAACAACAAGAAGAAAGCGACGAGAAAGAGAAAGCAGAGGAGGAGGCCCCCCGCCTCCGGCGTCCGCGCCGGATACGACAAGGGAGCAGCGCAATAAACGCTACTCCCGATTACCTGTCTGTATCCAGCCTTCCGGTGGCGGAATTATGGCATGGAAATGGCTATTGAAGGGTGTCCGGAAAAGCCCTCATGGGGCCGTTCCCGGACGCTGCTTCAGTCCGCGGCGCGGGTCAGCGTCACGCCCGTCGGCAGGCCTTGTGCGCCGCGCACCATCTTGCCGTTCAGCGCGCCGGTCGGTTCGCCTTCCCGGAAAGCGACCTGGCCCGACACGAGGCTGGCCGTATAGCCGTCCGCCCGCTGAACGAGCCGCTTCCCGCCGGCCGGCAAGTCATGCACGATTTCGGGCGAGTGAAGCGTCAGGCGGTCGAAATCGATGACATTCACATCCGCCTTGAGGCCCGGCGTGAGCGCCCCGCGGTCGTGAAGGCCGACGACTTCGGCATTGGCCCTTGTCTGCTTGGCGATCAGCCATTCCAGCGGCAGCTTCGGCCCGCGCGTCCGGTCCCGGCCCCAATGGGTCAGGATGGTGGAGGGAAAGCTCGCATCGCAGAGAATGCCGCAATGCGCGCCGCCATCGCCCAGCCCGAAGGCGGAATTGGGATGCGTCATCATCTTGTAGACGTCGTCGAGGCTGCCGCAGTGATAGTTCATCAGCGGGAAATACATCAGCGCGTTGCCGCCTTTTTCCAGCATCCAGTCGAGAAGAACCTCGCGCGGTTGCTTGCCTTCGCGGGCCGCCACCGCCGCGGCGCTGTCTTCGGGCGCAGGCTCGTAATTGGCCGGATCGCCCAGCCGGAACATCTTGTGATAATCCGTGCACAGCATGGTCACGATTTCGCCGACCGGATATTCCGGCGTTTCGGCGAGCAGCTTCTGGCGGAACTCGTAATCGTTCAGCGCCTTCACCTGCTCGTTCACCGGCGCGCCCCATATCTGGCGGAAGGTCTGGTGCATGATGAAGGGGTTGAGCGATGAGGTGAGCCCCAGCAGCACGCCGGTCGGGCGTGGCGGCACCTGGCCGCGCATGGTCACGCCGTCGGCATTGGCCTCGGCAATCAGTTCCAGCACACGCTCCCAGCGATGCGGCCAGCGGTCGTCCTGTTCGATGGTGAGCGACAGCGGGCGTCCGGACACTTCCGCCATGCCGCGGATCATCGCGAATTCCTTGTCCACATCCTCGAAATCGGCAATGAGCTGCAACACGCCTTTGCCCGTCGCGCCTATGGCGCGGGCGATGCCGTGCAGTTCGTCCTCTTCGGCTTTCAGCGTCGGCGTGTTGGCACCGTTGCGGTCCTTGTGCTTCACCGTGCGCGAGGTGGAAAAGCCAAGCGCGCCCGCTTCGATCGATTCGGCGGCGAGCTTGGCCATGGCTTCGATGTCGTCCGGCATGGCCGGTTCGAGCTTTGCCGCCCGCTCGCCCATCACATAGGCGCGGAGCGCGGCGTGAGGCACCTGCAGGCCGACATCGAGCGCCAGCGGCGAGGCTTCCACGGCATCCATGTAATCGGGAAAGCTTTCCCAGTTCCACTTGATGCCTTCGACAAGCGCCGTACCCGGAATATCTTCCACGCCTTCCATCAGGCCGATCAGCCAGTCATGGCGTTCCGTCTTGCAGGGCGCAAAGCCCACGCCGCAATTGCCGAGAACGGCGGTGGTCACACCGTGAAAGGTGGAAGGCTGGAGATAGGGGTCCCAGGTCACCTGGCCGTCATAATGGGTGTGGATGTCCACGAAACCCGGCGTGACGATCTGGCCGCGCGCGTCGATCTCCTCGCGCCCGCCTTCGCTCACCTTGCCGACTTCGGTAATGACTCCATTGTCGATGGCGACATCGCCCTCGAACGGCTTGCCGCCCAGCCCGTCATAGACGGTGCCATTCTTGATCACGAGATCGTGCATGGCTTCTTCCTCCCAAAAGAAATGTTCTTGTTGGGAGGAAGTGTAGCGGAAACGGGCCCCGGAAGGAAAACTCAGCTTGTCTGCTGTTTCCCGCGCTCCTGAATGCCCTTGCGGCGCTCGGCGATGGCGTCCGCGCCGACAGACTTGTTGGCAGCGGAGGAGGTCTTCTTTTCCGTCTTCAGCGCATCGCCGAAAGCCTCGCCGAAGCCCTGGTCGATCAGTCCCTTGTAGCCCGACAGGCATTCCGGCACGACGCCCAGCATATCCGTGGCGAGCTGCTTGCAGGTGCCCATCAGCTCTTCCGGCGCGACCACGCGGTTGATGAGGCCCCATTCATTCGCCTGTTCGGCGGAGAGGAAATTGCCGGTGAGCGAGAGTTCCTTGGCGCGGTAGATGCCGATGGCGCGCGACAGCTTCTGGCTGAGCCCCCAGCCCGGCAGGATGCCGACGCGGGCATGGGTGTCGGCAAAGCGGGCATTGCTGGAGCAGACGAGCACGTCGCAGGCCAGCGCCAGTTCGAAGCCGCCCGTAATCGCCACGCCGTTGATCGCGCCGATCACCGGCCCGGAAAACTTTCCGATGGAGGTCACGGGGTCCTTGTCGTTGACGGTCGCATTGACGCCGCCCCCATCTCCGCCGACGGCCGAGCTGTCACCGCCCAGTTCCTTGAGGTCGAGCCCTGCGCAAAATGCCTTGCCCGCGCCGGTCAGAATGGCGACGCGGATCTCCGGGTCGGCTTCCAGCTTCTCGAAGGTCTCGGCAATCGCCTCGCGCAGCTCCCGCGACAGCGCGTTCATCGCGGTCGGCCGGTTCAGCGTGACGATGGCGGTTTCGCCTTCCTTCTCGACGAGAATGACGGGCTCGGACATGGGTTTCTCCCTCGGATCAGTTTTTCGTTGCTGTCTGTGTAGCAGCGGGCTTCCGGGCGGGCAACGACGCTAGCCCAATACGCCCGCTAGCCCGACGCCGATGAAGTTTGCCACCGCATAGCCGAGCACGCCCAGCATCACCCCCGGCATGACGAGCTGCCGCCAGCGCCGTCCCGCGGCCATCGCCGCCGCGGTTGCCGGCCCCAGCGTCACCGCGTTGGAAATCACCAGCATTTCCGCAAGATCGATCCGGAACAGCTTCGCGCCCGCAAGCGCGATGGCGAGATGCACGCTCGCCATGACAATCACAAAGGCGAAAATGGGCAGTGCCGTCTCGATCATCAGCATCACATCCGCGCCGGAGCCGATGACGCCGAAGAAGAGATACATGAAGAACATGCCGAGATCGAAACCGCCCTCCAGCCGTTGCATCGGCCCGGGAAAGATATTGGCGACCAGAAGCGCATTGATGGTGACGAAGAGCACGCCATATTGCGCCACGCCCAGAAGCGCTGCGGTCTGGAACCCGACGAAACAGCAGGCGGCTGCGATGAAAAGCTGCATGGCCAGCGCGCCCATGTCGAGGTCGGGCCGCTTTGCCTCCTCTTCATGCTCCTCCTCATATTCCTCCGCCTCGATGATTTTCGAGGGGATGCGGCGCACCAGCCAGTGCCAGCCGGGCAGGACGAGCAGAAGCGTGATGAAGAGCGTCGCCACCACATTGTCGGCGGCGGCGGAGGCAGCCGTCAGCGCGCCGTTCTGCGAAAGGCCGGTGGCCTGCGACACGGCGGCGAAATTCATCGACCCGCCAATCCAGCTTGCGCCCAGCGACGCCGCGACGAGGTTCCCCTCCGGTCCCATGTCGATGAGTGCAAAGCCTGCGAAGACGCCCGCCACCGTCGCCAGCACGCAGATTGCGAAAGCGATGGTGAGATGTCCCGCTTCCGGCAGGATGCGTTTGAGGTCGGCGCGGAACAGCAGGAGCGGGATCGCCATCGGCACTACGATGCCCCACACCGCGTCGTGGATGGGCGAGCCGAAAGGCACGACCCGGAGATTGGAAAGCGCCATGCCGGCAAGGATCGTCAGGATGACGCCGGATATCCATTGCCCGAGCTTTGTCTTTTCCGCCCAGAAGCCGAAAGCGGCAAGCCCCAGAAAAACGAAAAGCAGGCCGAATGTGTTGTCGGCTGAAATGAGCGGCAATGACATGGAATTCCCCCGAAATGCAGTCTTCTACCTGACTAGCACCATCGGCGCGCGGCGTCATGTTTGCGCGCGAAGCGGCAATGCCGTCAGAGGGCGAACGTCACCGCAAGCGAGCCGAACTGGTCGGCCTTTTTCTGCCCGTAGAATTCATTGGTGCGATAGACATTGGTCAGGCTTATCCGCACGCCCTGGAACACGGCCACAGCCCCCACCTTGAGGTCGGCGACGACCGGTTTCTTGTCCACGCTCAGGCTGTCCCGGAACGTGTTGCCGTCGAGAAAGATGTTGCGGCCCACGGCGCGCACATTACCGCCTGCGAAGAGATACCAGTCGAAAGTGCCGGGCGTGCTGCTCTCGAACCAGTCCGATCCGCCGTCATTGGGATAGATGCCGGTCGGGCCGAAATCGTCGGGCAGCGTCGGCCCGATGCGGAAGGTCGCCCCGGCGCCGGCATAGGTGCTCACATTGCCGAGCGCGAGCGTGCCATAGGGGATGAAGTCCGTTGCAAAGCCGATCACTTTGGGCGTGGAAAGAAGCGGTGAACGCCAGGCGCGCTCGAAGGTGAGGTTCACGCCGGGCTCGTTTTTGAGCTGGTTGTCCCAGCCATTGATGTGGCGGAAGCCGAAGGTCTTGTGCCATCCGTTCTGCACCACTTCGCCAAGCGCCGCCGGACCGACCATGCCAAGGTCGAGCTGCCAGCGATCCTGAAACGCCTCGTGACGGTCTGTTTTCAGGGTCCGCTCGCTTTGCAGCAGAAAGGTCAGGTGCAGCCAGCCCGCATAAGGCCGGTCATTGGGGACGGGCAGTGCCGTTTCGGTGTCCTCCGGTGTGAAAATGGCCTGGCTGAGGCCGATCCCCACACGATGCCGGGTCTTCTCCGTATCCACTTCCCCGTTGATGAGGGGCGGTGCGGAAACGCCCTTCAGCCAGTCCGGCAGGTCGCGGCGCGGCGCCGACAGCCAGGAGGCCCGCACTCCGTTCGTGTAGTGCTTGTCGCTGCCGATGAAGAGATAGAAATCATTGTCTGACTGGAAGGAAATGAAGCCATTATCTTCGGCGGCATGCGCAGGCAGGGCCAGCGCGCCCGTCAGGGCGGCAAGCGCGAGGCCGGCAAGAACGGAAAGGCGCATCGAACGGCTCCGGTGAAATTACGGATAAGGGTTACGCAAAACGGCTTGACCTAACGGCAAGGCCGCCTGTCCAATACCCTTAAGCCAAATCAAAACCAAGAATAGTGGCGACAATCGCCACGGGGATAAACGGGAGGAATGGGACATGAATATGACGCAGGCCGTGCCGTCGCGCGAGGAAGCCGCGGCGAAGGGAATGGTTGTCGCCTGGCATGCGGCGCAGGCGCCAGACCGGATGGCCGTTATCTCCCAGATGGGAAGCCGCACATTCGGCGAACTGAACGACCGTGCCAACCGGCTGGTGCGTGCGCTCAGGCGATCCGGCCTTGAAACCGGCGACGCGGTCGCGCTGCTCTGCTCCAACCGGCCCGAATTCATCGAGGTCATGGTCGCCTGCCAGCGCGGCGGCTTCCGCATCACGCCGATCAACTGGCATCTGTCCGGCGGGGAAGTCGGGTACATCGTGGAGAACTGCGAGGCGAAGGCGTTCATCGCGGATACGCGCTTTGCCGGCAGCGCTAGGGAGGCCGCCGCGATGGCCCCGTCTCTTGTGACCAGGTTCGCCGTGGGCGGTGCCATCGAAGGCTTCGACGATTACGACGCGGCGCTGGCGGCGGAAGACGGCCACGATCTGGAAGACCCCGAACTCGGCACCCAGATGCTCTACACCTCCGGCACGACCGGGCATCCCAAAGGGGTCTATCGCCGGCAAGCGGCCGCCGCGGCGCCCCTGCTGATCAAACTGAACGAGACGGCGGCGTTCCGTCCCGAGGGGGATCTGGCGCTGGTGACGGGGCCGCTCTATCACGCCGCGCCTCTTGCCCTGAATATGAGCTTTCCGCTCAACAATGGCATCGGCGTGGTGCTGATGGACAAATGGGACGCGGAGGAAACGCTCCGCCTCATCCACGAACACCGCATCACCCATACCCATGTCGTGCCGACCATGCTTCACCGGATGCTGCAATTGCCCGACGAAGTGAAGGCGAAATACGACACATCGTCCCTGCGCTGGATCCTGCACGGCGCAGCGCCGTGCCCGGTCCATGTAAAGGAGGGGTCGATCGAATGGTTCGGCCCGGTCGTCTTCGAATATTACGCAGCGACGGAAGGCGGCGGTATCTTCATCGAGTCGGAGGAATGGCTCGGCCGAAAGGGTTCCTGCGGACGGCCATTGCCCGGCGTCGAGGTGCAGATCCAGGATGATGAGGGAAATCCTCTGCCGGCGGATGAAGTGGGCACGGTCTATTTCGGCGCGCCGGAGGAAGGGCGCTTCGAATATTTCAAGGCGCCTGAAAAAACCAACAGCGCGTATCGCGGCAATTATTACACCATGGGCGACATGGGCTATTTCGACAGTGAGGGATATCTCTTCCTCACCGGGCGCAGCGCGGAAGTCATCATCTCCGGCGGCGTGAACATCTACCCCGCCGAAATCGATCAGGAGCTGCTGAAGCATCCCGCGATTGCCGATGCCGCCGTTGTCGGCGCGCCGAACGAGGAATGGGGCGAGGAGGTCAAGGCCGTCGTCCAGCTCAATGAAGGCTTTACCGCCGACGAGGCGATGCAGGCCGAACTGCTCGCCTTTGCGGCGGAAAACCTGCCGGGCTACAAGCGCCCGCGCAGCATCGACTTCGTGACCGAACTCCCGCGCATGCCGTCCGGCAAGGTGCTGCGCCGCGTCATCCGCGACAACTACTGGCAGGGCGACAAGAAGATCTGAGGAATATCCGATCCGCCGGGCGCGGAACGGCGAACCCCTGAAAGGCGGCGCTCATGCGCCGCCTTTTGCGTTTGCACCTGCCCGCAACTAGGATCGAAAGAAAATTCTGGGAGGAAATCATGACGCGGCCTTATCTAGTTATTAGCGGCGGGGTACTGTTCGACGGCGAGGGCGGCAGCCCCCGGGAGGCCGATATCGCCGTCAGCGACGGCATCATTACCGAGGTCGGCAAGGTCGCCGCGTCGGGCGTGGAGGAGATCGATGCGAAAGGCCGCATCGTGACGCCGGGCTGGGTGGATGTGCACACCCATTATGACGGGCAGGTCACCTGGGAAAGCCGTGTGGCGCCTTCCTCGATCCACGGTTCGACCACGGTGGTGATGGGCAATTGCGGTGTCGGCTTTGCGCCGGTGCATAAGAGCGATCACGAAACGCTGATCCGTCTCATGGAGGGCGTGGAGGACATCCCCGGCGCTGCGCTGCATGAAGGTCTCTCATGGGAATGGGAAAGCTTCGGCGACTATATGAACGCCATCGAAAGCCTGCCGCACGACATCGACGTGGCCGCGCAGATGCCGCATGGCGCGCTGCGTGTCTATGTGATGGGCGAGAGGGGCGCGCATCGCGAGCCCGCCACGGCGGAAGAGATGGCTCGCATGCGCGAGCTGACGGCTGAGGCCATTCGCGCGGGCGCGCTGGGCTTCTCCACCACGCGCACCATGGTGCACAGAACGGCCGATGGCGACTTGACGCCGACCATCGGCGCGGCGGATGCGGAGATGATCGCCATTGCCGAGGGATTGCGCGATGCCGGCAGTGGCGTCCTGCAATGGGTGTCCGACTTCCGCGAAATGGACCATGAATTCTCGCTGGTCGAAAAGCTCGTCGAACTGTCGGGCCGTCCCTTGAGCTTCTCCATGGTTCAGGCCGATGTGATCCCGGACCAATGGCGCGAGCTGATGAAGCGCCTCGATGCCGCCGCCGGTCGCGGCCTGCCGATCAAGGCGCAGGTTCAGGGCCGTCCCGTGGGCATCATGATGGGGCTTCAGGGCTCGGTGCATCCCTTCATCACCCGCCCCGGCTATATGGCGATTGCCGACAAGCCGCTTCATGAGCGCGTGGCGATCATGCGCGATCCGGATTTCCGGGCCCGCCTCATCGCCGAGGCGCCGCAGGAGGGCCATCCCTTCGTCAACTCGCTCGCCGGCGCCTATCACAAGATGTTCGACCTCGGCACGCCGCCCGATTACGAGCCCGGGCCGGAAAAGAGCATTGCCGCACAGGCGAAGCGCGAAGGGCGCAACCCGGACGAGATCGTCTACGACATGATGCTCGAGGACGATGGCCGGGCGCTCATTTTCTTCGCCATGCACAATTACACTGAAGGCAGCCTCGATAACTGCCTCACCATGATCCGCAACCCCAACACCATTTTCGGCCTGTCCGACGGTGGGGCTCATGTGGGCGCGATCTGCGACGTGTCCGTACCGACCTACATGCTCACCCATTGGTGCCGCGACCGCACCCGTGGCGAGCGGCTCGACCTGTCCTTCGTCATCAAGAGCCAGACGAAGGACACGGCGGAAGCCGTGGGGCTGAGGGATCGCGGCGTTATCGCCCCCGGTTACAAGGCGGATATCAACGTCATCGATTTCGACCGTCTCCAGCTTCGCCCGCCCCACATGGTCTACGATCTTCCCTCCGGCGCGCGCCGCCTGATGCAGGAAGCGGACGGATACGAAGCGACCATCGTGTCGGGAAAGGTGGTCTACCGGGAAGGCGAGGCGACGGGCGAACTGCCGGGCCGGCTGGTGCGCGGCGCGAAGCATGCGCCATCCACGATGGCCGCCGACTGACGCTGCCGTCTTCACGTTGCATCGGTGCCTGACTGCTTTTCGCGGATGAAAGCGGCGCCTACGTATTGTCCGTGCTTGAATGGTTTTCGCATTCGCGTCACTCTCTTGTCGTCGGAGTGTGCGCGAAAAGAATGCGTGCGCTTGCGGTCTGAATATTCAGTGACAAGAGGCATGAACTCATGACGGATACACGAAGGAAGCGTGCGACGACGGCGGGCCGCACGTCGGCTGC
>NZ_NYVD01000047.1 GCF_002684405.1 Parvibaculum sp. | reverse complement strand
TGAAATATTCCCGCGTGCCGCTCTTTCCCGATGCGAACGGACAGCGCCCGCCCGCCGATCTCGGCGACGAGCAGGGCCAGCTCGTGCGCTGGACATTCGATCTCGACAGCAATTCGGACAGCTATACGGAAGAAGCGCTTACCGATCTGGGTGGCGAGTTTCCGCGGCTCGACGAGCGGTTCGCCGGACTTAACTATCGTCACGGCTATTATGGCGCGCAGAAACGGGGAGACGAGCCGGGGGCGTCGTTCGACACGCTGGTGCATATCGATCTCAAAACCGGCAAGCGGCAGGAATGGGAACCGGGCGCGGGCAAATTCGTGCATGAACCGGTCTTCGTGCCGCGCGCGGCCGATGCGTCGGAGGGCGAAGGCTTCATCACCTCGCTCGTTTATGACGGGGAACGCAATCTCAGCGATTTCGTAGTGCTGGACGCAGAGAACATGTCTTCCGGCCCGCTCGCGCGCGTCGAGCTGCCGACGCGCGTGCCCTTCGGGTTCCACGGGAACTGGCTGGACGGATAAGGCGGTCGGCACAACAGGTCGGACCGTCGGTTCGGTGCAGATCGTTCCGGCGTTCATGCTGAGGGCGCGCCGTCATGATCGGCTCGCATTCCGTCAAAGGTGCTTTTTTCTCCGGCGAGGCTGCATATCTACATTGCAGGGCGTTTGACAGCTTGTCTTACGCTTGGCGCCGGAGGAGAAAGCGAAGTGACAAATGTTCTTGTTCTCGGGGCGACGGGTTTCATCGGCTCGGCCGTCACGCGTGAGCTGATCGCGCATGGCCATCGGGTGACGGCGCTCAGCCGTTCCTCTGCGTCCGATGAGAAGCTGAAGGCGCTTGGCGCGGCGCCCCTCAGAGGCGATCTGCGCAATCCCGAGATGTGGTGCACCGTTATCGGTGAGTGCGATGCCGTCGTGCAGGCCGCCGCAACATTTTCCGACGACATGGGCGATGTCGATGAAGGGGTGTTGTCGGCAATCGAAGCTACGCTCGACGGCCGGCGAGAGCGGCTCAGGGTGGTCTATACCGGAGGCTGCTGGCTCTACGGCAAGACCGGCGACGAAGTTGCAGATGAGAACAGTCGCTTCAACCCCATTCGATCTTTTGCATGGATGGTGGGGAACGCCCGCAGGCTTGTCGAAAGCGAGCCAATTTCCGCTGCGATCATCCATCCGGGAATGGTCTATGACGCCGATGGGGGAGTGTTCGAAGACTATATCGACGCTGCCAAAAACGGGCGTCCGGTCGAGGTCTGGGGGGATTACGACACAAGATGGCCACTTGTCCATCGGGACGATCTCGCTTGCGCCTACAGGCTTCTTGTCGAAGCGCCCGAGGCGGAAGGACATTTCAATGCTTCGGCGGAATCCGGTGTCAGGACCGGCGAGATCGCTGCCGATATTGCCCGTCATTTCGGTCGGGGAAGCGAGGTCGAGATTGTTTCCGTTGATGAGGTCGTCGGCAGATATGGCGATTGGGCAGAGGGCCCAACACTGGATCAGCAGATGTCTTCAAACAGGCTGCGCGACGAACTGAACTGGCGGCCGAAGCATGGGAGCTACAAAGGGTCGGATGTGTTCCGATAGAGCTGCCGTCCGCATCGGTGCATGGATGATCGGCTGTCCTGCGCCGTGCCTGGTCAGAACAACGGTTCGTTGTAGATCGTCTTGCCGTCCATGCTGAGGGACTTGATGGCGGCTTCGCCGTTATCGGCCAGTGCGACATCGACCGTGAGTTCCGCGCGGTTGCGGGCATGTTCGATGTCGCGACCCGATCCCTCCGGCACGAAATAGCTTTCGATGCCGTATTTGATTTGCGCCGTGCCGCAGAGCGGGCAGGGGACCTCACGCGGTTTCTTGCGCTCGGGCGTCAGTCGCGGGCTGCGCTTGTCGATGCGGGTGATCCGTCCACGTATGATGTGGTTACCCTCGGCGGGCTCCATCATCCTGGTGTCGAGGGCGACGGGGCGCCATTTTCCGGCCGTGTTTTTACTCAGTTCCACATAGACCGTGTCGCCTTTGGCCAGATCGCTTGTGCCTTTGTAGGCGGTGAGGGCAATGTTGGAGATGGCGTAGCGCAGCACCACATAGTCGCCGCGAAAGATGTCTCGTGGGTCTACCGGCTCGGTTTCCAGCGTTACCACATTGCCGGAGCTGAGCAGGCTGACGCGGTCGGCAATCATCCAGCCCAGAAAGGCGAGCTGGACACCCGCAAAAACCCATTGATTACGGCTTCATCGGGCGCGACGTGACGGCATCGACCGCTTTGGCGCGCGGATCATGGCCATTTCGGCCGGTTCTGGTCTGTTTGGCGTGGCGATTTCGTTTTTTTCGCCGAATCCCGGACAGACTCATGCCGTGACGCGCCGGCGTTCATGGAAGATCAGCCGGTCGAAGTTGTAGGCCAGGTTCGCCAGGGTCAGTTTCGCCTCGGCGCGGGCAAGGCCGATGGTGCGGATGAACAGCCCGAACCTGTTCTTCTGGTGAGCGAAGACGTGCTCGACATGGGCGCGGATCGAGGACTTTACCGCATTGGCCCGCGCCGTCGCCTTCGGCATCGGCTTGCCCTTGGGCTTCCTGCGATGGATCCGACTGGTCAGCATCCTGTCGCCAAGCCACTTCTCGTTGCTGCGGGATCTGTAGGCGCTGTCGGCCCAGACCTCGGAACCGGTATTGTCGGTGCTGACGACCTGTTTGAGGAGCCGTCCGTCCGCCGTCGATGCCGAGGTCACCGCCATCGACCGGATGAAGCCGTAACGCCTGTCGATGCTGATGTGGGACTTGTAGCCGAACACCGGCAGGGCAATCATCGGCAGTGGTGTTCCGTCCTCCCGATACCTGACCTTGCCGCCGATCTTGAGCGTCCAGCGGGCGTCGGTGTCCTTCTGGGCCGCCTTGTTCTTCTCGTCCGGCCAGATCTCTTTGGCACTCTTGCCCGACTTGATCGCCTGCTGCTCGCCCTCGGTGTTGCGCTGCCTGGGAGCCGGCACCAGGGAAGCATCGACGATCTGCCCCGACATCGGGATGTAGCCCTTCTTCTGGAGTTGCCAATCGAAGGCCTTCATCACTCGCTTCAGCGTCCCCGTCTCGGTCATGCGGTTGCGGAAATGGCGGATCGTGTTCTCGTCGGGCGTTCGCTCCCCGAGCGACAGCCCGAGGAACCGCATCCAACTCAGCCGGTCCCGGATCATGAACTCCATGCGCGCGTCGCTGAGAGTGTGCTGGGCCTGAAGAATGAGCGCCTTGAACATCATCACCGGATCAAACGGCGGTCTTCCGCCTTTTGACCCGTCGCCATATCCCAGCCCCTCGACCAGCCAACCCCGGAAATACTCGAAATCCACCGTCTCCTGCAAAACCTCGAGCGGATCGCCCTCCTTGCTCAGAGCCTCAAGATGATCGTTCAGGCTGAACAGTGACTGTGGATCCATGACCGCCCTCCATGATGCTTCGCCGTCAGTGAATCATCCCCTGCCGACCGCGCCAAGGGTTTTTGCGGGTGTCCAGCTGGCCTGCGAGCAGCACACCGAGCCCGATGGCGAAGCGTCTGCTGCCCGTCATGGCGCGGCTCCTTCCTCGTTGCCGACCGCTTTCACCATGCGGCGGCGCAGCCTTTCGAAGAAGAGGCTGCCCGCGATCAGCAGCAGGCCCCCGATGAGGAAGAAGGCGGCTGTGTCGAGCATGGTGCCCAGCGTGGCGAAATAGAGGTAGAGGACTTCGGCTGCGAAAGCCGCGAAGCCGCCATTGATGAGGAAGCGGCTGTGCCGGGCCGTTCCGTAGGAGACGAGCCAGACGGAAAGGGCGAGAAAGATCGCCGAATAGAGCCATTCGATGGCCGGGCCCATCGCGTGCATCAGCAGCGGGTAAGCGAGCGCGGCAATCGACATGCCGCCGATGGCGAAGGCGTGGCGTGCTTCCAGCCGGCGCTGGGTCAGCGCGGAAATGCCGATGGCCAAAACGGCAAGCGCCATGACAATCGCGGCCCCGATCCAGAGAGTGTTTATCGGACCGGCTTCATTGGCGGGGATCACATGCAGAATCCAGAAAACGGTGAAGGCGACCACGATGCCGTAATCTTCCGCGACATCGGCAAAGCGGGGAAGGCGGGCCTGGAGGGCGAGCGCGGCGAGCCAGAGGCCAATGGCATCCACCACCACGAGCGCGGCAATGGCTCCCGGGCCGACGCCCATCCAGTTGCCGATGGCATAGGCGTTGAAGGCGAGCCATGCATAGCCGGTAACGATCCAGAGGTGGAAACCGGTGACCCAGGAAAAGCGGAGGATCAGTGCCAGCGCGAAAATCCAGGGCAGGAAGAAGCCGATATGGGGAACGTCCTGATGGAGCGAGAGCGCAAAGCCCGACCAGACGATGGCAAGCAGCATGCCCAGTGCCAGCGCGGGGCGCGAGGGCAGGATGGCGGCGGCGGCCAGCGCGGCAATGCACCAGGCGAGGACGCCGCCGGGATCGTCCGTCTGGATATGATAGATCTGGGCGATCAGCATGATGGCCGCGCCGAAGAGGCACAGCCCCGTCAGAAGGGCGGCCTGGGCGAAGGCGGGGTGCCCGCGCCGGTCCGTCTGCCAGGCGATGCCATAGGCGGCGACAAGCCCCGTTCCGATCAGGGCGAGCCTGGTCAGCTTGGAAAGCTCCGCCCAGTTCGCGGCCACGAAGCTCATGGCGGCAAAACCGATCAGCACGGCGCCGAGGATGGCGAGGATGGCAGGGGTGCGCCGCGTGTCAGGCGTGCGGGAGGCGTCCTCCAGGATTGCTTCGGCGTTGGCGGGCGTCACCCATCCGCGTTCGATCCAGAGATCGATATCGCGTTTGAGCCTTTGCAGGTAAGAGCGCTGCCACATCTGGAATTGGGCCTCTGAGGGTTGCCCGAACCGAACGGGATGATGTTGAGGGGATTATTCGGGTCGCGCCCCGGCAGTGTCAAAACAACCTTTCGAAAGGTTGGGTAGAACGGGAATCTTACCATTCTGTAATATACATCTTGCCTGGTGCGGCGCGATGCCGCATCATGATTTGGAGGGATGCTGTCTGCGGTATCCGGTGTTTTGGGAGGAATGCCGGATACAGCCCGCTACGGGGCAGTAACACGGGCCGGGATCAAAGGTCTCAAGCCCGCGAGGACGGAGGAGTTGCCATGAATGTTGCCTCAATCCTGAAGGAAAAAGGCTCCGAAGTGTCGACGGTCGGGCCGGACAAGCCCGTCGCAGAGGTCGCACGCGAACTCACCGAGCGCCGCATCGGCGCCGTGCTCGTGACAGAGGGAGAGCGTGTGCTCGGCATTCTTTCCGAGCGCGATATCGTCAAGGCGGTTGCGCGGGAAGGCAAGGAGGCGCTGGAGCGCCCGGCCCGCGATGTGATGACCTCCCGGGTCATCACCTGCAGCCTGTCGGATACGGCAGAGCAGCTGATGGACGCCATGACGATGGGCCGTTTCCGCCATCTGCCGGTTATCGAGGATGAACGGCTGGTCGGCATCATCTCCATCGGCGATGTGGTGAAGCATCGCATTGCCGAGACGGTGATGGAGAAGGAAGCGCTGCAGCTTTACATCGCCAACGGCTAGGTTTTCCTACCGGGCCATTTCGATCGATTCGCGGATCAGGGGGAGGGCCTCTTCGGCGGCTTGCTCGCCGCGCGCGATCAGCTCGTCCGCATGGTCGAAATCCAGCAGGCTCAGATGCGCCACGCGCGGCGCGATCATGATGTCGGGCGGATCGCTTGCCATGCGCATGCGGCCCACGCGGTCCGTCACGATATTGAGCGAGGCGAGCATGACGGAGGCGATGCCGGGCTCGCGCGGGCTTTCGCGGCCAACCACCTTTTTCATCAGCTCCATCTCTTCATTGTTCTTGCGGCTCCAGCCGAACAACATGTCGTAAATGCGCTCCGACATGCTGTCGGGTTCGCCTTCGCCATTGCGGCGCAGGCCTTTGGCGCGTTCCTCTTCCTCCAGTTCCTCTTCCAGTTCCTCCAGGAGCTGGTCGTCGGATCGCGCTTCCTCCGGCGAGCGGTAATAGGGCTCGGGCTGGCGGCCCACATGGCGCGCACGGCCGGAGGGGTCGAAGGGATCGTTATTGAGGTTTACCGCGATCACGACATGGGCTCCGAGCGCGCGGGCGACCGAGACGGGCACAGGGTTCACAAGTGCACCGTCGATGAGCCAGCGGCCGTCTACCGAGACAGGCGAAAAGACGCCGGGGAGCGCGTAGGAAGCGCGGATCGAATCGATAAGCCCGCCTTCATGCAGCCATAGCTCGTGGCCGGTGGTGAGCTCGGTCGCCACGCCTACGAAGCGGCGCTCCATATCCTCGATGTTCAGGTCGGCGAGATGGGTGTGCATGATTTCGCGCAGCTTCGCATCGCCGATGAGGCCGGATGAGCGGAAGCGGAAATCGAGCAGGCTCAGCATGCGCCGCCTTGTGAGTGAGCGGGCGAACTCCTCCAGCACGTCGAGCTTGCCCGCCGCCTCGCAGCCGCCGACCAGCGCGCCGATGGAGGTACCGGAAATGATGTCGGGCTCGATGCCGGCCTTGCGCAGCGTGCGCAGGACGCCGATATGCGTCCAGCCACGCGCGACACCGGCGCCCAGTGCTATGCCGACTACGGGGCGGCGTTTGGGGGGAAGGGGGACCTGTTTCATCGGGGGGCGCTCACTCGGGGACAATACTCATCATCCTCCCTATGTGTGCATTGCGGCAAAAAATAGCCACCATCTGGAAGCTTACGTGGATCTAAAGTTTCTCCGCGCCGGTGGGTTCGAGCGTGAGCGGCTTGCCCGCCGCGCCTTTCAGCGGCACCCGGCGGTAAAAGCAGGAGCGGTAGCCGACATGGCAGCAGCCGCCATCGCCGCCTACATTCACCTTGAGCTGGAGCGTGTCCTGGTCGCAATCGGTGAGCATTTCGACGACCATCTGGATCTGGCCGCTCGTGTCGCCCTTGTGCCATAGCTCGCCGCGCGACCGGCTCCAGTACCAGGCCTCGCCGGTTTCGATGGTTTTGCTCAGGGCTTCCTCGTTCATATAGGCGACCATGAGGATGTCGCCCGTTTCCGCGTCGGTGGTGACGACGGTGATGAGGCCGTCCGCGTCGAATTTCGGCGAGAAGCCCGAGCCTTCTTCCAGCTCGGCCTTGTCCCCTCGCGGACTGAAATAGGTATCGCTCATTTCGTGCTCCGGAAATGAAAGGCCCCGCCATTCAATGAAGGGCGGGGCCTGATGTCAAAGTGGGGACTTATTGTCCCGGATCAGTATCCGCGGATCATCTGCATGAAGCGTGCTTCCATGCGGGGGTCTTCGCGGAAGACGCCGGTGAATTGCGAGGTGATGGTCGCAACTTCGGGCTTCTTCACGCCGCGCGTGGTCATGCATTGATGCTTCGCCTCGATCAGGATGGCGACGCCCTGCGGCTCCAGCGCCTGATTGATGCAATCGGCGACCTGCGCCGTCATGGTTTCCTGCGTCTGGAGGCGCTTGCCGAAAATCTCGATCACGCGGGCGAGCTTGGAAATGCCCACCACTTTGCGCGTCGGGACATAGGCGACATGGGCGCGGCCCAGGATCGGCACCATGTGGTGTTCGCAATGGGATTCGATGTCGATATCCCGGAGCATCACCATGTCATGGTAGCCCTCGACCTCCTCGAAGGTGCGGCCCAGTTCCTTGTAAGGGTCTTCCTGATAGCCGGCGAAAAACTCTTCATAGGCGCGGGTCACGCGACCGGGCGTGTCCAGCAGGCCCTCGCGGTCGGGGTTGTCGCCCGCCCATGCGATGAGGGTTCGTACAGCGGCTTCGGCTTCTTCGCGGCTCGGCTTCTGGATCACCTTGTTACGCTCTTCTTCTTTGTGGGCCCGAAGCCCATCAACCGGATTCATGTCCATTTCGACCAATCTCTTTTAGGGGTTTCCCGACCGATGCCCGCCGCTTTTGCGCCGGGCGCCTGCCGGTTCAAGTCATAGGCAGCTCCGGCTAATCCATTGCCGTATCTACCTATTTTGCCCATCAAGCACGGGTCTTATGCCATGCCGTAGTTGATGTGACACCGTCTAAAGGATGCATATAGCTTTGCGAAAACTGGCTATCAAGTTTTGCAGGTTTCTTACTGGGCGCAAAGTGGCGGCCTGACGGAGGGCCGGCCCGCTTCTTTAGACGCGGGAAACCGCCGTTTGGATCGCCGGTATCGCGGCCTTGCGGGGGGAAAACCCTTCCTTTAACAACGGCACAGAAGGGCGGAGCAAGATGAGGCCTCCCGCCCGGTGGAGCACTTCATGAATTCTGACAAAAGCGGCTATACGCTCACCCTGCACAACTCGCTGACCCGCAAGAAGGAGGTCTTCGAGCCGCTCGATCCGCAGCGGGTGACGATGTATGTCTGCGGCCCCACCGTCTACAACTACGCCCATATCGGCAATGCGCGGCCGGCCGTGGTGTTCGACGTGCTGGCGCGGCTGCTGCGCCGCCTCTACCCGCATCTCGTCTATGCCCGCAACATCACCGATATCGAGGACAAGATCATCAAGGCGGCGGCGGAGCAGGGCGTGCCCATTTCCGCCGTGACGCAGAAATATGCCGATATCTACCGCAACGACATGGGGACGCTCGGCGTGCTGCCGCCCGATATCGAGCCGCTGGCAACGGAGACCATTGACGGCATGATCTCGATGATCGCCCGCCTTATCGAAAGCGGGAATGCCTATGAGGCGGAGGGGCATGTGCTCTTCAACGTGCCGAGCGATGCCGAGTATGGCGCGCTGTCGGGCCGCGACCGCGACGACATGGTGGCGGGCGCCCGGGTGGAGGTCGCGCCCTACAAGAAGGATCCGGCCGACTTCGTGCTCTGGAAGCCGTCAATGGACGATCAGCCCGGCTGGGACAGCCCCTGGGGCCGTGGGCGACCCGGCTGGCATATCGAATGCTCGGCCATGATCGAGAAGCATCTGGGCGAAACCATCGACATTCATGGCGGCGGTATCGACCTTCAGTTCCCGCATCACGAGAACGAGCTGGCGCAGAGCACATGCGCGCATGGCGGCAAGACCTTTGCGCGCTTCTGGCTCCACAATGGTTTCGTGAACATCGAGAAGGAGAAGATGTCGAAATCGATCGGCAATGTCCTTCTCGTGCACGACCTCATCAAGGAAGCGCCGGGGGAGTCGATCCGTCTTGCGCTGTTGAACGGGCACTATCGCCAGCCGCTGGACTGGACGGCCGAGGGCCTAGCGCAGGCGCGGCGGATGCTGGACCGGCTATACGGGGCGCTGCGCGGACTTGCCGATGTGAAGGCGGAGCGGGGCGCGAATGATGGCGTGCCGCATGCCTTCATGGAGGCGCTGTGCGACGACCTCAACACGCCGAAGGCCCTTGCAGTGCTTTTCGATCTGGCCTCGCGGGCCAATAGCGAGACCGATCCCGGTACGCGGGCGCAGCTCAAGAGCGAGCTGATCGGGGCGGGTGCCGTGATCGGCCTTCTCCAGATGGACCCGGAAGAATGGTTTGCAGGGGCGGGCCTCGGACCCAATATAGAGGCTGAGGAAATCGAGAAGCTGATCGTCGCCCGCAATGCGGCGCGCAAGGAAAAGAATTTCGCCGAGGCCGATCGCATTCGCGACGAGCTGGCGGAAAACGGGATCCAGATCGAGGATGGGCCGCAGGGCACGAGCTGGCGGGTCGCCGGCTGAGGTTTTAGACGCATGCTGAACGACATCTACAACAAGCGCATTCTGGAACTCGCGGCGGATATTCCGCTCTGCGAGCGCCTCGACGCGCCGGATGCGTCCTCGACGCAGGTGTCGAAGCTGTGCGGTTCCAAGGTGACGGTGGATGTGAAGATGGAGGGCGACAAGGTGGTCGCCTATGGCGCCGACGTAAAGGCCTGCGCGCTGGGCCAGGCCTCATCCTCCATCATGGCGCTCCATGTGATCGGCTCCACCGCGCAGGAACTGCATGAAGTCGGCGCCGCCATGCGCGCCATGCTGAAGCAGGGCGGCGAGCCGCCGCGCGAGATTTATGGCGGCAAGTGGAAGGACCTCGAAGTGCTCGAGCCCGTACGCGACTACAAGGCCCGCCACGCCTCCACGCTGCTGGTCTTCGACGCGGTGGAAGACGCCGTGGACAAGGCGATGGCCGCGGCGGAGAAGGTTTGAAAAGCTTTCCTATCGACTCATGATCATGGCCCGGCTGCGTCTATTCGTGCGGCCGGGAGCCAGCGTAGGTCTCGAGAAGATCGAAAATCGATTCTGGTTTCGATGAGAGGTAGGTCTTGTCCGTTTGGTCCGGAGGAATCCTGCTGAGTACCCAGCGTTCGATATTCTCGACCAGCAGGTTCCACTCCTGATATGGGACGCGGGCTGTAAAAAACTGGGCTGAGATCCGAAGGTTTTTGGCTATCGGAATAAAGGCGACGCACCACTTGGTGGTGTCCCCTTTCACGTCCGACATGGGGTTGGACACTATGCGGCATCGAAACGCCGCCGGGCGTCCGAACAGTCCCGGTTTTTCCGTGACATACCATTGCTTCCGAGATGCGCCTTCTGCTTTCTCCTTTGCCAGCAGGAGATTCTGAGCTTCTGCAACCGGTTCCAGCCTGCCGCCCGACGCAAGGGCCAACTCGATATTGTGAAGAAGGTAGGCATCGGATTCATCGATGCTTTGATCGATGGAAATATAACCGAGGCGATAAAGGAGGTCGTTGTGTTTGAACGTCGGGTGAGGCCGTAGGTGAGCGGAAGATACGATGAATGGCGCTTCGCTTGTCCCTTGGCAGTAATCCGTAATTGCGCCGGGTGCGCGATCAGGAGCCTGCTTCCCGCGAAGGTCGATATTGCGGGGAGACGGGAAGTGAAATTTAACTCCGGCAATCGAAATGCGGAGGGACTCTGCTCTGGCGCAGGTTTCTTCTTTCAAAGCTGGCGGGCCCAGGACAAAAAGGAAGAGGCTCACAGCGCCCACGCCCAAAATGCCGCCCGCCCATTTTAGGCCTGTATCGATCGTGGCTATCTCCTGTCAAAGGTCCCTAGTCGGACAAAACATGGAAGGGCCGGGTGAAGCTTCGGAAGCATTGATGATCTTCCAGATTTGGTTCGATGTTCGAATGGCAATTGGACAGAATGCCGGGAGCTTTATTTCAGCAATCTCGTTGAAACCATGCAGTAGCTTCCAATTTCTATGAGAAGCCCTGTGACAGGATCAAAAGCAGGTCCAGAAGAAGTTTTGAGTTTGTCGGCTATCAGTCTTCCGTTCACCCGAAGCGATGGCAAGGGGGGCAGGTGGAATCCAAAATGCCGATTAAGCTGTGAACCGCACCCCCAGTCCGACTTCATGTAGGGAACTCGGTCTACTCGTTCGAGGTTTAGCCACCACGGAACCGTTGCGGTAGACACCTCGACCACATTCCCAACGAAACTTGCAGATACTTTCTTCCAATCCTCAAAAAAAGGGAGGCCGTCAAAGTCGAGATTTTCATAGTGCCCGCGAATGGTTTCGTGGATATCGGCTGACGGTGTCTTACGGCTCCCGAGAACTTTTGAGATCTGTTCGACCTTCGACCACTCTTCCCTTGGCAAAAGGGATGCGAACAATCCAACCCACTTTTTTGTTCCACTGATGGGAGCAAATGGTCGGATGTCGTCATTCTCGGGCCATTCCAGCCATCCAACTTCCTTCGTCGGGTCTGTGGGGTCCGCCTTGGTCGGTTCCCGGTACCTGATTGATTGGATCTTTATCCTCGCGTCCGGCTCTTCGAGATATTGCGGCAGGATGGGATAACCGATGACCTGCGGATCATCGGCGTCGTCTAGGAGGTAGATATGGAAGTCGCGGAATGCATTAATCGTCAGCTCGTGCCAGCGGTCCTTTTCTCCGTAGAGAATGCCGAACCTCTGACAAATGGTGCCGGGCATGATCACCAAGCCGCGCCCGTCGGACAGACGCTTGGCAAGCACTCCGCGGCTCGGTCGAAATCCCGTTCTAAAGTTTACTGCCAGCGGACCGTGTGGCTCGTAGTGATAACGGCAGCGCGTGACGGACCTCATTTCGACGGGTTCCCCGTCCAGGGTGAGGTCGATTTTTACCTCCATGTAGCGGACATGGGGCACGACCGAATACCAGATCCACTTGTGGTATCCGAAGATGAACATGCCGAAGAGGATCAGGCCCAGAACGGCCAGTCCAATTCCGGCGCCACCCCATCTGAAAATTCTCCCGAGCATCCGAATGCCCTTTCACTCCGCAAAATAGAGAGTTCACTTAAGGGAAGGCTGCGCTGATTTGATTAAGGTTCGGCCAACAAATCCAAAACTGTAGATCAAAGCAGGAATGATGCTGGCCGCCCCGCGGGAGCGGTTTCGTAACCCCTTCTCAACCATAAGTGGCTAGGCTATATCCAATGCATCGGCGGGCGGATTGGCCCGCGAAACGGATGAGCGGATACGTGTTGCAGAACGCGCAAATCATCGGTTTGAGGAGTGGGACTGGCTCGCAGCCCGATACCCTCACTAGCACCGGCCCGGCGGACTGACCCCGGGCCCGGCCGCTCCTGCGCGCCTGATCTCCGTCCGGGCGGCTTCATTTTCCTGATTTTTCGTCGTTTTCCCAAGATTTCACGGGGCTTCCGGCCTCACTCCGTCCGTGCGGAGCGCCGGTTGTGCCCCCCGGAAATTAGGGCTAACAAGGTCCCGTTCTGCCCGGTTTTTGCGGGCGAATCGGGATTGGATGCCAAAGCACGCAAGAGTGGCGCATGACAGCCGACCGCCCGGTTGGAAAAGCTGTTTCCTTCGCGATGCGGGGCATGATCCGGGCCTACAGCCTGATCGTGTCGCCGCTTCTGGGGTCGAATTGCCGGCATTTGCCGACCTGCTCGGCCTATACCGCGGAGGCGATCGACCGCTTCGGGCCCTGGCGCGGCTTCTGGCTGGGCTTGTCGCGCATCCTGCGGTGCAGGCCCGGCGGCAGCCATGGTTTCGATCCGGTGCCGCTGGCGCTGGAGCCGGAGCCTTTCTGGGCCCCCTGGCGCTATGGCATCTGGACGGAGCGCGCGATGAAGAAAAAGGCCGCCGAGACCATGAAGGCGCATGAGGCGGAAAAAGACGCTGCACGGACTGTTTGAGAAACGACCCGCATGACGGGCATGAGAGACGATAATGATTGCACTGAAAATGCCGGACGGCTCGGTCCGTGAAATCGAAAAACCGGTGGACGGCTTCGCCTTTGCCGAAAGTATCTCCAAGTCGCTGGCCAAGAAGGCGGTTGCGCTGAAGATCGACGGCGAGATGAAAGACCTCTCCACGACCATCGATCATGATTGCGCCATCGAAGTGGTGGTGCGCGAGAGCGACGACGGCGTGGATCTGCTGCGCCATGACGCCTCGCATGTGATGGCGGAGGCCGTGCAGGAGCTTTTCCCCGGCACGCAGGTCACCATCGGC
>NZ_NYVD01000046.1 GCF_002684405.1 Parvibaculum sp. | reverse complement strand
GGCCAGCACCCGCATGTCGCGGAAATTCGCGGCGAGGGTCTCTTCCGCGGCCTCGAAATCGTGAAGGACCGCGAGACGCTGGAATGCTTCCCCGAGGACGCCGCCGTGGCAGGCCGCGTTGTCGCGGCAGGTCTCAAACAGGGCGTCTTCTTCTATGGCGGCGGCACGGGCGCGGTGCGCGACATCGTCTGCGTCGGCCCCGCCTTCATCGTCTCCGACGCCGAGCTCGACCGCATCGCCGAGACGCTCAAGGTCGCCATCGACAAGGCCGTGGAGAGCGCGAGCAAATAAGGTTCCGGGCGATCCCCAAAAGCACATTGTCACCCCGGGCTTCGTCCCGGGGTCCAGGGGCTGCATGACAGAACGCTTGTCGCCCCTGGATCCCGGCACAGGGCCGGGATGACATATTTCATTTGCCGGAAGCGCTGCATCGCGCATCCCTTCTTGATGCGCTTGTCGTGATTCTGCCCTACCCTTTCCTCATCAACGGGAGGTGGGCAGATGGCGACGAAACATCCGACACGGCGGAACATCCTCAAGATCGGCGGCGGCATCACGCTTGTCGCAGCGGGCGGCCTTCTCTGGCGCGCGGAAGATCGCGGCGTCTTCACCCATGGTGAAGGGCCGGCCTATTCCGCCTGGGGAATGTGGAACGCACCGGAGTATAAAGGCACGCCCTTTGCCCTTGTCGCGGCGGCGGTGCTCGCCTCCAATCCGCACAACACGCAGCCCTGGTATTTTCGCGTCACCGACACATCCGTTTCGGTGGAGGCGGACCGCGCGCGCCATCTCGGCTCGATGGACCCTTATCTGCGCGAAATGCATATCGGGCTCGGCTGCGCCATCGAGAACATGATGCTGGCCGCCCCCGTCAATGGATTTGCCGCCACGCCGGAATTGCAGACCGGATCGCTTGCGGAGGATGCCTCCCGCTCGGGCCGTTCGCTCGCGGCCATCATCCATCTGGCCAAAACCGATCCGGCATCCGAACCGTCCCCTTTGCATGACGCCATCGCGCGCCGACATACCGATCGCGGTCCTTATGACCACGACCGAAACCTGCCTGACGGATTTACCGGCGGGCTTGCCTCACTCGCAAACGGTATGCCGGATGTGCATTTGCGTTTCATCGCCGACGGCGATGCACGCGAGCGCATCGACTCCGCGATCGTCAATGCGACGACGGCTATCGTCGCGGACGACGACATGTTGCATGACAGCAATGTCTGGTTTCGCAACGGGCCGGACGACATCGAGAAGCACAAGAGCGGGATCACGCTCGACACGGCGGGCATGCCGCCGGGCATCCTCGCCGCGGCCAAGATGTTGCCGCCTCTCTCCGCCGAGACGAGCCATCGGGCCTGGCTCAATGCGACGCAGGATGTGCATGTGCCGTCGGCGGCAGCAATGGGCGTCATCGCCGTCGCCGACCGTCACGACATCAAATCGTCTCTGGAAGCGGGGCGTCTCTGGCAACGCATTCACCTGACGGCGGCGCTTGCCGGTGTCGCCATGCAGCCGCTCAACCAGCCCGTCGAGATGGCCGACCGCGACAAACAGCTCGGCCGCGCACCCGACTGGGAAAAGCGCATATCGGCATTTTCGGATGAAGGCTTCGAGCCCACCTTCTGCTTCCGGATGGGCATGCCCACGCGCCAGGCCCCGGCAAGCCCCCGCCGCCCGGTGGACGAGGTCAGCGAGACCGCCTAGCGCCCGCCGCCGTTGCGCGCGGCGAAATCAAAAGACGGCGTCATCCCGGCGAAAGCCGGGACCCACTCAGGCGACCTTACGCCTCGCCGTCATCGTCCATCGGGCCGCTCTCCACATCATGCGCGGGCTTCTTCATCTCGACGGGCTTCGCATCGCGCGCAGCGACCACCTCGTCGGGCGAAGGCGGCAGCGTTTCCACATAGATGGAGCGGCTGGGGAAGGCGAAGCCCGTGCCCGCGCCCTCGACGATCTCCTTGATCTTCAGGGCGAGCCGTTCCTTCACCACCAGATATTCCGACCATTTGGTGGTGTAGGTGAAGCAATAGACCATGATGTCGATGGAGGACGCGCCGAAACTGTCGATCCGCACGAGCTGGGCCGCCAGATCGCCCGGCACGAAGTCCTTGTCGTTGTCGATAAAGGCTTCGATCTCGTCGCGGATCTTCTGAAGCTGCGCGCCGGTGGTGCGGTATTCGACGCCGATCACCCAGGAGATGCGCCGATAGGTCATGGCGGAAAAATTGATGACCGAATTGTCGGCCAGCGCCTGGTTCGGCACATAGACGGGCGCCTTGTCGAAGCGGCGCACCAGCGTGGACCGGAAGCCGATCTTTTCGACGAAGCCTTCCACCACCCCGTCGACCTTGATCCAGTCGCCGAAGGAAAAGCGTTTTTCGATGAGAACACTCAATCCGCCGATGAGGTTCTTGAAAAGGTCCTGCGCCCCCAGCGCCACCGCGACACCGAACAGACCGAGACCGGCGATGATCGGGGCGACCTGCACGCCCCATATCTGCAACACGGTCGCCGCGCCGAGCAGCATCATGGCGACGCGGGCGCTCGTCACCACCCAGTCCATGATCTCGTTCGTCAGCAGGCGCTGCAATCTCGACAGCCCCCGGCCGATCGGCGTCACCGCATTGTGGAGCAGCCAGAAGATCGCGACGGCGATGAAGGAGCGGTTGAGGTTTTCGACGATCACCGCCGCCGTACCGCTAAAGGCGAGATATTCGGTCGCAAAGAAAAAGCCCAGCGCCACGAAGAGGTAGCGCATCGGGTCCTTTACCGCCTCGACGAGATAATCGTCGATTTCCGTCTCCGTCTTTTGCGACCAGCGCATCGCCGCGCCGAGCGCGAAACGGGTGAAGAGCCCGCGCAGGAAAAAGAACAGCCCGAAAATAATCAGCGCGACGAGGATGCTGCCGATATCGACACCATAGATGCCGTTCTGCCAGACGGATTTGGTCAGTTCCCAGTATTCCTGAAAGTCGCTCGGGATCGACTGGATCGAGTCCATGCTCCGCCCTGCCTTGTCTGTTTAGGTTATGCCGGCTCCGGCGCGCGTTCGCGCGTGGCGCTGAAGGTCACATCGGGCCAGCGCTCGCCGGTATAGTTCAGTTCCCACGGACTTTTCGCCATGAAGACGGGCGCCCCATCCCGGTCCGTCGCCATATTGCCGCGATGGGCCTCGAGGAAGCGTTTCAGTTCCGCCGGATCCTTCGCGCTCACCCAGCGCGCCGTCTGATAGGGCGACGGCTCGAAATGGACGTTGATGTCGTATTCGGCCTTGATGCGCGAGGCGAGCACTTCAAGCTGAAGCTGGCCGACGACGCCGATCACCCAATTGGCGCCGATCTCCGGCTTGAAGACCTGCGTCACGCCCTCTTCGGCCAGGCTTTCCAGCGCCCGGCGCATGTGCTTTGCCTTCATCGGATCGTCCAGGCGCACGCGCTGGAGGATTTCCGGCGCAAAGTTCGGAATGCCGGTGAAGGTCAGCCCGTCCACTTCCGACAGCGTGTCGCCGACGCGGATCGTGCCGTGGTTGGGAATGCCGATAATGTCGCCCGGATAGGCCTCGTCGAGAATTTCACGGTCCTGCGCGAAAAACAGGATCGGGTTGTGCACGCCGATGGCCTTGCCCGTGCCGGACTGCTTCAGCCGCATGCCGCGTTTGAACTTGCCCGAGCAGAGCCGCATGAAGGCGATGCGGTCGCGATGGTTCGCATCCATATTCGCCTGCACCTTGAAGACGAAGCCGGAGACCTTGCCTTCGGTGGGCTCCACCACGCGGTCGGTCGCGTTCTGCGCGCGCGGCGTCGGGGCGAACTTCACCACCGCGTCGAGCAATTCGCGCACGCCGAGCTTTCGCAGCGCGGAGCCGAAATAGACCGGCGTCAGATGGCCTTCCCGATAGGACTCAAGATCGAAGGACGGGCTCGCCTCCCGGGCAAGCTCCATCTCTTCCAGGAATGTCTCCAGTTCCTCCGGCGGGACATATTCGCTGATCGAATTGCCGCTGAGGCTCGCCGGTTCGTGCTGCGCGCCCTCGCTGCCCGGCTTTTCATAGGGCACGAAGCGGTCGTTTTCCGGATCGAAGATGCCGCGCAACAGACCGCCCATGCCTGCGGGCCAGATCATCGGCACGGTGTCGAGCGCGAGCTTTTCGGCGATCTCGTCCATCAGCTCGAACGGGCTCACGCCTTCGCGGTCGATCTTGTTGATGAAGGTGATGATCGGCACATTGCGCAACCGGCAGACCTCGAAAAGCTTCAGCGTCTGCGCCTCGATGCCCTTCGCCGCATCGATCACCATGATGGCGCTGTCGGCGGCCGTCAGCGTCCGGTAGGTGTCTTCGGAGAAGTCTTCATGGCCCGGCGTGTCGAGCAGATTGCAGATGATGCCCTGATATTCGAAGGTCATCACCGCGGACGACACCGAGATGCCGCGATCCTGTTCGATCTTCATCCAGTCGGAGCGGGCGCGCCGGTTGTCGCCGCGCGCCTTCACCTGACCGGCGAGCCGGATCGCCCCGCCCTTCAGAAGCAGGTTTTCCGTCAGCGTCGTCTTGCCGGCGTCGGGATGGGAGATGATCGCAAAAGTGCGCCGTTTGGCGACCTGCGCTTTCACATCCTGGTCGGCGCCGGGCCGGGGCTTGGCTGGTGCCTCGCTCATTCTGTCTCCAGAGGAATTCTGCGGACCGAAGGGAAATCCGGCGGTCCATCTTTGGCGCGGAACCTAACCGGTTTACCGGCATCGGCCAAGTGCACCGCGACGTTATGACAACTGCCCTCGGATGGGCGTTGGGTGCAGTTTTCAGGCATCGACATTTTACGAATTGAGGAGACACCCAAATGGCAACAGCCAGGGAAATAATAACCCCCCATATCGACGCCGCGCTCGCCGAGGCGGCGGAGCAGAAGATCTCCACCGACGCCATGGCCCGCATCATGTTCGAGAAGGTCCTGCGCATCTGGCGCGAGACCCGCGATCCGGACGACATCATGACGGAACTGCGCGAAGCCGCCGATCATCTCGATCCGGACGAAGACTTCATGTTCATGCGGCCGTAAAGGCTGCACGCCCCGTCCTGGGGATGTTCATGCGGCCGTAAACCCAGTCTTGTCATTGCCGGACCGTGACCCGGCAATCCAGCGCAATGTGTGCCGTAGGCCTCATCTGGATGCCCGGATCAAGTCCGGGCATGACAATTTTCTTTGGCTTTTGAAACCCTACCCCACAGGTTCCTGCAGGAAATGGCGGCCTTCCCGGTCTTCGATCTCGACCACCCAGATGTCGGGATCGAAGCTCCGCTGCCTCTCTATATAAGCATCCGCCTCCGGCTCCGGCACCGGCGCGCCCTTGGGCGAGCGGATCCAGATGAGCTGCCCGTCCCCGTCGCGGGCGGGGCCGAAGACGCTGGCCATGCCGTCCAGCGTGTTGAGCTTGACCAGTACCGTGCCCGAGCCCGCGTCGCCGCGCCGGACCACCATGGCGCTCGCGCCGTTGAGTTCGCAGCGGCGGATGAGCGCCTTCACCCAGATTTCCGCCTTCAGGCGCGGGGCGGCGTCCATCACGAAACGGCCGTTTCAGGCAATACCGGCCCCGTGTCGTCCGCCGCATCGCCCGCTATGTCGTCCGCTGTCTTCATCATATTTCGTTTTTCCACTTTGCGGGCAGCCGGGCCGCGCATTAGACTCACGCATCAATTCCATAGCACCGGCAGGCGTTCCGGGGGAATGACCTGGAGGGAACAAGCTGATGAACGGCAAGTTGCGTTTTCTTGCACAGGCGAGTGCGGTCGCTCTTTTTGCGGCCAGCCTCGGCGGGTGCTTCGGCCAGACCGGCGACAAGACGGCAGCGTCCACGCCCGCGACGTCAATCCGGACCCCGGCCTCCGACACGGCCAGGGACACGCGCAGTCTTGCGGAACTGGCCGAGGCGGTCCTTGCCGACGGCAAGGAACTCGGCGTGCCGCTGCCGCTTCCCGCGCCGGCTCATGGCGGCGTTGCCGTCGCTTCCATCGATCCCTCGGCGGGCCTGAGTTCGCTCCGTCCCAATGCGCCCCGGGCCGCCACCGGCAATGCGCTGGCCAATTACCGCGCCGGGATCATCTGGGCGTCCTCCAACCCGCTCAAGACGCCCCGCAATGTGCGCAAGGCGCTGAAGCAGCTCAAGATCACGGACCCGGTGCCGCTGGCGGCCAACTGGCTGAACGAACAGGCCGACATCGCCCGGCATAACCGCGCCTTCGCCGATGGCGTGCGCGGCCAGCTTCGCGCGCGGGGCAAACAGGAACTTCTCGCGCTGATCGCCAGCGATGTGGGCTATGTCTTCAATATCCCCGGCGCCGGCGAGGCGATGGCCGATGTGGTTTCCCATGTCGGTACGGAAGACAAGGCGCTTTCAGCCCTTTCCACCCGTCTGCGCGACAGCTCCTATGCCATGCAGCGCTCCAAATGGGGCATGATCGAGCCGCTGAAGCTCGAGACCGCGCCGGTCAAAACGGCCTCGGCCTCCTGGACGGACAAGCTGAAAGGCATCGCGGCGGAACTTTCGCCGGTCACGACCGCTCAGGCCTATTCCGTCTCGGTGATGCATCAGATCATGGCGACCGCCGCGCGCGGGATCGTCGATCCCGATCAGCCGGTCGAGGTTTCGGCCAAGGGCTCGGACACGGCCCGTTGCGTCAACTGGGCCCGTCTCAACCTTGCCCAATGCATCGCCGCGGCGCATTTCCCCTCGGAAGAGGCCTATTGCACCGGCAAGCATGCGGTGGAGGAAGTCCGCCAGTGCTGGGCCGCGGTGCTCCCGCCTTCCGGCAACTGAGGGGCTCCTTACCCGCGCCGTCGACAAAACCGACACTTCCGGATTTCGTTCACCGTGCTTCCCATGGAAGCGCGGTGGATCCGTTTGCCCGTCCGGGGAGACCGTGCGGGGCGCATTATGGTTAGCACCTGAGCTATCTGTCCCAATAAAATCCATTTTTCTCAAAATAAAACACTTCATTTTATAAGTCAGAATATGTGACAGATATATTTCACCTTCTATAGCTCCGGATAGTCGTATGAGTTATTTGTAAAGACCACTCTCCCTTACAGTAAAAACACAAAAAACCACGGTATTAGCGTTGCCTCATCCGCCGGGGCGGGTATTCCTGCGTCGCACCTGCCCGGGCCGCCTCATTTCACCGATTGCGGACCTCCCTTTTCGGATCGCCGGGCAGCTTCGCAAAACAGGCAACCACCGAAACGGCCATCGCCGTTTCGTTTCATAAGAAGGCTCAAGGATGAATAAGGTACTCCTTGGCTGTTTGTGCATTGCACTCCTTGCGGGCTGCAAGGACAACAGCTCTCCTCCCCCCACCTCCGGAACCAGTTCTCTGGGGCTCGAACTTTCCGGCACCGAAGGTCTGGTCACCACCCTGGCGGGAAGCGACCTGCTCGGCTCCGAAACAGGCACCGCAGGTGCCGTCAACGACCTGCTCGGCGGCACCAACCCGCTCATGGAACAGCTCCAGCCGGTCATGGAAGCCCTGCAACCGATCGGCGTTCCCCTCGACGAGCTTGTCGAGGGCAGCCTCAACCCCGCCCTTGCGCAACTCTCCGATCCCGGCCTCGGCGCATCCGGGCCCGACAGCCCGCTCACCCAGCTTCTGGGCGGCGACATCCTTGGATCGCTGGTCGGCACTGAGGAAGGCACCGTGCCGGTTATCGTGGCAGGCACGGATGGCGGCATTCTCGGCGCGCTCCTGTCGCCGGTCACCGACAACCTGCCGGCAGAGGCTTCGCTCGCCCCGGTCACCCAGCCGCTGATCACCGCGCTTTCCGGTTCCGGTGCCGGCGACCTCGGCGCCCCGCTATCGCCCGTCACGGATCTGCTGAATGGCGGCAGTGAAGGTCTTCTCGGCAATCTGATCCCTGCCGGGAACTGACCCAACGCCAATCCGGCCACCTGCTATCTCAAGGCCCCGCGCTCCCCGCGCGGGGCCTTTTTCTTTTCCGGTTCTTTTCCGGGCCTGCCTGGCCGCTATTTCAAATTTGAATAGATTTCGCCCCGTTTTTTAGAAAACCTTGTGTCGAATTTGATCTGTGTTTTCGACAAAGTTACATAAAACTCGACAATAACTTTAAGAAGAAACGACAATTTCTATAGTTATGACACTCACCATACACAGTGTTGTTTTGTCTATTTGCCGAAATAGGACGTTTTTTACTTATCCAATTAAGGCCCTGTCTACGGTCTACGCCCTAGGTTTGCTCTCAGGCACCCGCCAAGCGGGTTTCAAAACTAAGGGTGGTACCGATGTTTTCGTTTCTTCTAAGAGCAGCTTTCTGGATTACCGTGCTCGCCTTCCTCTTGCCGTCGGCGGGCAATCTCACGGCCTCGAACACACCGCAGCAGGAAACCGGCTTCACCAATGCCGCATTGGCAAACGGAGAGCCGGCCGGGCAGACCGAGCCCGAGATGGATGCCGGCGAGGCGCTGACGCTTGCGGCGAAGTCGGCCAATGATGTGCTTGGCTTTTGCGACCGCAATCCGGAGGTCTGCGACCGCAGCAGCGCCGTCATCGATCACGTCATCAACCAGACGACCTATTACGGTGGACAAATCTTTGTCTGGCTGACCGACAAGGCGCGGGAAACGAGTGCAGAAGGCAAATCGCGGGCGGCGGCGCAGCCGGAAAAATCCGACACGGACACGCAGCACCAGGCGCCGGCCTATGCGGTTCCCGCCGCCCGCCCCCCTCAACTAATGACGGGAGCCTGAGCGCCACCACCCCTCAGGCCGCCGTCATGACCGGGCACCTAGGAATCCCGGTCAACCAGCGCCCCGTCCGTTCCACGGACGGGGCGTTTTGGTGTCTGCGGCCCGCGCGCTTGTGTCCCGCCGCCATCATGGCTATGTCCTTAGCCGGACATGAATTTTGCAGGCGACAGCGAGCTGGCATGAGCGCGGAAGAACTGATTGAGGATTTTGCCTTTCTCGACGACTGGGAAGAGCGCTATCGCTATGTCATCGAACTGGGCAAGGAACTCCAGCCGCTGACCGACGAAGAGCACTCGCCGGAAAACAAGGTCACGGGCTGCGCCAGTCAGGTCTGGCTGGTGCGGGAACTTCGCGAGGGCGACGACGGCAAGCCCCGCCTCGTCTTCCGCGGCGACAGCGATGCGCATATCGTGCGCGGCCTCATCGCCATTCTGCTGCGTATCTTTTCAGGCAAGACGCCCGAGGAGATCTCGTCGATCGATGCCCGCGAGATCTTTCAGAAACTCGGCCTCAACGAGCATCTGAGCCCGCAGCGCTCGAACGGGCTTTTCTCCATGGTCGCCCGCATCCAGGCGGATGCCAAAGCCGCCACGGCCTAACCCACCCCGTAATGCTTTGCCAGCCGGGCGAGTGCGATCTGCAGCACGACTTTGCCCGAGCGCGGCGGCCAGCCGAACCGGCGTTCCACCGCTTCAAGCCCTTCAAGCTCGCAGCATAGATAGTAGAGCGGCTCGGCAAGTCCCGGGCCGACCGCGGCCAGCGCGCG
>NZ_NYVD01000045.1 GCF_002684405.1 Parvibaculum sp. | reverse complement strand
CGCTGAAACCCGCCTGCACGGCCCTGCTGGCCGCCAATGCGCTGGATACCGCACCCCGCGCGTCGCTGCGCGTGACGCTGACCCGTGGCCCTGGGCCGCGCGGCATTGCCGTGCCGCCGGAGGTATCGCCCACGCTCCTCATCACCTCGGCCCCGGGCGCGGAACCGCCCGACAGCGTGCGCGCCGTCATCAGCACCATCAGGCGCAACACAAGCTCGCCCGCCGCGCAATTGAAGGCCCTGCCCTATCTGGACAATGTGTTCGCGAAGGAAGAAGCGAAACTCGCCGGGGCGGATGAAGCCATCCTGCTCGATACGCAAGGCCATCTCGCCTGCGCCAGTGTCGGCAATGTTTTCTTCTGGGAAGGCAAGAAGCTCGTCACGCCCGCGACCGACGGACCCATCCTGCCCGGCATCACGCGCGCAAGCGTGTTGGCACTTGCCCGCAAACTCGACATCGAGACGGAGGAAGGCCTGATCGCGCCGGACCGGCTCCTCAAGGCGGAGGGCATCTTCCTCACCAACAGCCTGACGGGGCTGCTGCCGGTCAAAAAAATGGATGGGCGGGAAATCCCCGCCCATCCTGAAACGCAAAGACTGTCGGACGCCTATGAGGCGTTTATTCGCCGACCGTGAAGTCGCGCCGCGCCGCCGTGATCGTCACGGTGAAGCCCGCGATCACATCGAAGAGGGTCAGCAGCACCAGCAGGAAGAAAGTGGTGTGGCCGAACTGCGGGAGCACGATGAATTCGATCAACGCGACCAGCAGCACCAGCATGGAAAGCGCATGATTGACGATGGTGGCCGCGCCCGTGCGCGTTGCGCCGATCAGTTCCAGGAACAGCAGGACGAGACCGATAAAGACGATGATATCATTGACCGAGATCGTCCAGATCGCACCGGAAACGAGCGCGACATTGAAAACCGGCTCCGCAAGATCGATACCCGTCAGGTAAACGAGCGCGTTATAGATGATGATGACCAGCGCCATCAGCGGAAAAGTGCCCAACATGTGATCCCCTCTCTAGAACCCTGTGACTTTGCCGAAGCCATAAAAAACGTGACCGTCCGGAATGCGCTTTCTGCCCCTCGCATCCCTCGACTGTGCCACACTAGCACAACAGAAGGGTGAAACCCCACCGGCAACCAAAACAGGGTTACCGGACAAAGCGAGCCAACCATGACAAAAATTCCCGCCTGTTTTTCAGAGACTTATGCCGAAGCCCGCGCGAAATTCCTCTCCGCCGCCAAGGCGGCGGGCGCGACGCTCGAAACGCATGAACACCCGGCAAAGGGCCCCGGCGGCGAAACGCTGGCCACCGATGTCGCCCGGATCGGCCCGGCGGATGCAAAATCCGTCATCGCGCTCGGCGCGGGTACGCATGGCGTGGAGGGCTATTGCGGTTCGGGGCTTCAGATCGCGCTGCTGGAAACCGGCTTTGCCGACAGGCTGCCCGAGGGCAGCGCCCTCGTTCTCATCCATGCGATCAACCCGTTCGGCTTCGCCTGGAGCCGCCGCGTCAATGAGGACAATGTCGACCTCAACCGCAATTTCATCGATCACGATGCGCCGTACCCGGAAAATCCCGGCTATGAGGAACTGAAAGACGTCATCAACCTGCCCGATCTCGAGCCCGGAACCATCAAGCAGGCGCAGGAGAAACTTCTCGCCTATGCGGAGAAAAACGGCTTCCCCGCGCTTCAATACGCGATGAGCGCCGGGCAATACGCCCATCCCGGCGGCGTGCAGTTCGGCGGCAACGGACCGACATGGTCGCATCTCACGCTGAAGGACATCGTCCGGAAACATTTCGCACCGGCGGAGCGCATCGTCTTCATCGACCTCCACACCGGCCTCGGTCCCCGCGGCCATGGCGAGATCATCAGCACGGCAGCACCCGACAGCCCGACCTACAAGCGCATGACCGATCTCTGGGGCAATGAAGTGCTCTCCACCAAGGCGGAAGGCTCCGTCTCGTCAAACGTCGCGGGCTCCATCACCGACTTTCTGGCGGAGGAACTCGACGGCAAGGCGCTTGCCGCCTGCGGTCTCGAATTCGGCACGCTGCCCATCACCGAAGTCTCCTTCGCCCTGCAGGCCGACAACTGGCTCTGGCAGAATGGCGGTGCGGAGAACCCGCGCGCGCAGGAAGTCGGCGCGATCATCCGGGGCGCGTTCTACATCGATGAGGACGACTGGAAGGAAGAGGTCTTCAAACGCGCCGAGGAAGTGGCCGTGAAGGGGCTCAAGGGGCTGGAATAGCGGAAGTCCCAAACCACATCGTCATTGCGAGGAGCGAGGCGACGAAGCTATCCCGTTCTGCGCCTGCCGCCTCTGGATTGCCGCGCGCCCTGACGGGCGCTCGCAATGACGGATGAACCAAGAACCGCGAACGAAAAACGCCAGCGCCCTTTCGGGAACCGGCGTTTCGAATTCTTCAGATCCTGATGGATCAGAAATCGTCCTTCGGCTTCAGCACCTGACGGCCGCGATACATACCGCTCTTCAGGTCGATATGATGCGGACGGTGCAGCTCGCCGCTGTCGGGATTTTCGACATAGGCCTGCTGCTTCAGCGCATCGGCCGAACGGCGCATGCCGCGCTTGGACGGGGTTACTTTCCTCTTCGGAACGGCCATGGCTCTAGCTCCAGTTGGTTTAAATCTGTCAAAAGCGGCTCTCAGCGCCGGCCCGAAAACGGGATGGGCCGGTGCGGGCTGCCTGCCTCCGCCAGATTTTGAAATCGGCTTGCCGCGCCCGGAAAACCACTTCCCCCGGGCAATCGGCAATTTGGACGGGCTTATACAGGCAAAAGGGGGCAAAAGTCCATGCCCCCCTGACGCTTCGTCGCTATTTTGCGCGAATCCTGCCCGCGGCCCTCAGTTGAAAGCCACCACCGCGCAATCGGAGCCCGGAATACCGGCCCTGGCGCAGGCCGCGCGGGCGTCCCGCTCGCTGGCAAAACCGCCCATCCGGACCCTGTGGAAGCGCTCGCCGCCCACATCCGCTTCTTCGATGAAAATCCGCTCATCGCCCTGAAGGTCGGCTTTCTTACCCGAAAGGTCCAGATAGCGCCGGGTCGCTGCGCCGATGGACTGATAGGAACCGAGCTGCACATAAAAGCGCGCTTTGCCGGAACGCGCGCTCGCGGGCGCGGCGGGCTCCAGGCTCGCAACCTGCACCCCGCGATCCGTGAACGGGCGCACCGAGGGACGCGCCAGGGGCACGGCCGGCGATGCGTTGATGGAACCGGTAATGAGCCGGTCGTCGGCGTCCGCAGGCTCGCTGCGAACGGCGGCAACCCGCACAGGCGCCCGGCGAACGGGTTCGCTGCGCGGCCTGGGCGCCGGGCTTACCGCCCGAACGGGCCGCCAGGGCCTCGGCTTCGGCAGGACACGGGCATCGGCCACATGAACCGGCACCTCGACCGTGCGCTCCACAAGGCGGTTCATCCCCGCCGTGTCGTAGCGCTCTCCCGCCTCATGCGAGGCGGTCTCGCGCTGCCAGACGAAAATCGCGATCAGCATGGCGCCGAGAAACAGCCAGAAACGTTCGCGCCGAACCTTATCCCGAAACATGATCGAGCCCCCAAATTGCCCATACGCCCCGAAGGGCCATGGCGGGAGACTCGGTCAATATAGTTAATAAAAACTGTATCTTTATAGGACAGAATCACACGTCGGCGATTTGAGGCCTCAGGCGTTAAGCAGGCTGTCCGCCTCGTGGAAGGGGGCGCCCAGCGCCTCCGCCACCGCCGCATAGGTGAGCTTGCCCTCATAGACATTGAGCCCGTCCTTGAGATGCGGATTGTCGGCGAGCGCCTGACGGTAGCCCTTGTCGGCCAGCGAGAGGGTGAAGGGGAGCGTCGCGTTATTGAGGGCGAAAGTGGAGGTCCGCGCCACGGCGCCGGGCATATTGGCGACGCAGTAATGCACCACCTCATCCGTCACATAGGTGGGATCGGCATGGGTGGTGGCATGAGAGGTCTCGAAGCAGCCGCCCTGGTCGATGGCGATGTCGACGAGCACGGAGCCCTTCTTCATCTTCTTGACCATCTCCCCGGTGACGAGCTTGGGTGCCGCCGCGCCCGGCACCAGCACAGCGCCGATGACGAGATCGGCGCCCAGCACATATTCCTCGATGGCATCCACCGTCGAATAGATGGTGTTGAGCATCGGGCCGAACTGCATGTCGAGCTCGTAGAGGCGGTGCAGGTTGATGTCGATTACCGTCACATGCGCCTCGAGCCCCATCGCCATGCGCGCGGCATTGGTACCAGCCACGCCGCCGCCCAGCACGACGACGCGGCTGGCGGCCACGCCCGGCACGCCGCCCAGCAACATGCCGCGACCGCCCTGGGCTATCTCAAGGCAGTGGGCACCGGCCTGAATGGACATGCGGCCCGCCACTTCGGACATGGGCGCAAGGAGAGGGAGACCGCCGCGCGCATCGCTCACCGTTTCATAGGCGATGGCGACGCAGCCCGATTCCATCAGACCGCGGGCCTGCTCGGGATCGGGCGCCAGATGCAGATAGGTGAAGAGAATCTGTCCCTCGCGCAGCATCTTCCATTCAGAGGGCTGCGGCTCCTTCACCTTCACGATCATCTCGGCGCGTTCGAAAATTTCTTCCGGCGTCGCGACGATTTCCGCGCCGGCCGTTTCATAATCGCTGTCGAACAGACCGATGCCGAGCCCGGCATCCTTCTGCACCATCACCTGGTGCCCGTGATGAACGGCTTCGCGCACTGCGGCGGGCGTCATGCCCACACGGTACTCATGGACCTTGATTTCCTTGGGGACACCGATACGCATGAACGTAACCTCTGGGCTCTGGGGTGAGACGGCCTTGATCTGTAGGGATGAGGTTACGCGCCCGCTCGCGGCCCACCAAGATGCCGGGAATACGAAATTTCATCGTCGCGTTTATGATGTTAAACATTAAGTGCCCTTTTCGAGCCTTTCCGCGCGACCGGGACCTATTTACTAAACACCCCGGCGGCAGCCGCATCGACCCTGTGAAGTCAGCTCCCTGAGGTCCGACACCGCGAGTTCCGATCCCATGCCTTCAACGCCCTATCGCTTCGACGAGACGCTCCGCCGCCTTATGGCCGACAGGCTTGCCGCCTTCCGCCCCGAAAGCCCGGCATCGGCGGAGCTGAAACAGGCCGCCGTCGCCATCGCGGTCGCCCCGATGCAAAAAGAAGGGCCCGGCGGGGAAGACGAAGCGGGCTTCCTGCTCACCCGCCGCGTGCCGCGCCTTTCGTCCCATGCGGGCCAATGGGCGCTGCCCGGCGGGCGGCTCGACCCCGGCGAAGACGCCGTCGCGGCGGCGCTGCGCGAAATGCGCGAGGAGATCGGCCTCGCCCTGTCGCATGGCCATGTGCTGGGACGGCTCGACGCCTATCCCACGCGGTCTGGCTATGAGATCACGCCCGTGGTGATCTGGGCGCCGGACCTGTCGGACATGGCGGCGAACCCCTCGGAGGTCGCCTCCATCCATCATTTCGGATTGCGCGAATTCGACCGGGACGGCTCGCCGGAATTCATCGACATCCCCGAAAGCGAGAGACCCGTCATCCGCCTCCATATCGGCGCGTCGCATATTCATGCGCCCACCGCCGCCATACTCTACCAGTTCGCCGAAGTGGCGCTGCGCGGCCGCGACACCCGCGTCGCCCGCCTGGAACAACCCGTCTGGGCCTGGAAGTGAAAACGCCGCCGGGACCCTGTCCGGCGGCGAGCAGGATGCACGGTTTGCGATCCTCGTCAGATGACGTTGTGGCCAAGATCGGGATCGAAGCCGTTTTTAAGCCCGGCCGGGCGGGCCTCGGCCCGTGCCCAGACCTTTTCATGGAAATAGAAGACCACCGTGTTCACCAGCGGCTCGATCAGCGCCACACCCGTGGCGATTTCGACCGAGCCCGTGAGCGTATAGGTCACGCCGAAGCCGACGCTGAAATGCAGGCAGGCGAAGGTCAGAGTCTTGGCAAGCGAACGCATCTCTATCTCCATCCGTAAGACGCACGGGACCTCATATCCCGGCCTCATGGACTAGATAATAATTAGTCTCATTCTAATTTGCAAGAAGAATGAGGCGCCATTTTTGAGCGCGATCGCCGGCCCCCGTTATACCGCACTGCCGCATTCCGCTTGCCCGTCCCCCCGCTTCCGGTGCTAGGCTCGATATCGACGATTACCGGGCGGGCGCCGTTATCTCTCAATCGACCTCTCACCCGATCATGATAGAAGCCTGCCCCGCAGGGTCATCGCGAGCCTGCCGGGCACAACATTTCGAGCATGTGCATGTCTGAAGCCGCAACGACACTTTCCTCGCCTGACGACCAGGCGGACCGGCAACCGATCATCGAAATCAATAGCGTGTCCAAGGTCTTCCCCGGCGGGGTGAAGGCGGTGGACGATGCCAACATCACCATCGAGCGGGGCGAATTCTTCGCCCTTCTGGGCCCGTCGGGCTGCGGCAAGACCACGCTTTTGCGCATGCTGGCCGGTTTCGAAACGCCCAGCCATGGCGAGGTTCTCATCGACGGCCAGAACATGGCGGATGTCGCCCCGAACAAGCGCCCGGTGAACATGGTGTTCCAGTCCTATGCGGTTTTCCCGCACATGACCGTCGAGCAGAATGTCGGCTACGGGCTCAAGATGGACGGCCGCCCGTCGGGCGAAATCAGGACCCGCGTCTCCGATGCGCTCGATCTCGTCAAGCTCGGCGGTTACGGCAAGCGCAAGCCCGACGAGCTGTCGGGCGGCCAGCGCCAGCGTGTCGCGCTTGCCCGCGCACTGGTAAAACAGCCTTCCGTGCTGCTGCTCGACGAACCGCTTTCCGCGCTGGACGCCAAGCTGCGCGAAGCCATGCAGCTCGAACTTGTCCGCCTGCAGAAGACCGTCGGCATCACCTTCGTCGTGGTGACGCACGATCAGTCCGAGGCGCTGTCCATGGCCGACCGTATCGCCGTGATGAGCGATGGCCTGGTGCGCCAGATCGCCTCGCCGCAGGAGCTTTACGAAAACCCGCACAACAAATTCGTCGCCGACTTCATCGGCACGATCAACATGCTGGACGCGAAAGTGACGCCGGCCGGCGAAGGCCGCGTGAAGGTCCACGCCGCGCCGCTGGACGAATTCGAAATTGCCGGCGACGTGCAGGGCGACCTCACCATGGCGATCCGGCCCGAAAAGATTTTCGTGGCCGACAAGCCCGAAGAAATCCGCAATCCCGAAGACACCGTCGTCATCAAGGGCAAGGTCGGCGAAGTCGCCTATTACGGCAGCTATTCCAACATCTTCTTCGAGATCGGCGACGGCAAGCGCCTGCTCGCCGATATCGGCAATATCAGCCGCGACATCGAGGAATTCACCTTCTCGCCGGGCGAGGAATACTGGCTCTACTGGCGCAAGGAAGACGTGCTGCTGCTCGACGACTGAGCCTCGGGGCGTGAGCCGGCACGGACTGGGCCGGCTGGATAAGCCACCTAGCGGTCGGGCGAATAGCCCTCGGGCAGTTTGCCCTCGTCGCTGAGACGCTTGATCTCGCGCACGATCTTCTCGATCCGCAGCAGCGGCATGATTTCGTCGAGCAGGCGAATGCCCCGCGCGGCGAGCTGTGCCGCCTCTTCCTGGTCGAGCCTGTCGCCCACACTCTCATAGAAAGTGACGACCGCCCGGCGCGCCAGCACGTCGGTCAGCTCCGCATAGATGCCATAGGTGTCGACTTCATAGCCGACTTCCGGCGTGAACCCTTCCCGGCGGCCTTGCGCAACAAGCTCCACCAGCCGCGCATTGCGGCTGTTGAGCCATTCTTCGCCGTCATATTCGTCCACCTGCAGAAAGCCGACCTCGACGAGGCGGCGCAGTTCCTCCTCGCTGAGGCCCGAACTGTCGCGCACCTCCGTGAAACGCCGCGGCTCCAGATTGCGCGGATCGGCGACCAGCGGCCCAAGCAGGTTTTCCAGCCCGATCAGCTGCTCGATCCCGCGCTGGGGCCGCGCATCCTGTGCGCTGACGATGGTCTTGATGACGCTGAGGGGGAGGAAGCGCTCGGTCTGCAGGCGGCGGATCAGCTTCAGCCGCTCGACATGCCCCTGATCGTAGCGCGCAACATTCCGCTTGGGGCGGTCGGGCTCGTGCAGCAGGCCTTCGCGGATGTAAAAGCGGATCGTCTCCCGGCCGACGCCCGTCTCCTTCTCGAGTTCCTTCATCTTCATCAGATGAGCGCAGTCCTTTTGTGGTCTTTCTCTACGCAATTCGTAGACGGGGGGAATTCACCCCTCCGCGCGGTATCCGTCAAGGAAAAGCCGCACGGCGGCATCCACCGTATAGCCGATGCGCTGCGGAGTTGCCGTGTCGATCACGCTGATCTGGCGCAGCATGTCGAATTCGCCCTTGCACAGCATGATGAACTGCGTCGCGGCCAGCTCGGTGTCGGCAATATCGAGCTCCCCGGCCTCCACCCGCCGCTTCAGATAGCCGGCAAGCTGCGCTTTCATGCGCCGGGGGCCGTTTTCATAAAAGACATGGCCAAGCTCGGGAAACTTGCCCGATTCCGCCGTAATCAGCCGCCGGAGCGCACAGGCCGCCTCGCTCAGGATGAAGTCCACGAAATGGCGGCCGAAGGCGGGCAGGATCTCGGCAGCCGGCCCATCCCCGTTCAGCACCTCGAAGGCGGTCCCGCCCTGGGTATGGCACTGGCGCTCCGTCACGGCAGCGAAAAGCGCTTCCTTGTTGGAAAAATAGACGTAAAGCGTGCCCTTGGAGACGCCCGCCTCGCGCGCGATGAGAGACATGCTGGTGCCCTCATAGCCATTGGCGAGGAAGGCCCGCCGCGCGCCCGCGAGAATCTGGGTGCGCTTGGCCGATTCCACCTCGGCGGCTTGCGCGCCATCGCTCTCCATAACGTCCTCACTGGCGTCCAAATCCGGCATTTTTCCTTCCAAAACGCTATTGACCGAACCGTTCAGTCATTTTCTCTATTGAAAATGACCAATGTCGATGCATATTTCAAGTCCGTTGACCGACCGGTTCGATTTTGAGGTCCCCCATGAGTACGCGCCAGCGCATCTTCGCCGGGCTTGGCGGCCTGTTCGCCCTTGCCGCCATTGTCTACACCATCCTCTGGTTCACCAGCTTCCGCTACTACGAGAGCACCGATAATGCCTATGTGCATGCGGATATCTCGGTGATCTCGCCCAAAGTCTCCGGCTATCTCGCCTCGGTGGACGTGACCGACAACGCCTATGTCCACAAGGGCGATGTGCTGGCCACCATCGAGCCGCGCGATTTCGAAATCGCCAAGGCCGAGGCCGAAGCCCAGCTTGAAACCCAGAAATCGGCCATCGCCACCATTGCCGAACAGGTCGAGGCCGCCAAGGCCGATGCGGAAAGCGCGAAGGCCAATGTCGCCTCCGCCGACGCACAGGCGCTGCGCGCCCGGACCGATTACCGGCGCTACGAAAAGCTCGCCCGGCAGGACTTCGCCAGCCGCCAGAAGCTCGATTCCGCCAACGCCGACATGAAATCCGCCAATGCCGCACTCGCCGCCGCAAAGGCAAAGCTCCACGCCGCCACCACGCAGATTGCCGTGTTGAAGGCACAGAAAGTCCAGCAGGAAGCACGGCTGAAGCAGGTTCAGGCCGATCTCGACCAGGTAAACCGGAACCTCGCCTATACCGTCATCCGCGCGCCGGTGGACGGCGTGATCGGCAACCGCCACATGGATGTCGGCCAGCTCGTGCAGCCCGGCAACCAGCTCGCCTCCCTCGTGGCGCTGCCGCATGTCTATGTCGATGCGAATTTCAAGGAAACCCAGATCGAGAACATGAAGGTCGGACAGACCGCGACCATCGTCGCCGATGCCTGGCCGGATACCGAGATCAAGGGCACCGTCGAAAGCTTCTCGCCCGCCAGCGGTCAGGTCTTCAGCCTGCTGCCCGCCGAGAACGCGACCGGCAATTTCACCAAGATCGTGCAGCGCGTGCCTGTGCGCATCGCACTGCCCGACGCGAACAAGCTTGCCGGATATCTGCGGCCCGGCCTGTCTGTCACCGTCACCGTGGACACGCGGACCGGCGACGGCAGCCAAGCCGCCAGTGCAACCGGCAACGCCCCCGCCAACGCAAATGGCGTTTTCGGCACCGCGCCCGAAAAGCATCGCGCGCTGGCGGAATCCCGCTAGGCGATGCTGAGGGGAACGCGACATGACAAGTCTCGACACAACCGATGACGGCGGCGCCGGCGAGTTTTCCGCCCGGCGCGTGGCAGGCTTCATGTTCATGGTCGTCGGCATGTTCATGGCGATCCTGGACATCCAGATCGTCGCAAGCTCCATCGGCGACATTCAGGCCGGACTTTCCGCCAGCACCGAAGAAATCAGCTGGGTCCAGACTTCCTATCTGATCGCCGAAGTGGTGATGATCCCGATGTCGGGCTGGCTGTCCCGGCTCCTGTCCACGCGCTACATCTTCGTGATCTCCGCGGGCGGCTTCACATTCATGAGCCTGCTCTGCGCCACCGCGACCAATATCGAGACGATGATCGTCTATCGCGCGCTGCAGGGCTTTATCGGCGGCGCCATGATCCCGTCGGTCTTCTCCGCCGCCTATGGCAGTGTCTTCCCGCCGGAAAAGCGCGCCAATGTCTCGGTGATGATCGGCCTTGTCGTGACGCTCGCGCCCACCATCGGCCCGACGCTGGGCGGCTACATCACCGATGCGCTGTCATGGCACTGGCTGTTCCTCATCAATGTCATTCCCGGCATCGTCGTCGCCACGGCGGTATGGTTCCTCGTCGATCTCGACAAGCCCGATTTCTCGCTCCTGAACAAGATCGACCTGGCCGGCATCGGCCTGATGGCGCTCTTTCTCGGCTCGCTCGAATATGTGCTGGAGGAAGGCCCCCGCAACGACTGGCTCAATGACAACACCATCTGGTGGTTCAGCGTCGTCTGCGTCATCTCCGGCGCCTATTTCATCGCCCATGTGCTGACGAGAGACGACCCGATCGTCGACCTCAAGGCCTATCGCAATGCGAATTTCGCGATCGGTTCGCTGCTGAGCCTCTTCCTCGGCGTCGGTCTTTACGGCCTGACCTATCTCTATCCGCTCTTCCTGTCGGAAGTGCGGGGCCTGAGCGCCAGCCAGATCGGTCAGATCATGTTCGTGACCGGCATCTGCCAGTTCTTGTCCGCGCCGCTCGCCGGCATTCTGAGTCAGAAGGTCGATATCCGCGTGCTGATTTCCATCGGCTTCGGCATGCTCGCCATTTCCAACTACCAGATGCTCGGCATCACCTGGGAATGGGGCTTCGACCAGCTCTTCTGGCCGCAGGTCATTCGCGGGATCGGCCTCATGTTCTGCATCGTGCCGGTGAATACGCTGGCGCTCGGCACGCTCTCGCCCGAACAGCTCAAGAATGCGAGCGGCCTCTACAATCTGATGCGCAATCTCGGCGGCGCGCTCGGCCTTGCCGTCATCAACACGGTGCTGATCAACCGCATCGACCTTCACAAGGACCGGCTGCGCGACTTCTTCGTGCATGGACGCGCCGCGACCGATCAGGCGCTGGCCGGGCTTCAGGCCCATATCGGCCAGACGCCGGGCATCGACGCCCCGCTTGCGACCGTGAAAGAGCTCTACGGGCTGATGACGCGCGACGCGACCGTGATGGCCTTCGCCGACTGCTTCTTCGTCCTGACGATCTGCTTTGCCGCCATGCTTCTGACCATGCCGATCCTGAAGAAGCCCGAAATCATCGGTGGCAGTGGCAGCGGCAGCAGCGGCGGCGGGGATGGCGGCGGCCACTGACGCCGCGAGGAATTTTGTTCGCACCTCTCCCCCACCGTGTCCCCTCCACGGCGGCGCGAACAAAAAGGGCGGAGCAGCCCGGCTGCTCCGCCCTTCGACTTTCAGATGACAGCAAACGCGATCAGAGGCGTTCGACGATCGTCACATTGGCAAGCCCGCCGCCTTCGCACATGGTCTGCAGGCCGTAGCGCTTGTTGTTGTTCTTCAGCGCATAGATCAGCGTCGACATGAGCTTGGTGCCCGACCCGCCCAGCGGATGGCCGAGCGCGATGGCACCGCCATTGACGTTGAGACGCTCCGGATCGGCGCCCGTCTTCTGCAGCCAGGCCATCGGCACGGAGGCGAAGGCTTCGTTGACTTCGAAGATGTCGATGTCGTCGATCTTCATGCCCGCGCGCTTCAGCTCCTGCTCGGTGGCCGGGATCGGCGTTTCGAGCATGACGACCGGATCGCCGCCCGTCACATGCATGTGATGGACACGCGCCAGCGGCGTCAGGTTGTGGCGCTTCAGCGCTTCCTCGCTGACGACCAGCACGCCCGAGGCGCCGTCGCAGATCTGCGAGGAGGAGGCAGCGGTCAGCGCGCCGCCCTCGACCAGAAGCTTCACACCCTGAATGCCTTCAAGGCTGGCATCGAAGCGGATGCCTTCATCCACCTTGTGCATTTCCTTGGAGCCGTCTTCCAGCGTCACTTCCACCGGCACGACTTCCTCGTCGAAGGCACCGGCCTGCGTCGCCTTGATGGCCTTCTGGTGGCTCCGGAAGGAGAACTCGTCGAGCTGCTCCTTGGACAGGCCGTATTTCTTCGCGATCATCTCAGCGCCCGCGAACTGCGAGAACTGCACGTTCGGGTATTTCTCGACGATCTTCGGGCTCATGTAATTGCCGAAGCCGTTCTTGGCCGGAAGCGCGGCGGAAAGACCCATCGGCACACGCGTCATGCTTTCGACGCCGCCCGCGAGCACCATGTCCATCGCGCCCGACATCACGGCCTGCGCCGCGAAGTGAAGCGCCTGCTGCGACGACCCGCACTGGCGGTCCACCGAGGTCGCCGGCACATGTTCCGGCAGCTTGGAGGCGAGCACCGCGTTGCGCGCGATGTTGATCGCCTGTTCGCCGACCTGGCCCACACAGCCGAAGATCACGTCTTCCACTTCGCCGCCATCGACACCGGACCGCTCCACGAGCGCATCGATCACCGCGCCGCCGAGATCGGCCGGATGCCAGTCCTTGAGACGACCGCCCTTGCGGCCACCGGCCGTGCGCGCGGCTGCTACGATATATGCTTCAGCCATTTCCTCATCTCCTTCGAGTGCTTGGTGACACCGGCAAAGGCCCGCGCCACACCGCCTGTTTCGTCTGTTTTTACAGGCACTATGCCATTCTTTTCCGCGCCATCTTGTACATGGAATCGCTCTTGTCCAGCCCCGCATGGCTGGCCTATCGTCCTTCCCGGCACTGAAAAACGCGCCGCAGGGAATTGACGCAACGTAACCGCCGCGCCCATCCGGAATACGAACCGAAACAAAAACCCCGGTCCCGATTGCGGCACGCTCCGGTCCCGATTGCGGCACGCTCCGGTCCCGATTGCGGCACGCTGAAGCCGAGGAAACCCCAGCCATGTTCGAAAATGCAGATCGCAAAACGATCGACAATGCCGTTGCCGATCCGAAGACCTATGCCCATCCGGACCGCTATCACGAGCTCTTTACCTGGCTCAGGAAGAACGATCCCGTGCGCTGGGTGGAACCGGAGGGATACCGGCCCTTCTGGGTGGTGTCGAAACACGCCGACATCATGGAAGTGGAACGCCAGAACGACATCTTCCTGAACGATCCGCGCCTGACGCTCCAGACCATCGAGACCGAGCAGGCGGTGCTCGATTATACCGGCGGCGACCATCACATCGTCCGCTCGCTGGTGGATATGGACAATCCCGACCATCGCAACTATCGCGGGCTCACACAGGCATGGTTCATGCCGCCGAACCTTAAAAAGCTCGAAAGCGATATCGGCGATCTCGCCCGCATGTATGTGGATCGGATGGAGGCCCTCGGCGGCGAATGCGACTTCGTGTCGGAAGTCGCGGTCTGGTATCCCTTGCGCGTCATCATGACGGTGCTGGGCGTACCCGCCGAAGACGAAGCCTTCATGCTGAAGCTGACGCAGGAACTTTTCGGTTCCACCGACCCGGACATGAAGCGCGACGAGAACACCGACTTCAACAACACGGTCGCCGACTTCTTCAATTACTTCACCGCCATCACCGAAGACCGCCGCAAGAACCCGCGCGACGATGTGGCGACCGTCATCGCCAATGCGACCATCGACGGCGAAACCATCGGCCATCTGGAAGCGATGTCCTATTACGTCATCGTCGCCACGGCGGGTCACGACACGACAAGCTCCTCCACCGCGGGCGGGCTCCATGCGCTGTTGGAAAACCCCGGCGAACTTGCAAAGCTCCGCGCCAACCCCGAGGAGATGCTGCCCAGGGCCGTGGACGAATTCATCCGCTGGTCGACGCCCGTGAAGCACTTCTTCCGCACGCCGAACGCGGAATACGAACTCCGTGGGCAGAAGATCAAGCCGGGCGAGAACATGATGATGTGCTACTGGTCGGCCAATCGCGACGAGGACGTGTTCGAGGACCCCTTCACCTTCCGCATCGACCGCTCGCCCAACAAGCATGTCGCTTTCGGCTATGGCGCGCATCTCTGCCTCGGCCAGCATCTGGCCAAGATGGAAATTCGTTCGCTCTACAAGGAACTGCTGAGCCGGCTCGACCATATCGAACTGGCCGGCGACCCCGCCTGGGTGCAGGCCTCCTTCGTGAGCGGGCTGAAACGCCTGCCCATCCGCTATTCGATGAAGAAGAAAGCGGCCTGACGGCCATACTTGCCTGAACGCGGGGAGGGCCTATTCTCTCGTCCAATCACGAGAAAGGGCCCTTCCGCGAAATGGCAAAGCAGGACACCACGCTTTCGCAGCAAATCTACGATCTCGCCATCGGCGAGGACGCCGCGCGCCTCTGCCGCGACATTCCCGAAGCCGCCTGCCACGAACAGCCCCGCAATTTCGTCCGTACCACGCTGTCCCAGGCGATGAGCCAGATTTCCGACGGTCTGGTAAACCCCAAGACCGTGCTGCCCTGGCTGCTCGCCGCCATCGGCGCGCCCGCCTTCATGGTGAGCCTGCTCGTGCCGATCCGCGAGGCGCTGGCGCTCTTCCCGCAATTGATCGTCGGCAGCGTGGTGCGCCATTTCGCCGTCCGCAAATGGTTCTGGGTCGGCGGCGCCATTGCGCAAGGGCTGACGGCGCTGGCCATGGCCGCAATCGTGCTCGCCGGTTTCGGCGGCACCGCCACGGGCTGGGGCATCATCGTGCTCCTCACCCTGCTGAGCCTTGCCCGCGGGGTGTCCTCCGTCGCCTCCAAGGACACGCTCGGAAAGACCGTCTCCAAAAATCGCCGCGGCCGCGTTTCCGGCTATGCCACGCTGATCGGCGGCATCGTCACGGCCTGTGTGGGCGCCGCCGTCGCCCTGATACCGGAACTGCGCGAGCGTCAGGACGTCATACTGGCGCTGATCGCAGCGGGCGGCGCGTTCTGGATCGGGGGCGGTCTCGTCTTTGCCGGTGTGGAGGAAGTCCCCGGCGCGACGGAAGGCGGCGTCGGCCTGATGGACAGCCTGAACGAAATGCGCGGCATCCTCTTCACGAACCGCGAGTTCCGCCACTTCCTCACCGCGCGCATATTGCTTTTGAGTTCCGCGCTCGCCGCGCCGATCTATGTCTCCATCGCGCATGAGGCAACGGGAGGCTCACTGGCGAGCCTTGGCCTGCTGATGGCAGCAACCGGCGTTGCCGGTGCGGTCAGCTCCTCCATCTGGGGCTCGCTCGCCGACCGCTCCAGCCGCATGGCCATGGGGCTCGGTTCCGCCATTGCAGGCACCCTTGCCGCCGTCATCGCCATGCTCTGGATCTTCATGCATTCGGCACTGGCGCACCCGCTGGTGCTGGTGGCCGCGCTCTTCATCCTCTCCATCGCCCATGCGGGCATCCGCATCGGCCGCAAGACACAGCTTGTGGACATGGCGACCTCGGAAACCCGCGCGCAATATACCGCGCTGGCCAACACGCTGATGGGGTTCGCACTGCTCGTCTATGGCGCAATACTGGGCGCGATCCTGAGCTTCAGCACGCTGGCGGCGCTGATCTTCCTGTCCGCCTCCGCGCTGGCCGGAACCGCCCTCTCCTTCGCGCTCAGAAACGTACAGGAATGAACGGTCAGGCCGCCGCCTGCATCCCTGCCCGCCCGGTCTTGAGATAGGCCGCCCACGCCGTCAGCAGCGAGGCGGGCTCGCCCGTGCCGAACACATAGCGGTCGGGCCGGACCAGCATGGCCGGCGCATCGCCCATCAGGGCGAAGAAAGGCTCCACGCCCTCTCCCTCATGCTCGTCCAGCGCGACGATTTGCATACCGCCCTTATCGGCCGGTGCATCGGCGCGTTTCGCCACCACGAGGAAAGGCGACATGCCCAAAGCCCGGTCGGGCCGCTCGCCCGCCTTGCCGACCAGTGAGGGCGCCACCGCGCCGCCGCCCTCGATCACGCCGGACGCCATCCCCCGCAGGGTCGGCGTCGCATCGAAACGCTCCGCTTCCGGCTTTTGCATCATGCCCGCATCGCGCGCGGCGGCCTCCGCCTCGTCCTGCGTACAGACGATCCTGCCCATGGAAACCGCCATCTCCGTGATGTCACGCACATGCGGCTCGCGTTCGGGCTGGAAACTGTCGAGCAACGCCTGATCCGCCTCACCCTTGATGACGGCGGCGAGCTTCCAGCCGAGATTTGCCGCATCGCGTGCGCCCGAACACAGCCCCTGCCCCATGAAGGGCGGCATCTGATGCGCGGCATCGCCCGCCAGGATCACATGGCCGTCACGCCAGCGCTCGGCGAAAACGGCGTGGAAGCGATAAACCGCCCGACGCTCCACGCTCAGGCTCTTCGGATCGGCAAAGGGCGCGATCATCGCGTCGATCGCTTCATCCGTCATCACCTCTTCCGGCGTCTCGCCCTCCAGCAGCATGAACTCCCAGCGATGCCGCCCCGGCGCCATCGGCATGGAGGTGACCGGCCGCGCCGGATCGCAATGCTGCAGGCCGATGGTGGAAAGCCGCGTGGTGCCGTTTTTCAGCAGTGTGTCGATGACGAGCCAGGGTTCGTCGAAGCCCATATCGTCGAGCCCGATACCGGCAAGACGCCGGACCGTGCTCTGCCCGCCATCGCACCCGACGAGATAGCGCGCGGCGATCTGCGTTTTGCCGTCCGGCCCTTCGATCTCGGCGGTCACGCCGTCGGGACCGTCCGTATAGCCAACCAGCGACACGCCGAGGCGAACAGAGGCACTGGGTTCGGCGGAAAGCGCCTCGCGCAAGGCGATTTCCAGCGTCGGCTGATGGAACATGGAGGTATAGGGCCAACCCGTATCGGCGAGCGCAGCCCGCGGACGGAAGCCGAGCAGCAGATCGCCCTTTGCATTACGAAATTCATAGGAGGAAAGCGGCTGGCTGTTTCCTGCGACCGCCTCCGCACCGCCTGCGAGGTCCAGAAGGCGCATCGTCTCATGATCGAGATGCGCGGCGCGCGGCATCGGATAGACCTCATCCGTCTTTTCGACAACCGTCACCTTCACGCCCGAGCGTGCGAGATAGACGCCCAGCGCGGCCCCCACGGGCCCGAGGCCTGCAATCAGAACATCCGTCTTTTCCATCTCTTCCCTCCCCCGTTTCATCGTCCGCCGATGAGCGTTTTCCTGTCCTGTGCGACGACCTTGTTCTCGATGGCGCCGAGACCTTCCACCTCGACGCGCACAGCATCGCCTTCCTTGAGGAATTGCGGCGGCTTCATCGCCCCGCCCACGCCCGACGACGTGCCGGTGAAGATCACGTCGCCCACATCGAGCGTGAAGGCGGTGCTCAGTTCGACGATCTGGTCGAAGCAATTGAAGATGAGGTGCTTGGTGTTGGAGTTCTGGCGCAGCTCGCCATTCACCCAGCACTTGATGTCGAGCGCATGCGGATCGGGCACTTCGTCCGCCGTGGTGATCCACGGGCCGATGGGGCCATGCGTGTCGAAGGACTTGCCCATGGTCCAGGCATTTGCGCGCAGCTGCCAGTCGCGCACGCTCACATCGTCGCCCACGAAATAGCCCGCAATCACTTCATGCGCACGCTCCTTCGGCACATCCTTGCAGCGCTTGCCGATCACGAAACACATCTCCGCCTCGTAATCGAGCAGCGAGGAAACCTCGGGCAGTTCGATGGGCGCATAAGGCGCGGCGATGCAGTTGTGCTGCTTGGTGAACCAGATCTGGTGCTTGGGCACTTCCATGCCGGATTCCTTGACATGGTCCATATAGTTGAGCCCGCAGGCGAGCACCTTGCCGGGCCGTAGCACCGGCGCTTCGAGCGTCACATCCGAGAGCGGAATGGTGGCGGCGCCATCGGCGGCCTTGCGCGCGGCATCCATCGCCGCATCCCCGGCTTCCAGAAAACCGATCATCTCCGTCGGCAGGGACGGCGCGGCGGCGGAAAGATCGACGATCGCGTCGCCCTTGACCACGCCGATGCGCGTTTTGCCCTGATGCGTAAAGGTTGCGAGTTTCATGTCTTTTCCCTGTTTCCTCTTATTCGGCCATGGCGGGCGGGGCGTCCGGGCCCCATTGCGCGCCCATCAGCGCATCGATCCCCGCCTTGCCGGGCGGCGTTTCATTGTTGAAGAGATCGCCATCGGTCCAGTGCTCGACCTTGTGGCCCCACGGGTCCCGCCAATAGTCGAAGATCTGGCTCCCAAGGATGTGCCGTCCGACGCCCCAGACATGGGCTGCGCCCGCCTGTTCCAGATGGCTGTGACCGGCCATCAGGTCGTCGAAATTCGCGACCTGCCAGGCGGCATGGTTGAAGCCCGGCTTGCCCGTGCCGACGAGAAAGAGCGTGTGGTGATCGACATAGCGCTCGCCGCCATCGCAGCGCAGGAAGGCGCCAAGCGGCGCGTCGGGCGCAAGTTCGATCTCGTCCGAGGTGACGAAGCCGAGCCGGGCCTTGTACCAGGCCTCGCTCGCGCGGAAATCGGTGACGTCGAGCACGGCATGACCGAGACGCATGACATGCGACGGCCCCGCCGCGATGCGCTTCGTCGCGCCAAGCCGCGGGTACCGGTCGTCGGCATTGAAGGAAAGCGGTTCCGGCAGAGGCAGCGGATCGGCAGGCGTCTGCCCCGCCACCACATCGATAGGGAAACCGTCCAGATCAGTCAGCCGCACGCGGGCACCGCCGCCCGGCGCATCGGATGCTTCCACGGCGAGCCCCTCGGCTTCGGCGAGTTTCTTGAGGTCGCCTTCGTTCGCCGCATAAAAGCCGAGCCCGACGAAGCCGGCCTCGCCCTTATGCGTCACATGGCAGAAGGGTGCCGGACCGTTCGCCCGCATGTAAAGCGTGTCCTCGCTGCGGCCGGCCACATGCAGGCCGAAATCCTTGAGGAACGCCTCCATCCGGTCGAGATCGGGCGCGGAAAAACGGACATAGGCAATGTCCGTCGCCTTGATAATGCTGCTCATGGTCTCCTCCTTATCCGGCCCGCTCACGACGCCTTACGAAAAACGGAAAGACGGGAAACGTCGAAAGGGCGCGTCAAAACATTGTCGATCTCGGCCGGTGACAGACCGAACCCCTGAAGCAGCATGACCGCCATGTTCCGGGCATAGCCCTCGCCGCGTGCGACCTCCTCCGGCGCGCCGCCATGGATGAGCGCCGCCAGGCCAGCGGTCGCCACACCGAGCACGAAATGAAGAACAGTCTCCCGGTCAGCCGCCGCGATACGGCCTTTGGCAAGGCCATCGTCGATATCGCCGAGCAGATGCTGGTTCAGCCCGCGATGCATATCGATGCCGCCGTCATAGATGCGGGCCAGCATCTGCGCCTTCACAGGATCGAGCACGGTCATGGCCCAATAGAGCCTGACGCCGCGCGATATCCGCTCCGCCGGATCCTCAATCCCCTGATTGAGCTCCTCGACCGCACCGTTGATTTCGGCGCGGATGGTGCGGGCGACCTCGCGGGCGATCTCCAATCGGTCGGTGAAGTAATTGTAGAAGGTGCCTTTGGCGACGCCCGCCGTCTCGACGATCTCGTCGATGGTGGTGGCGTCCACGCCCTGCCGGGCGAAAAGACGCATCGCCGCCTCGACCAGAATCTGCCGCATGCGCTCACGCCGGCGCGAAACCACCGGCCCGTCCATCGCGGATTTTACAAGACGCTCTCCAGCCACAAGGCTCCTCCCGAAACTCGATATGACTATATAGTCATAAGATGACTAATTAGTCAAATTTAGGAGTCGGCGACACCGGAACGGGCAAAAGAAAAGGGCGGCACCCGTTTCCGGGGCCGCCCTTATTCAGCGTTTATGTAAAGCGCGGGGTCAGTGACCGCGCTTGATGGCACTGGCCTCTTCCGGCGAAAGCGGCTCGCGCTTCAGCGGGAAGAAATACTCCACCACCGCGACCAGGGCGGGCAGCAGGGTCACCGCACCGACCATGTTCACGATGAACATGAAGGTGAGCAGCAGGCCCATATCCGCCTGGAACTTGAGCGCGGAGAAGATCCAGGTGGACACACCGATCGCCAGCGTACCGCCGGTGAACATGGTGGCCGAACCCACATCGTTCAGCGCCTGCAGATAGGCTTCGTAAGGCGTCAGCCCCATGCGCAGATAGCGCTGGATACGGTTGTATTCGTAAATACCGTAGTCCACGCCGATACCCACCGCGATGGCCAGCACCGGCAGCGTGGAGATCTTGAGGCCGATACCGAAGGCCGTCAGGAACCAGTCGCCGATGATGGTCGAGAGGATCAGCGGCAGCACGCAAACCAGCGAGCCGCGCCATTCCCGATAGGTGAGGATCACGAGCGACATCACCACCAGATACACATAGAGCAGCATCGGAAGTTCCGAACTCGCCACTTCATGGTTGGTCGCCGCCACGATCGGCACGTTACCCGTACCGATGAGCAGGTCCATATCGTCGCGGGCATTCTCGGGATTGGCCTTCCACTTCTCGACCGCGCCGACGACCGTGTTCACGGTCTTCGCCTTCGTATCGGTCAGGAAGATCTGGATGGCCGCCGTCGTACAGTCGGCATTCACCAGACCCGTAGAACTGCCCACACTGGACGTCGCCTGGGCAAGCGCGGCGGGGTTCCGCGGCAGCGCCTGCCATTTCTGGTTGCCTTCCTGCCACAGCGCATTGATCTGCTTGCCGACGATGGGCAGAGACACCACCGACTGCACGCCCGGGACATTGCGCATGTACCAGGAGAACCGCTCCAGATAGTGCATCTTGGAGTAGTCGATACAGATCACCTGGTTCTTCGTTTCGGCAATCACACCGAGCACGTTGAGGCCAAGCGAGAAATGTTCGGCGATGTAGCGGCTATCGCGGTTATAGCGGCTGTCCGGCCAAAGCTCGCCGGCACCGGCATGCACGTCGCCGATCTGCTTGTCGCGGGACTCGTAAAGACCGACCATGCCGATCACGAAGCAGATGGTCACGAAGACCATCGCCACGCGCGGCCGGGCAAGACTGGCAAGATACGGCCAGAGATGGGCACGCGTCGCCATCGCCTTGCGGACCTTCTCGCCATATTCCGGACCGGGCGCGATGTAGGACACGAGCAGCGGCAGCATGATCAGGTTGGAAATGATCTTGAAGCCGATACCGATGGAGGCCGTCACCGACAGCTCTTTGATCATGCCGATCGGAATGATGTAGAGCGTCGCGAAACCGGCCAGCGTCGTCAGCAGCGCCACGGAGCCCGGACGCAGCAGGAAGGAGAAGGTCGCGCGCGCGGCCTGTTCCTTGTCGAGGCCGGCGGCCATTTCCGCGCCCACCATGTTCACCTGCTGCACGCCATGGCTAACGCCGATGGCGAAGACCAGGAACGGCACCAGCACCGCGAGCGGGTCGAGGCCGTAACCGAGAATATGCAGCAAGCCGAACTGCCAGATCACCGAACACAGCGAGGCGCCCACCGTCACCACCGTCAGCGGCAGCGAGCGGCAATAGAGCCAGAGCATGAAACAGGTGAGCAGGAAGGCGACGATGAAGAAGTACACCACCGATTTCGCGCCATCCGCGATATCGCCGGTGAGCTTCGCGAAGCCGACGATTTTCACATCGGTGTTCGCATCGACATATTTGTCGCGAATGTCTTTTTCGAGCTTGGCCGCCACGTCGAAATAGTTGAGCGGCTTCTGCGTCTCGGGGTTCACATCGAGAAGCTCGGCCCGGATCATCGCCGACTTGAAGTCGGAGGAGACCAGACGGCCCGGCAGGTTCGCCCGCAGCACGTTCTTCATCACGCGCTGGATGCTCGCCTCGTCCGGCTTGAAGTTTGCCGGAATGACGTCGCCGGCTTCCAGGCCCTGCTCCGTCACCGCGATATAGCGCGTGTTCGGCGTCCAAAGAGAGGTCACCGTATGACGAGCAACGCCGGGGATGTAGAACACATCGTCGGTGGCGTCCTTCAGCTTACCCAGAAACTCCGGGGTGAAGATGTCACCCTTCTTGTTTTCCAGGACGACGAGGATGCGGTTACCGCCGCCGAAGCCTTCGGAATATTTGAAGAAATTCTCGATATACGGATTATCGATCGGAAGCATCTTCGTGAAGCCTGCATCCATCCGCAGGTTCAGGGCGAAGTAGCCCATCACCACCGTCATGATACCGAGCGCGATCAGAATGACCGTACGCAGGGCAAACACGATGTTTTCAATACGCTGCAAAATAACCTCCCCTTGGGACGAGCATCCTTTTGCAAGAGGATGCCTCGAAGGTCACATCAAACCGCTGGAGCGTTCGCTCTTCTTTTTGTTCTTTAGGTACGTGCCCTGAAAGGCGCGTACCCGATTGCCCGACATCCGTTCCCACTTGATCGTCACTGCGCCCGTAACCATCTGTTTTTTTATGACGCAGTCGAGGCAGACAGCCTCGGGACCGGCAAACGTCCTTCCATCGCCCAGTTGACGCTGGAGGTGAAGGATCGCCTTTCGGGGGGTCTCGTTTGCAAGAGGGCCCCCAACCGGGCGGCTCTCCATATCACGACACGTCTGATTGGCACAGTCCCATTGTCAATCAAAATTGCTGGCAAATTGTATTGATGCCGGATCTTCCTCTTCAGACTGCGCAATTCTATAGGCGACGGGGGCGTTACACTTCATTACGCTTAGTTAATGCGGTGTCGTACTCCGTAGTTGATTCAAACAATGTCCGTTCGGGACACGCCGACCCGTCTTCCTCGCCGAATTTGATCCAGGTCTCTGTGCCGCGCCGACAAAGCTGGTAATGGCTGCTACTTCTATGTGAGTCCGTTCAACTCAATACATCCGCGAGGCCCCATGTCCGAGCTGCCGATCTATCAGGATCCTCGTTACAGAAAATACCTGGCCGCCCTGATTGCGGTCCTCGTCGCATCGGCTGCGGGGTATTACTGGTATGCCAGCCTGCAGGACGGCCTTCCCGACGGGATCGCCATGTCGAACGGGCGGATCGAGGCCGAGCAGGTCAATGTGGCCACGAAATATGCCGGACGCGTAGACGACATCTATGTGCGGGAAGGCGATTTCGTGGAGGCCGGCCAGAAGGTCGCGTCCATGGACGCCGTCCAGACCAGGGCCCAGGTGGCCGCGGCCAAAGCCGAAGTCAGCCGCGCCGAACATGCCAAGGCGCAGGCCGTGGCGGCCATCGCCCAGCGCAAGGCGGAACTCGATCTCGCCAAGGCCGAATATCAGCGCGCAGTCACCCTGAACCGGAAAGGACATCTTTCCACCGAGACGCTCGACCAGCGCCGGGCGAGGCTCCGCTCCGCCGAGGCCGCGCTCACCACCTCCCAGGCCGCGGAAGCGGAAGCCGCCTCCGCCATCGAAGCCGCCAGGGCCCGGTTCGACCAGCTGCAAAACATGCTGGATGACATGGACCTCGTCGCGCCGCGCGCGGGCCGCGTCCAGTACCGTGTCGCCGAACCCGGCGAAGTCCTTGCCGCGGGCGGCACCGTCGTCACGCTGCTCGATGTCTCCGACGTCTATATGACGATCTTCCTGCCCGCCCGCGAGGCAGGCCGCCTCTCGCTTGGCGGCGAGGCCCGGCTGATCCTCGATCCGGCCGCCGATTACGTCATCCCCGCCAAGGTGACCTTCGTCTCCAGCGAGGCGCAATTCACGCCGAAATCGGTGGAGACGCAGGAAGAGCGCGACAATCTGATGTTCCGGGTCAAACTCAGCATCGACCCCGACCTGCTCGCCCGCTTCGAAAAGCGCGTGAAGACCGGCGTGCGCGGCGTCGGCTATGTGAAGCTCGATCCCGCGACCGCCTGGCCCGACCGGCTGAAGGTCGCGCTTCCCGAAAGCACGCCCGCGCAAAGCGTCCCGGCGGGCGGCGCCGGATCGGATCAGGGCTGATAAGGGGAACGGCACCATGAAGGATGTCGTCCCGACCGTCGCCCCGAACGTCGCACGGATTCAGTCCCTCACCCATCGATACGGGGATAATGCCGCGCTGGAGGATGTGTCTCTCAACATTCCCGCCGGCTGCATGGCCGGGCTCATCGGGCCGGACGGCGTCGGCAAATCGACGCTGCTGGCCATTCTGGCGGGCGTCCGACAGATCCAGTCGGGAAAGGTGAGCGTGCTGGACGGCGATATGCGCAACCGCGCCCATCGCAGCCGCTGCCACATCCGCATCGCCTATATGCCGCAAGGCCTCGGCAAGAACCTCTACCCGACGCTGAGCGTGGAAGAAAACCTCGATTTCTTCGGGCGGCTGTTCGGCCTGTCCGCCGAGGCAAGACGCGAGCGCATCGACGAGCTTCTCACCGCGACCGGGCTTGCGCCGTTTCCAGACCGCGCGGTCGGGGCGCTTTCGGGCGGTATGAAGCAGAAGCTCGGGCTGTGCTGCGCGCTCATTCACGATCCCGATCTTCTCATTCTCGACGAACCGACGACCGGCGTGGACCCGCTTTCGCGCCGCCAGTTCTGGGATCTGATCGACCGCATCCGCGCCCGGCGGCGGCAGATGAGCGTGCTCGTCGCCACCGCCTATATGGAAGAAGCCGACCGGTTCGACTGGCTGGCCGCAATGGATGACGGACACATTCTCGCGACCGGCACACCGGAGGACGTCCGCCGGGCCGGCGGGCACGAGACACTCGAGGCAGCCTTTATCGCACTGTTGCCCGAAGAAAAGCGCCGGCACCACCATACGGTAACCGTCCCTCCCCGGCATTCCGACGGCGGCACGGCAGCCATCGAAGCGAAGGGACTCACGCGTCGTTTTGGCGATTTCGTCGCGGTGGACGATGTAAGCTTCCGCATCGAGCCCGGCGAGATCTTCGGCTTCCTCGGCTCCAATGGCTGCGGCAAGACCACCACCATGAAAATGCTGACGGGCCTGCTTCCGGTCAGCGAAGGCGAGGCCAAGCTCTTCGGCAATCCGCTCGATGCGCGCGACATGGCGACGAGACGGCGCGTCGGCTACATGTCGCAATCCTTTTCGCTCTATAGCGAACTCACCGTACGCCAGAACCTCGAGCTGCACGCCGAGCTGTTCCACATTCCGCTCGAAAAACGCGAAGCCCGTGTGGCCGAGATGCTGCAGAGCTTCGACCTCGCCCATGTCGAACACAGCCGCCCCGAAGCGCTGCCCCTCGGCATCCGCCAGCGCCTGCAGCTGGCGGTCGCCGTGATCCACAATCCCGAAATCCTCATTCTCGACGAACCCACTTCGGGGGTGGACCCGATCGCGCGCGACCAGTTCTGGCAATATCTGATCGACCTCTCCCGCCGCGACGGCGTGACGATCTTCCTCTCCACCCATTTCATGAACGAGGCCGAACGCTGCGACCGCGTCTCGCTGATGCATGCGGGCCGCGTGCTCGCGGTCGGCGATCCTCATGCGCTTGCCGCCCAGCGCGGCGAAGAAACGCTGGAAGAGGCCTTTGTGGACTGGCTGCGCGAAGCCGCCCAACTACCGGAATTCGAAAACGCCCTGACCTCCGATGCGCCTGATGACCTGCCCGTGGAAACCTCTGCGGCCACGACCCCCCGCACAGGCCGGCGGCATTTCAGCCCGAGGCGGCTCTGGGCCTATACGCGCCGCGAGGCGATTGAGCTGCTACGCGACCCGGTCAGGCTTTCCTTCGCCCTGATGGGACCGCTCATCCTGCTCATCACGCTCGGCTATGGCATTTCCTTCGATGTGGAGGACATTCCCTACGCCGCCTACGATCAGGACCACAGCCTGGAAAGCCGCACCCTGCTGGAAGGCTTCGAGGGATCGCGCTACTTCAAGCAAATGCCGGCCATCACCGGCCCGGCCGAACGCTACCGGCGGCTGAAAAGCAACGACATCACGCTCGCCATCGAAATCCCCTCCGATTTCGGCCGCGACCTGATCGGCGGTCGCCAGCCGGAAGTCGCCCTGCTGGTGAACGGCTCCAACCCCTTCCGGGCGGAAACGGCGATCGGCTATGCGGAAGCCATCATTGCGCAATATGCCCAGCGGCTGCGCCCACCCGGCGCGGTGGCGACGGCAACGCCTTACACCATCGAAACCCGCTTCCTCTACAATCAGGCGTTCAAGAGCGTCTATTCGATCGTGCCCGGCGGCTACATGCTGTTGATGATCCTGATCCCGGCGATCATGACGGCCGTGGGTGTGGTGCGCGAAAAAGAACTGGGCTCCATCGCCAATTTCCGCGCGACACCCGTGACACGGCTTGAATTCCTGCTCGGCAAACAACTGCCTTATGTCGCGCTGGCCTTTGCGAGCTTTCTCACGCTGCTCCTCATGGGCCGTTTTCTCTTTCATGTGCCGGTCTCCGGTTCGCTGACGGCGCTCCTCACCGGCGGGCTTCTCTATGTGTCCGCGGCAACTGCCTTCGGCCTGGTCGTCTCTTCCTTCGTGCAGAGCCAGATCGCCGCGCTATTCGCCACCGCCATTATCGCGGTAACGCCTGCCATCAACTTTTCCGGCATGCTGACACCGGTTTCGAGCCTCGAAGGGGCCTCCCGATATATCGGCAAACTCTTTCCCTCTTCCTGGTTCCAGCAGATCAGCACCGGCAGCGTCACCAAGGGGCTCGGCTTCGCCGATCTCTGGCAGAACCATGTCGCACTGGCGGCTTTCGTCGTCGGATTTCTGTTTCTGGCGCGTCTCGCCCTACGCAAGCAGGAGAAGTGATGGCCCGCGCTCACAAAGTCCCGCTGAAACGACGCCTGCTCAACATCTTCCGTCTGGGCGTCAAGGAGCTGCGCTCGCTGCGCGCCGACCCGGTGCTCGTCTTCCTCATCGTCTATGCCTTTTCATGGGGCATCTATGAGGTGGCGAGCGGCGTCAAATTCGAGGTCGCCAACGCCTCCGTCGCCGTAATCGACGAGGATCACTCCACCCTGTCGCGCCGAATTGCTTCCGCGCTGCTGCCGCCCTACTTCCAGCAATCCGTGGAAATCAATACCGCCCAGTCCCGCAACGCACTGGAAACGGGCAAATATATTTTCATTCTGGATATTCCGCCCAATTTCGAGCGCGACCTGCTGGCGGGCCGTCAGCCCGAATTGCAGGTCAATGTCGATGCGACCGCCATGTCCATGGCAGGCAATGGCGCAGCCTATATCCAGTCCATCGTGCAGCAGGAAGTGCAGCGCTTCCTCTATTCGACCGACGAGATACCGAAGGCACAGGCTGATGTGATCGTCCGGGCGCTCTTCAATCCCAATCTCGATTCGGTGCCTTTCACCTCGGTGATGGAAGTCATCAACAACATCACGATGCTGTCGGTGATCCTCGCAGGCGCCGCCCTCATCCGCGAACGCGAACACGGCACGCTGGAACATCTCCTCGTCATGCCCGTCTCGTCGATGGAGATCATGGTCTCCAAACTCTGGGCGAACGGCATGGTCATCGTGTTGGCGGCAACGCTCTCGCTCGTCATCATGGTGCACGGCGTTCTGGGTGTGGAGACATCCGGCTCTCTCCTGCTTTTTATCTCCGGTGCGATTCTCTACCAGTTCTCCGTCACGGCGCTCGGCATCCTGCTCGCGACCTTCACCACCTCCATGGCGCAGTATGGCCTGCTTGTGATGCCTATTCTCATTCTCATGCAGCTGCTGTCGGGCTCATCCACGCCGCTTGAGAGCATGCCTGTCTGGTTGCAGGACGCGATGCAGGCATCGCCATCGACGCATTTCGTCGCTTTCTCTCAGGCGATTCTCTATCGAGGCGCCGATCTGTCGATCGTCTGGCCGCAAATGACAGCCATGGCCGCCATCGGCGCGATCTTTTTGATCGTGTCGCTCGCCCGCTTCCGGCGCGCGATTCTCACAGCCTGACGCACCTTTCGAGACACACAAGGACTACGTATTACTCCGAATGCGACATTTCGCAGCGCGGCAAGCTGGTCTGTTCTTGCCTTTCCCACAATCATGTTATGGACTTGTACAGCTGGCGATGCGGGGCGTAGGCAACACCACTCATCCGCCAGAGGGGAATTCAGCACATTCATCCGGGGTCACCCGGATTTTGAGGCACAGCTTAAAAGGAGATCGTCACATGGCGGTTTCGAGTGAACCGAGGGACCACATCCCCGGCACCATGACAGCCGCGTCCTACGCGGTTATCGGGGCGCTGATCGTGGGGGCGCTTTGGAGCGTCGTCACGGCGGCAAAGGCAACAGACTGGCAGATGGCAACCCATGCATGGGTTTTCGCCTTCGCCTTCATCGCTGGCATCTTTCTGATCGGCCAGCGCCATTTCAACGCGCTTGAGAACGGTTCGCCCGACGAGGCGCGTCGCTACAATGACGGCGTCGTCAAGGCAGGCGTCATCGCGACGCTGTTCTGGGGTATCGCAGGCTTCCTGGTAGGTGTCGTCATCGCCTTCCAGCTCGCCTTTCCGGTCCTGAACTTCGACATCTCCTTCATCAATTTCGGGCGCCTGCGTCCGCTGCACACTTCAGCGGTGATCTTCGCCTTCGGCGGTAACGCGCTGATCGCGACTTCCTTCTATGCCGTGCAGCGCACCTGCCGCACGCGCCTGGCGGGCGACATCGCACCCTGGTTCGTGTTCTGGGGCTATCAGCTCTTCATCGTGATCGCCGCCACCGGCTATCTGATGGGCGTCACCCAGAGCCGCGAATATGCCGAACCGGAATGGTATGCCGATATCTGGCTCACCAT
>NZ_NYVD01000044.1 GCF_002684405.1 Parvibaculum sp. | reverse complement strand
CCGGTCCACCAGCACATAGGCGCCCTCGTCGCCCGGACTGTCCAGCTTCAACGGCGTGATGAGCGCAAAACCCGGCTGGCTCGTGTCGCGATCCTGCGTGAAATAGCGCATCTCGCGGTCATTGAGGAAATGCCCCGTGACCGTGAAGGGGCGGTATTCGAGATTGTCGAGGTCGAGCGAGGCCCAGTCCTTCCGCGGCGGCAGCGGACGCGGCGTTTCCGCCATGCGGGCTTCCATCCGCGCGATGAGATCCGTCTTCCAGTGCAGGCGCTGTACCTGCCAGGTGCCGAGCCCGAGCAGGATGGGCAGCATGACGAGCGTCAGAACCGTGGGCCAGAGAAGCGGCCTGAAAATCCCGTTGCTCACTTCGCGTCCCCGTCATCCTGCGTCTCCACCACATCGTGCAGCCGGCCTTCCCGCGCGGAGTGGCGGTATTGCTGCGCGACTAGCCAGCCCTTCAGCGGGCGCAGCATGCCCAGCGGCAGAATGAGGATGAGCGGGATCCAGAGCACGGCGTGGACCCAGTAGGGCGGGTGCCAGGTGAACTCCACCCAGAGCGCGAGGCCGACGACGATGAAGCCCACGATCATCATGATGAAGACCGCCGGGCCGTCGCCCGCATCGGCAAAGCCATAGTCGAGGTCGCAGACATCGCATTTCGGCTTGAGGTCGAGAAAGCCCTTGAAGAGCCGGCCTTCCCCGCAGCGCGGGCAGCGGGCGCGAAGCCCTGCGCTTACCGGCGAGACGTCCTTTTTCTCTTCCATATCCATGCCCTTCCAAGCGGGTGAGTACGAAACGATAAGGGGCGGGCCCGCATCCTCGCGGCCCCGCCCCCTCTTGTTCCCGGTCCGGACGGCCTAAAGCGCCCGGCGCGAATTCAGTGCCCGGCGGCAGCCGCGCCGCCTGCCGAACCCCAGATATAGATGCTGGCGAACAGGAACAGCCAGACCACGTCCACGAAGTGCCAGTACCAGGCCGCCGCTTCGAAGCCGAAATGCGCCTTCGGCGTGAACGCGCCGCCCGCGGCGCGGATCAGGCAGACGATCAGGAAGATCGTGCCGACGATCACATGGAAGCCGTGGAAACCGGTCGCCATGAAGAAGGTTGCGCCATAGATGTTGCCCGCAAAGGAGAAGGCGGCGTGATGATATTCATAGGCCTGCACGGTGGTGAAGATCAGGCCCAGAATGACGGTGGCCAGCAGACCCTGCACGAGGCCCTTGCGGTCGTCATGCAGCAGCGCGTGATGCGCCCAGGTGACCGTGGTGCCCGAGGTCAGCAGGATCAGCGTATTGATCAGCGGCAGATGCCAGGGGTCGAAGACCTCGATGCCCTGGGGCGGCCAGTGACCGCCGGTAAAGGCCAGGCGCGAGGCCTGAATGTGCTCGCCGGTAAACAGGCTCGCATCGAAGAAGGCCCAGAACCAGGCGACGAAGAACATCACTTCCGATGCGATGAACAGGATCATGCCGTAGCGCAGGTGAAGCTGCACCACCGGCGTATGATCGCCTTGATTGCCTTCGCGGATCACATCGCGCCACCAGCCGAACATGGTGTAGAGCACGATGGCCAGGCCGATCAGCGCGAACCAGGGCTGCGCGCCATGGAACCACTCGATCGCACCGGCCGCCATCACAAAGGCGCCGACCGAACCGACAAACGGCCAGGGGCTCGGATTGACCAGGTGATAGTCGTGATGTTTGCTGTGGGCGTCAGCCATTTCCCCTCATCTCCACTTCACGTTTCCGGGCGCTCCGGGCGCCCCAAGAAACCGGCATATACCAGTCCGATTATATCGCGCTTGGAAGGCAGCGCACCCCGTCACAACGGACGGCTTGCGATATTGCCCCCGAGCTTGGCGATGGTGACGACGAAAAACAGCACCACCAAAGCCACCAGCACCCAGGCAATCGCGACATTGCGCTGCCTGCGGCGCTTCACCATTGCCTCATCCCAGTGCGGCGCCTCGATCTTGTGGCGGTTCCGCTCCCGGGCTTCTTCTGTCGTCTCTTCTTCGCCGCTCATGAAAAGACCGGCGCAATCCCCGCCATCTTCTCGACCAGCAGGAGCGAGAAGATGAGGAAGAGATAAAGGATCGAAAATCCGAAAAGCCGCATCGCGGCCTTGTTCCGGGCTGTGATGTCGCCATCGGCCGCCGGCGCGGTGCGCGCCAGGCGCGCGGCGAGCGCCAGGAAAATGAGACCGAGGGCTGTCGTCACGCCCGCATAGAGCCATCCGGCAAAGCCGAGCGCCACCGGCGACAGGGTGACGGGCACCAGCAGCAGCGAATAGAGCATGATCTGGCGGCGCGTTTCGCGCTCGCCCGCCACGACCGGCAGCATCGGCACGCCCACCTCTTCATAGTCGCCCGACTTGCAGAGCGCGAGCGCCCAGAAATGCGGCGGCGTCCACATGAAGATGATGAGAAAGAGAGAGATCGACTGGAGCGATACATCGCCCGTCACCGCCGCCCAGGCGATCATGGGCGGGAAGGCGCCTGCCGCGCCGCCGATCACGATGTTCTGCGGCGTGGAGCGCTTCAGCCACATCGTATAGACGACGGCATAAAAGAAGATGGTGAAGGCGAGCAGCGCGGCCGCCGTCCAGTTCACCAGCGCGCCCATGACGAAGACCGAGCCCGCCGCCATTACCGTGCCGAAAACGGCGGCTTCCTGCGGCGTCACGCGGCCCGACGGAATGGGGCGCGTTCTGGTGCGGGTCATGCGGGCGTCGATATCGGCGTCGTACCACATGTTCAGCGCGCCGGAGGCCCCTGCCCCCACGGCGATGCACAACAGCGCGGTGAAGCCGATGACCGGGTTGATCCCGCCCGGCGCCACGACAAGGCCCACCAGCGCGGTGAAGATGACCAGCGACATGACGCGCGGCTTCAGCAGCTCGAAGAAATCTCCGGCCGTGCCCATGCCGCCCTGAGCGGAGGCGATGGAGCCGTCGGCGAATTCCGTATCTGTGAAGGCCGTATCGGACATTTAGAGGCCGGTCCCCAGCATTGTCTTGAGAAAAAACTCGTTTCCGAATTCAAACCGCCCGCCCCCGCAAACGGGGAGGGACGAAGATGCTCCGGCCGGGTTGCCCCGGCCGGAAAGCGTTTCGTTCTTACTTGATCCGCGGCAGTTCGGAGAACTGATGGAAGGGCGGCGGAGAGGACAGCGTCCACTCCAGCGTCGTTGCGCCCTCGCCCCACGGATTGTCGGCTGCCTTCTGCTTGCGGATGAACGCGAGCGCCATGCCGATGAAGAAGATGCCGAGCGCGGCTGCCGAGATATAGGCACCGATGGAGGAGATGAAGTTCCAGAAGGCGAACGCATCCGGATAATCCACATAGCGGCGCGGCATGCCCTGCAGGCCGAGGAAGTGCTGCGGGAAGAAGATCATGTTCACACCGATGAACGTGACCCAGAAGTGCAGCTTGGCCCAGAACTCGGAATACATGTAGCCGAACATTTTCGGGAACCAGTAGTACCAGCCCGCGAAGATGGAGAACACGGCGCCGAGCGACAGCACGTAGTGGAAATGCGCCACCACGTAATAGGTGTCATGCAGCACGCGGTCCGCACCGGCATTGGCGAGCACGACGCCCGTCACACCGCCGACCGTGAACAGGAAGATGAAGCCGAAGGCCCAGAGCATCGGCGCCTTGAACTCGATGGAGCCGCCCCACATCGTGGCGATCCAGGAGAAGATCTTCACGCCCGTCGGCACCGCGATCACCATGGTGGCCGCGACGAAATAGGCCTGCGTGTTGACCGAAAGGCCGACCGTGTACATGTGATGCGCCCAGACGATGAAGCCCACCACGCCGATCGCGACCATGGCGTAGGCCATGCCGAGATAGCCGAACACGGGCTTGCGCGAGAAGGTCGAGACGATCTGGCTGATCATGCCGAAGCCCGGCAGGATCATGATGTACACCTCGGGGTGACCGAAGAACCAGAACAGATGCTGGAACAGGATCGGGTCGCCGCCGCCGGAGGGCTCGAAGAAGGTCGTGCCGAAATTGCGGTCCGTCAGCAGCATGGTGATGCCGCCTGCGAGAACCGGCAGGGCCAGCAGCAGCAGGAAGGCGGTCACGAGCACCGACCAGACGAAGAGCGGCATCTTGTGCAGCGTCATGCCCGGGGCGCGCATGTTGAAGATGGTGGTGATGAAGTTGATCGCACCCAGGATCGACGAGGCGCCGGCGAGATGGAGCGACAGGATCGCGAAGTCCATGGCCGGTCCGGGCGAACCCGTGGTGGAAAGCGGCGGGTAGATCGTCCAGCCTCCGCCGAAGCCGTTCGAGCCGACCATGCCGGGCACGAAGAGCGAGACGACGAGCAGGCCGAAGGCCGCCACGAGAAGCCAGAACGAGATGTTGTTCATCCGCGGGAAGGCCATGTCCGGCGCGCCGATCATGATGGGCACGAACCAGTTGCCGAAACCGCCGATCATCGCGGGCATCACCATGAAGAAGATCATGATGAGACCATGCGCGGTGATGAACACGTTATAGAGCTCGACGTTCGAGAAGATCTGGATCCCCGGCTCCATCAGCTCGGCGCGCATGGCGACCGAGAGAGCGCCGCCGATCACGCCGGCCATGATCGCGAACAACAGGTACATCGTGCCGATGTCCTTGTGGTTCGTCGAATAAAGGTAACGGCGCCAACCGGTGGGATGATCCTCGTGTTCGGCGTGCGCGCCAGCAGCTTGCCCTGCCATATTTCTACCCTTCGTTTCTCAACACTTGTTCGCGAACTTGCCTAAAGCGGTCTTTGGCCTCAGCGGACCGCGGTCGCCGCGGTCGCATCGGCCAGCTTCACCTTGTTGTCGGTGTCGGCGGAAGCCGTCTGCGTCGCTACCCAGGCCTTGTAGTCGTCCTTGGAGACGACCTTGATATTGATCGGCATGAAAGCGTGATTGGTGCCGCAAAGCTCCGAGCACTGGCCGTAATACATGCCGGTCTTGTCCACCCGGAACCAGGTCTCGTTGAGACGGCCCGGAATGGCGTCCACCTTCACACCGAAGGCGGGCACCGCGAAGGAATGGATCACGTCGGAAGACGTCACGATCACGCGCACGGTGGTGTTCACCGGCACGACCATCGGTTCGTCGGCGGTGAAGAGGCGCGGCTCGCCCGGCTTCAGATCCGCATCGTCCTTCATGATGCTCAGGATATCGATGCCGTCATCGGGGTATTCGTAGGACCAGTTCCACTGATGCCCGATCGCCTTCACCGTCAGGTCGGACGGCGGAATGACCACTTCCTTGTAGAGAAGGCGGAAGGAAGGAATGGCGATCGCCACCAGGATCATCACCGGGATCACGGTCCAGGCGACCTCGAGCAGCGTATTGTGCGAGGTCTTGGACGGCGTCGGGTTGGCCTTGCGATTGAAGCGCACCGCCACGATCGCCATCAGGGCGGCCACGAAGACCACGATGATCGTGATGATGGGGAGAAGAATGTCGTTGTGAAAGATGTGGATGTCGTCCGCGACGGTCGTCGCGGCGGGCTGCAGCGTGATACCGCCATCCACCGGATTGGCCAGGGCCGACCCGATAAAGCCGTCGAAGTGCCCGGTGGCCAAAAACAGTGCCACGAGCGCGAAACCGATCAGAAACCGCATGCTTTTCCCCAGCATTTCCACTCCAGTCCAGCGACTTGCCTCGGGGGCGCCGCGAAAGGGCGACCTTGGGCCTGCCTCATACCGCTTCAATGTCGCTTACCCCCGTCGCCCGGTATTCCAGGCGCATCTTGGGCGTCAGAAACCATAAACCTTGCGCCATCGCAAGCGCCCAAAACGATCTTCCGGCGATTGAAATGGCCCTAGAGCGGCAATTGCCCCTCGATTTGGAGGACAGCGGACACGTTCCCCTTCACGCGAATACGCGATCGCCGCTGCCGTAACCTCCCTTGGCGCAGGAGTATAGTCCCGCTCGCGCAAGCCGCCAGATGCCCTGCAAGGCTTTGCGACGTTTTGCCACAACGAACATGTTAATTCGTCGCATTGCGTATTTCAAAAACCCTAATAATTAAGGGGGTTTTGGCGCGCTTTTCTGACGCCCCGCTGGCCCCGGCACCCCCCAGGCATTACATTGGAATCAGTCGACAGCCGGATGCATTCGCAGCCCGAAAGGCCAGTTATGCGTGACGAATCCCTGATTCACTTCCACCACGGACGGCGGATTTCCGCGGGTCTCCACCTGCCCCGCAACGGCGCCGCCGCGCCGGAACTCATCGCCGAGGCCGCGCCCTGGCTGGATCCGCGCGATCCGGGCCGCTGCGTGGTGGGGTTCTGCGCCGCCCATCCCGACATGGTGGGCGATGTGACGAATGCCCCGCCCCCGGGCTGGGAAAACTGGGGATTTAATGAGTGGGACCAGTGGTTCGGGCGAATCAACGGCGTCTTCCTCGTCGATCTGGAGACGCTGCGCGTCGTGCAATACCCGCTCTATTCCTGCGGCGGCCAGACGGTCCCTTGCGACCTCTCCGGCCTGCCCCGCCGGCTGGTGCCGGTGGAAGACTGGCTGGAAGGGCAGAAAACGCCGTAATGTCGTTGTTGCGCCGCACATCCTTCGAGACGGGCCTTGCGGCCCTCCTCAGGATGAGGCCCAACTAGAAACTCTCCCTCAT
>NZ_NYVD01000043.1 GCF_002684405.1 Parvibaculum sp. | reverse complement strand
GAGCCGGTGGTCAGCGTGTTGCCGGCATTGACGTTGATCGTGCCGGTCTCGCCCGCCGCATTGCCCGCATTGACCCGGTCGTAGGTTTCGTCGCCGTTGACGGTGTAGGTCTGTCCGGGCGTGCCGCTCACGTCGAGATTGGCCGCTATCGCGGTTGCCGAAGCGGAAAGCAGAAGGCCGCCCGTCCATGCGGCGATGGAAAGCGTGCGGATGGTTGCGGAATGTCTTGCAGTCACGATGTCCCCCTTATGCGGCGAGGACGCGCCTCGCTCATCTATTGCTGTCAGCGATTCGGCCGGTTGTTGCGAAGGCAGGCCTACGAGCTGCTCGTTCGCGTTCCGGAGAGGAATGGCTGCCGCTGGGGCGGGGCCGTCGGCACCGGGGGAATCGATATTTGGCGATAATTCTGGGAGTCATAGAATTCGTCAAATGAATACTTGTTCGAAAAGAGCTTACATTTGAGAATCGTTTTCAAGTTCAAAATGATTGTGATTTATGCATATTTTCTTATAGGGGTTTTTACTTATAAGGGGCAGGGGAGGTCACGGAAATCCCCGGGAAAACCGGCCCGGCAGCGGCTCGGGTGGCGCATGGACTTCTTTTCCCCCATCCGCTAAAACGCGCGGCCATATTGGTCCATTCGGGAGGGAGTTGGCCCCCATGATCCTCACCATGCTCAAGGCGAAGCTGCATCGCGCCACGGTTACGCAGTGCGATCTGCACTATGTCGGTTCCATTTCCATCGACAAGGATCTGCTGGCCGCCAGCGGCATCCTGCCGAACGAGCAGGTGGATGTGCTGAACATCACCAATGGCGAGCGGCTGACCACCTATGCGATCGAGGCGCCCGCGGGCTCCGGCATGATCGGTCTCAACGGCGCCGCCGCGCACAAGGCCGATACCGGCGACCTGGTGATCGTCGTTTCCTATGCGCAGATGTCGGATGAGGAAGCGAAAAGCTGGGAACCGAGCGTCATTCAGCTCGGTGAGGGCAATCGCATTCTGGAGATGGCGGCGGTCTGAACTATTGCGCGTCTCTCATCGGGGACAGCCACAGCGTAGTATTTCTTGGAATGATTGATGGAGGTGAACCGCTAACGACAGTCCACGCCAAACGATTGTTGTTGCCTTTTATCTTAAGGCGAACTGTCGCGACAGTGACGACGCGGCGACCATAGAGTTCCGAAATTGTTGCTCGGCTTGAAAACCATCCCACGTCAACATTGACATCATAGGGACCGTCTTTCTGGGGAGAGGTTAGGGTTCCGTAGAGGTCTCCATCTTTGAGTTCCAGCGACAAATCGATGAAATTATATTCTTTCGAGCTAATATCGCCTTCATTCGTCCAAGTGGTTGCTAGTATTTTTCGTGTTTCTTGGATGGAGCCTTCTCGTGAATGTACAAGATAGATTGTACCAGAAAGTAATGCTCCGAGGATTGCGATTGCTGCAGCAATCGTTTGAGTCCATTCTGCCAAAGACATTTTCATTTCACGAGTACGGATCCGATCGATGTTCTTGATCCTATCTTAAAACTGTACTCCTGTTACCGCTATTGATTTGATCTTCTTTCGCATCTCATTAGTTCGGTCAGGTAATATTTGGTGAAATGAAAGGTGTTTTCCTAACAGCAGGCCCCCGAGGTTTCCCCGTCCGCCGCGCCGCCCATGAACGGGATATTCGTGCCGCAGCCGGGGAAGATGCCGTAATGTGTGCCGAAATCCCCGATGAACTCGAAATGCGGCGCGAAGCGGCTCTCCTTCAGCATACGGAAGGTGTTGCCGCAGACCGGGAAGACGCGGCCCTTTTCGATCACGTGATGATTGTCGAGTGTGAAGCGGTGCTCGGCGTGGCGGACGCCGCCCTTGTAGATCACCGCCTGGCCGTAATCCTCGCATGAGCCTTCCAGCCCTTCGATCTTGAACAGGCGATAGGTCGCGGAGTGGAATGACGCCCCGCCGAGCTTTTCCGCAATCGCCGGGTCGCCGATGGCAAGCGGGCGGTTGGTGACGAGGCGCGGATCGGCAAAGCCCGCCTGTTTTGCGAGCGTGAGGAAGTCGTTCCAGTAGAGCGCCCCCGCGAGGCATTCGCCCAGCAGCACCGGGTCGTCGCGGAGACGCGCGTCGAGCCGGCGGTCGGCATAGACGTCCGAGAAATAGATCTCGCCGCCGGGCTTCAGCAGGCGGTAGGCGCCTTTCAGCACCGCCTCTTTGTCGGGCGAGAGATTGATGACGCAGTTCGAGACGATGATGTCGAGCGAGCCGGGCGCGATGTCGAGTGCGTCCAGCCCTTCGATATAGCCGTCGAGAAAGCGTGTGTTCGGCGCATCGTAGCCGAAGCGCGCCGCATGCCATTGCTCATGTTCGCGGGCGAGGCCGATCTGTTCCGCCGTCATGTCCACGCCGGTTACCGATCCCGTCGGCCCGACGAGCTTTGCCAGCGCGAAGACGTCGCGCCCCGTGCCGCAGCCGAGATCGAGCACATGCGCGCCTTCGAGCTTTTCCGGCACGACGAGGCCGCAACCGTAATAGCGCGCCGTCACGTCGGGGTGGATTTCGCTCAGCACGGTGCGGATATGGGGCGGGATCGCGTCGAGATCGCAGCAGGCATCCGTCTGGAGGTCGTCGGACCCCTTGAGCGTCCGCCCGTAATATTCCTTCACCATCTCGATCGACATGCCACGACTCCGCAAAAGAAAACCGGCCCCATGTTGAAACGGGGCCGGTCATCCGTCCAATCACGCCTGCGTGTGCGGGATCAGATTTTTGTTTGTCGCGTTTTCGCCGGAAAACCGGCGTCCACTTTTCCGGAAACGCTCTAGTCGATCTCTATCGTCATCGAGACATTGGCCGACACCGTCTGCTCGCCCGCGGCGACCGGCACGGAGGAGGCGCGCGCTTCCATCATGCTGGCCTTCATATAGACGGGCGAGGGCATGGAGCTGCCGCTTTCCTGAATGGTGAGGATGCGGCCCACCGACACGCCGGAGGCGCCCGCCAGGAGCTTGGCCTTGTGCAGCGCGTCCTTCACCGCGGCCTTGCGGGCTTCGTCCTCGAGCTTTGCCGTATCGTCGATGGAAAAGCGGATGCCGTTCATCTGGTTCGAGCCGAGAGAGACGGTCTTGTCGAGAATGTCGCCCAGCTTCGTCAGGTCACGGACGATCACGGCGAGCTGGTTCGTCACCCGGTAGCCGATGACTTTCGGTGCGTTGTCGGTGGTCTTGTCGTTGCGATAGACGGGATAGATGGAGAATTGCGAGGTCTGCAGATCCTTCTCCGCGATCCCCATTTCCTTCAGCCCGTCCAGCACCTGCTGCATGGCTTGCGTATTGGCGTCCAGCGCCGCGCGGGCCGTATCGGCCTCGCTCGTCACGCCGGTCTGGATGGAGGCCATGTCGGGTTCGGCCTGCACCTCGCCATGGCCCGTCACGGAGATGGTGCGCGGCGTTGCGTCGGCATCGTCGGCGGCCTGCGCGGCGAGCGGAAAGAGGGACGCGGCGGCCAGTACCGCGGCGAGGAAAAGAGGGTGGAAGCCTGTGGAACGATTGCCATGGGCGGCCATGACGTCTCCTTGTCGTTGATGTCTTCTGAGTACCCTTAAGCGTAACGCTCTCTCCCAATCGGGGCAAAATTGCGGCGCTCGGCCCTTCTCGGAGGCCCTCCTGCTTCTTCCGCTTTGCGAATTCTGCTATATGCAGAATCGCGAAGGAGGGGGCCTGTAGCTCAGTTGGTTAGAGCGAACCGCTCATAACGGTTTGGTCGCAGGTTCGAGTCCTGCCGGGCCCACCACCCTTCGCCCTGACGGGCTTCGGGTGGCTTACGCCACCCGGAGACGGAAGGGAGAAGGGTGTCGCCCGAAGCCGTCAAAGGCTGCCCCGCGTGAAACGGGACAGCCTTCCTGGTTTTCGGATTAGTCCTCAGAACTTCAGCGAAACCGTCGCCGAGACGCCATAGGCCTTGTAGTTGTCGCGGAAGGCTTCGGTGGTGGCTTCCAGGCGGAAATCCATATTGCCGCCGATGGAGCCGTCCACGCCTGCGCCGAAGGTGGCGCCGAAATCGTCGCGCGAGACGGTGGCGCCGCTGGTCAGCACCACATCAGAGCTTTTGTTCACGTCGAATTCCGCGCGCGCCGAGAGATAGGGCGTCACATGGCCGAAGCTTGTCGGGATTTCATAGCCCGCCTTGCCGCCGACGCGGATCTGGCCGAGATGCCGCTTCGATTCCGCCACGGTCAGCGCGCCGACACCGCTTTCGGTATAGGCGTCCTGCGTTTCCGAGACATAGAGATAGCCCAGCGTCTCCGACAGGCGCCACGCCTCGACATTCTGTTCGGCGACGAGGTTCGCCGCGCCGAACCAGCGCTTGCCGTTCGTGCTGCCGGTCGCGCTTACGGTGTGGGTGACGTCGTAGTCCGCCCAGCTATGGCCGACCGTCGCGTTGAAGCTCAGCATGTCGTCGATGCGATAGGAGAGATAGGGCGCGATGCTCCACACATTCCCCTTCAGCGTGCCGCTATTGTATTTCGTGTCGATGCGGATGCGCTCATAGCCGCCGGCAAGGCCCAGCGTCAGGCTGTCCGTCAGCGCAACGTCGTAGCCGAGCACGGCATTGTAGATATCGCCGTCGTAATTCGCGCCCGTATGGCTGTCATCGACGCGCATCGCACCGGCGTTGAACCAGAGCGTTCCCGCCGGGGCCGCGCCGTCGCCCGCCGCGACGCCCGTTGCCTCGGCGGCGCTGGTCTGTGTGCCGGTGCCGCCCGTGCCGCCCGTCAGATGGTTGGCGATAGAGCCGGCGATCTGCCCGGCGGAGGCGATGCCGGCGCCGTCCTGGACGACGGAGCTGGAGCTGTCTGTTTCGATTCTCGGCCGTGCATCGGCTGCGGCCGGGAAGCCGGTCACAAGCAATCCCAGCGCGGCGATCAGCGTGCCGCGCGTCGCATTCGCATATTTCATTGTTCGGTCGTCCCCCAAAAACTTCGAAAGCGTTCCTGCGCTCGGGCTGGAATCGCCATAATGGACCACATTAACATGCTTCCCCCGGCCCGGTAATTTCTTTGGTGCCGGGAAACAGCGGTTTCAGCCGTGGTCGCCCGTGGCGCGTGGTTGATGGGCCGTGCGGCAGGGCTCATCATGTCGCTTCACACGCGTACCGGAGTTTATCGATGACGAGTTTGCCCATTGCCGAGAGCTGGTTCGAGATGAAGCGCATCGGCGACGATGTCACGCTGTTGTGGGAGCCGCATGTGGTGCCCCTCATGCGCTGCAATATCTGGCATGTGCGGGGCCGCGACCGCGATCTGATGATCGACACCGGCATGGGGGTCGCCAGCCTCAGGGAAGCGGCGGTCAATCTGCTCGACAAAAAGATCACCGCCGTCGCCACGCATACGCATATCGACCATGTGGGCGGTCATCATGAGTTCGACGACAATCTGGTGCATGAGCTGGAAGCGGACGATCTCCGCGCGCCGCGCGACCGCGGCACGCTGCGCCTGGCGGAAATGAACCCGGCCTATGTCGAGAGCCTGCGCCGCGCGGGCTACGAGCTCGACAGCGATCTCATCACGGCGCTGCCCTATGAAGGCTATGACATCGACGCCTATGAGCTGAAGGGCGCCGTCGTCACGGAAATCGTCACAGAGGGCGATATCGTCGATCTCGGCGACCGGCATTTCGAGGTGCTGCACCTGCCGGGCCATTCGCCGGGCAGTATCGGGTTGTGGGAAGAGGCGACGGGCACGCTCTTTTCAGGCGATGCGATTTACGACGGGCCGCTGCTCGACGAAATCGAGGGGGCCGATATCGAGGTCTATGTCCGCACCATGAAGCGCCTGCGGGAGCTGCCTGTGCGTGTCGTCCATGCGGGCCACGATCCGAGCTTCGGCCGCGAGCGGCTTGTCGAGCTGGCCGACGCCTATCTGGCCCGCCGGGGGTGACAATCCGTTTTTCCATGATGCGGCAAGGCCGTTCGACCGCTAGGCTCGTCTTCCGATTCATCTGGGGAGACGGCTTTCCATGACGCTTCGTGTGGTCGAGGTAACGGCGCCCGAGGGCTATGCCGACACGCTGAAGGCGCTGGCCGAGCAGCAGGAGGCCGACGACGTCTTCGTCGGTCTGGACGGAAGCGTGGAGGAAAAGCGCTGCTTCGTGCGCGTCGTCTGCGAGACGAAGCAGGTGCAGGGGTTCACCGATGCCGTGCAGCAGGCCGTGGGGCGGGGCGAGGACTGGCGGGCCGTCGTCCTGCCGGTGGAAGCCATGGTGCCCAAGCCCGAGCGCGAGGCGGCGGAGCGGCGCAGCGCCTTCGCGGGGAGCACCGCCAGCCGCGAGGAAATCTACGATGAGGTGGCGCGCGGCGCGGAGCCCGATTCCTCGTTTTTCATCCTCGTCATCCTGTCGGCCATCGTGGCCGGGATCGGGCTGCTCGACGACAATCTGGCCGTCGTGATCGGCGCCATGGTCATCGCGCCGCTGCTCGGGCCCAATCTCGCCTTTGCGCTGGCGACCGCGCTGGGCGACCGCGAGCTCATGATCCGCTCCATGGTGAGCAATCTGGCCGGCATCTCCATCACGCTGATGGTGGGTGCGGCAACCGCCCTGGTGTGGACCGGCGGGTTTACCGCGCATCAGCTCGTCAGCCGCACCGTGACGGGCTATGACGCCGTGGCGCTGGCGCTGGCTTCCGGCGCGGCGGCGGTGCTGTCGCTCATCACGGGGCTGTCGAGTGCGCTGGTCGGCGTCATGGTCGCCGTGGCGCTGATGCCGCCCGCCGTGACCGCGGGGATCATGCTGGGGGCGGGCGACTGGCAGGGCGCCATCGGGGCCGCCGTGCTGCTCGGCGTCAATGTGGTCTGCGTCAATCTCGCCGCCCAGGCGGTGTTCGTCGCCAAGGGTATCAAGCCGCGCACCTGGTGGGAGCAGAAGGCCTCGCGGGCCTCCGTCATCACCAATTTCGTCATGTGGGGCGTGCTGCTCGCCGCCCTCGTCGTGGCGATCTGGTGGCTCAGGCTGCCGCTGCCCGGCGTCGACGCGCCCGGGTTCTGAGGCGCGGGTTCATCAACCCGAAATTGTCATGCGCGCGAGGCGGCAGCCGACGAAGCAATCCAGCGCTTGAGCCTGCCGCCTCTGGATTGCTTCGCCTTCGCTCGCAATGACGACCCGTCTCTAAATCCGCAGCTTCCCTAATCCGCCGCCTGGGCAAAGGCCGCGCCCATGCCGCCGGGATTGTTGGCTTTCGCCGCCTGCCGGGCGAGCACGATGCCCGCCGCCGCGACGCCGATCGACACCAGCGTGATGACGATGGTGGCCAGCGCGTTGATCTCCGGATTGAGGCCGAGGCGCACCTTGGAAAAGATCACCATGGGCAGCGTCGAGGAGGACGGACCGCTCACGAAGCTCGCAATCACCAGATCGTCGAAGGACATGATGAAGGACAGGAGCCAGCCCGCGATGACCGAGGGCATGATGAGCGGCAGCGTCACCGTGCGGAAGACCGTGACGGGCCCCGCGCCGAGGTCGATCGCGGCTTCCTCATAGGAGCGGTCGAGGCTCGACAGGCGGGCCTGCACGATGACGGAGACATAGGCGGAGGAGAAGGTGACATGCGCGATGATGATCGTCAGCATGCCGCGCCCTTCCGGGAAGCCGATGACGGCGCTCATCGACACGAAGAGCAGCAGCAGCGACAGGCCGAGAATGACGTCTGGCATGACGAGCGGGGCGGCGATCATCCAGGTCATCATGGTGCGGCCCAGAAACTTGCCGAACCGGACCAGCGTGATGGCCGCGAGCGTTCCGATGACGATGGCGATGGTGGAGTTGATCGCCGCGATCTTCAGGCTCAGCCAGGCCGCGTTGAGGATCTGGTCGTCCTGAAGCAGCGCCGCATACCATTTGGTGGAAAAGCCGGCCCAGACCGTCACGAGTTTCGACTCGTTGAAGGAATAGAGCATCAGCAGCAGCACGGGCGCATAGAGGAAGACGAAGCCCAGCAGCATCATGGTCTTGATGAAAAGAGAGTTTCCCTTGTTCATGAGCCTAGTCCTCTCTCATCTGGAAGCGCTGGAACACCATGATCGGCACGACCAGGATGAGCAGCATCACGATGGCGACGGATGAGGCGACCGGCCATGCGGTGTTCTGGAAGAACTCGTCCCACAGCACCCGGCCGATCATCAGCGTGCTCGTGCCGCCCAGCAGCGAGGGGATGACGAATTCGCCGACGGCGGGAATGAAGACGAGCAGCGATCCGGCAATGACGCCCGGGATCGAGAGCGGGACCGTCACCGTGAAGAAGGCGCGCGTCTTGGAGGCGCCGAGATCGGCGGCCGCTTCGAGGAGCGATTTGTCCATCCGTTCAAGGTTGGCGTAGAGCGGAAGCAGCATGAAGGGCAGGTAGGAATAGACGATGCCCAGATAGACCGAGAAATCATTGTGCAGCATCGGCAGCGGATCGCTGATGATGCCGGTCCAGATAAGGAAATTGTTCAGCAGCCCGTTATATTTCAGGATCCCGATCCAGCTATAGACGCGCAGCAGGAACGAGGTCCAGAAGGGCAGGATGATCAGCAACAGGAAGATGTTGCGATAGCGCGGGCTCGTGCGCGCAATGCCATAGGCCATCGGATAGGCGACCAGCAGGCAGAGAAATGTCGAGACGACCGCGATCTTGATCGAGGTCAGATAGGCGACCGTATAAAGGGAATCGGAAAGCAGGAACTCGTAGTTGGACGTGTCGATGTTGAATGTCGGCCACCAGCCGCCGCCGCTCCAGTCCAGGAAGTCGGTATAGGGCGGAATGCCGATGATCTGCGTGGCGAAGCTGATCTTCAGCACGATGACGAAGGGCACCACGAAGAACAGGAACAGCCAGGCGAAAGGAATGCCGATGACGAGCGAGCGGCCGGTTATCCCCAGCTTGCGGGCTGCAAGCGTCATGCGGCGGCCATGCAATTCGAAAAAACGGTACAGGCGCATACCGCTTGCTTCTGGTGGTGCGTTCGTATCACTCAACGTCGGTACCCGTTTTGTTGTGGTGAAAACTCATCCCGGGAGGCTGCATATGTAAAAGGCCGGATGGGGGTCCATCCGGCCTTTCATGTTTTCGTTTACTGACCCGTGCGGATCTTCGTCCATGCGCGCGTCATCAGGCGCTGGAAGTTCGTGGGCGCTGTCCTGGCCACGAAGAGCTTCTCCTGGACCTCCTCGGTCGGATAGATCGACGGATCGTTCTTCACGTCGTCGTCGATATATTCCTTGGAGGCGGGTACGCCGTTCGCATAGGCGATGTAGTTGGAGTTCGCCGCCTCGATCTTCGGCGACAGCATGAAGTTGATGAACTTCATGGCATTCTCCGGATGCGGCGCATCCTTCGGCACGGCGAGGTTGTCGAACCAGACCAGCGTGCCTTCCTTCGGGATCACGAAATTGACCTCGACGCCGTTTTCGGCTTCGTCGGCGCGGTCGCGGGCCTGCAGGATGTCGCCCGACCAGCCCACCACGAGGCAGGCATCGCCATTGGCGAGGTCGTTGATGTATTCCGAGGAGTTGAAGGTACGGATATAGGGGCGGATCTTCATGAACAGATCCTGCGCCTTCTGCAGGTCGGCCGCGTCATGCGAGTTCGGGTCGAGGCCCAGATAGTTGAGCGCGATCGGGATCATGTCTCCCTGCGCGTCCAGCATCTCGACGCCGCAATCCTTGAACTTGGAGACGATCTCCGGCTTGAACACCATGTCCCAGCTGTTCGTCGGCGCGTCGGGCGCGATCTCGTCGATCTTGGCCTTGTTGTAGCCGATGCCCGTCGTGCCCCACATGTAAATGGCGGCATGTTCGTTGCCGGGGTCGGCCTGCGCGACGGTCTTCATCAGACCGGGATCGAGCAGCTTGAAGTTCGGGATCATGCTCTTGTCGAGCTTCATGTAGACGCCGCCCTTCACCTGGCGTTCCAGATAGGGGAACGCGGAGGGGACGACCACGTCGTAACCGGAATTGCCTGCGAGCAGTTTCGCTTCCAGCACGTCGTTGCTGTCATAGACGTCGTAGGTGACCTTGATACCGGTCTCGTCTTCGAATTTCTGTACCGTGTCCTCGGCGATGTAGTCGGACCAGTTGTATACGTAGAGGACATTGTCCTCGGCGTGCACGGGGCTGGTCATCAGATTTCCCGCCAAGGCGGCGGCCGCCAGCATCGGCAGCGTCTTGGTCCAGTGTCGGCCTGTCATATGGACACTCCTTCCATTTTTTTTCGAGCCTGTGGAAGCTGCCGCAAAGGCGCCCCCCTTTCGCGCCGCCATGTCGGCGGCGTGAGCAAGCGTTATGAGTATGAAGGGGAATCCGTCCGTGCCAAGGGGGGAATTTGCTCCGTCAGGCAGCAATTTTTCGTTGCTGCACTGCGATAGCCTGAAAAATGGGCAGCCTGCCTTCACTCCGCGCTTGCGGATTAGGCAGGCCCCCGTTGCGTTGCGAAGAACTCTCAGTTCAGGGAATAGACCAGCGACAGTTTGGACGTGGTGTCCAGTTCCTCGCTTCCGGCGGGCGGCGCGGAATTGTGGCGGAGTTCCACCGAAGCCCGGGCCGCAAGCGCGCCGATCAGCTTGGTGGTGAGCGCCAGCGTGTCGGTGGAGATCGTCTTGTCGGTTCCCACATTGACCGCAATATCGTTGGTCAGTTTCGCATTGTCGTTCAGGTTCCAGACGAGGCCCGAGGCGATACGCGCGGTCGGTTCGGTCTCCACGCCGCCGTTCGTCAGTTCGCTATAGCGATAGCCGGGACCGGCTTCGACATCGAGTTTGAAAACCTTGCCGGTATAGATGCGGTAGCCGAGGCCGGCATTGCCCGCCGTCTCGTATTTGTAGCCGGAGAACTGATCGTCCGTGTAGCTCGCAAATCCGAACGCATAGAGGCGTTCGTTCAGGTCGCGCCTGACGGTGCTGTCGAGGTAGTAGCGCTGCGTGGTCTTGGTGTCGCCGTCGGAGGCGTATTCCAGGCTGCCATTGGATTCGACTTCCCATTTGCCGAAGTCCCATTGCAGCGCCGTCGACAGGCTGGCCGCGGTGGAGTCGGTATTCCCCGACGTCACATTGGCGCCCGCCGCCACCTCGCCGGTGAAAATGCGGGGCTTTTCTTCCTTGGCCGCCGTTTCGGCTGCCGGTTGGGGCGCGGCGGCGAATTCGGTCTGCGGGAAAGCGGCCGAGGCGGTGGCGCGCAGAATGTTCTCATCGGCGGGGGAGGCGGCGATGGCCGCGTCCAGAATGGCGGAGGCCTCGTCGGGCCGGGCGCCGATCTCGGCAATCATGCGCGAGAGCAGGGCGGCGCGGCCCTGGGCGCGGGTCTCGGCGAAGCTCGCCTGCATCTGGGGCATGGTGGCGGCCTGCGCCGTCGCGATGGCGGCGGGCGCAAAGGACGCGGCGGCCAGGGCCAGCACGGCCAGCGCTGCGTTTCGGATGTGTGAGCGGTCTGAACGGAGCATCCAGCTTCTCCCTTGGGTAGACATGGCAACAGGTGTGACAATCGACGTGAAAGGTAGTGCTATGGTTAACGCGGCAGAAAACATGACGAATGGCGCCGTGAATAGCGTCGATCATGGTGTCGCTAAAGACGTCACCAAAGACGTCACCAAAGACGTCACAGGGGACCTAGCGCGATTCCCCGCCGTCTCAACCATGAGACCCGCCTGAAAAGGCCCCGGTGTGAGCGGCGTTGCCCGAAAAACGCCGATCCGATAGAAGGAGGGCCAAATCCAAATCCCGACAAAACGGGCCGGGTTTACCCGGCGTCCAAGCGAGGAAAGCGGCGTATGGCCTCTTATCAGTATGTTTACGTCATGGACCGGCTGTCCAAGACCTATGCGGGCGGCAAGCAGGTTCTGAAGGACATCCGTCTTTCGTTCTTCCCCGGCGCCAAGATCGGCGTTGTCGGTCTGAACGGCGCGGGTAAATCGACGCTGCTGCGGATCATGGCAGGCGTGGACAAGGAGTACACGGGCGAGGCCTGGGCGGCGGAAGGCGCGAAGATCGGCTATCTCGCGCAGGAGCCTCAGCTCGACGATAGCCTCGATGTGAAGGGCAATGTCATGCTGGGCGTGGCGCCCAAGCAGGCGATGATCGACCGCTACAACGAACTGGCCATGAACTATTCCGACGAAACGGCGGAAGAGATGGCCGCGCTTCAGGACCAGATCGACGCGCAGAACCTCTGGGATCTCGACAGCCAGGTCGAGATGGCGATGGACGCGCTGCGCTGTCCGGACAGCGATGCGGATGTCTCGACGCTGTCGGGCGGCGAGCGCCGCCGCGTGGCGCTGTGCCGGCTGCTGCTCGAGGCGCCGGACATGCTGCTGCTCGACGAACCGACCAACCATCTCGATGCGGAATCGGTCGCCTGGCTGCAGAACTACCTCAAGGAATATGCGGGCACCGTGGTGCTCGTCACCCATGACCGCTATTTCCTCGACAATGTGACGGGCTGGATCCTCGAACTCGACCGCGGGCAGGGCATCCCTTACGAGGGCAACTATTCCTCATGGCTTGAGCAGAAGGAGAAGCGTCTCGAGAAGGAAGCCAGGCATGACGAGGCGAAGCAGCGCACGCTTGCCCGCGAGCTTGAATGGATCAAGCAGAGCCCGAAGGCGCGTCAGGCCAAGAGCAAGGCGCGTATCAACGCCTATGACGAGCTGCTGGCGGAAGCCGGCCGTGCGCAGGAAGGCCGCGCCCAGATCATCATTCCGCCGGGGCCGCGTCTCGGCGGCACGGTCATCGAGGCCGATCATCTGAAAAAGGGCTTCGGCGACCGGCTGCTGATCGACGATCTTTCCTTCCAGTTGCCGCCCGGCGGCATTGTCGGCGTGATCGGTCCCAATGGCGCGGGTAAGTCCACGCTCTTCAAGATGCTGACGGGGCAGGAGACGCCCGACGAAGGAACGCTCAAGATCGGCGAGACGGTGACGCTCGGCTATGTCGATCAGAGCCGCGACGATCTCGATCCGAACAAGACGGTGTGGGAGGAAATCTCCGGCGGCACGGACATTATCGAACTCGGCAAGACGACGATGAACAGCCGCGCCTATGTGGGGGCTTTCAACTTCCGCGGCGGCGACCAGCAGAAGAAGGTCGGCCTTCTTTCAGGCGGTGAGCGTAACCGTGTGCATCTGGCCAAGATGCTGAAGTCCGGCGGCAATCTGCTGCTGCTCGACGAACCGACCAACGATCTCGACGTCGATACGCTGCGCGCGCTGGAAGATGCGCTGGTGAACTTCGCCGGTTGCGCCGTGGTCATCTCGCATGACCGCTGGTTCCTCGACCGCATCGCCACCCACATGCTGGCCTTTGAGGGCGACAGCCATGTGGAATGGTTCGAAGGCAATTACGCGGATTACGAAGAAGACCGCAAACGCCGCCTCGGCCCGGAAGCGGAAGTGCCGCATCGCATCAAGTACAAGCGTTTCAGCCGCTAGGGGCGGGGGCGTCAGGAAGAATATGTGTCATGGCCCGGCTTGTCCGGGCCATCCACGCCTTTCCAGCAGGTGACCGATCCGGCTCGATCGGCCCTCGTCCTACGTGTCGATGTCGATGAAGAGATCGGTGCCGCCATTCTCGAAATGGAAGCGGCCATCCGGGGCATGCCGCAGGTCCTCGCGGATGCCTTCCGCGATACCGATCACGAAGCGCTGCCCGTCCGCTTTCGAAATCATCGGAAACTGGGTGAGGGTGATGTCCTGGCGGAAGCCGCTTCCGTGGACGAGGGTCTTCTGGACCCAACGTCCGCGCGGCGGCGTGTCGAACAGGCTGAAGAGCGATGCGCCGGAGTTGGGCCGATGCTCTCTGGTAACGTAATCGATATAATTCTCCCCCGTCGGGTTCAGCCCCAATCCACTGCGGAACCTTTCCCCGGCAAGGCGGACGATCAGCCGGTTTTCGGGGCCTGCATTGAGTTCCAGCAGAAAGATGATCGGCAGGAAGGCCGCGAAGCGCTCCGCGCGGAACTGCGCCTTGTCCGGAATGGGGCCGGTTTTCTCGATGGCTTCCCAGGCACGCTGAAAGGCGAGGCTCGTCGGCGAGCGCCCGGCATCCGGACTGGCGTCGTTACTTGGACTTTTGAAAACTGCCGTCACTCGGGGATCCCGTCGCGCACTGCTTCTTTAACGGGGGCATTCTTTTCCCAAGCATTTAACGGGAAATGAATCGATATCGTTAACGATTGTCCCGTTATCGATTTTCGTATCATCAAGGCGAAAAAAAACGGCGCGGGGGGTATCCCGCGCCGTTTTGTCTTGGAGCCTTGTTGCCCCGGAGCCGTGAAAGCCGGTCAGTTCGCGTTGTTCTTGCCATCCGACATGGCGGCGTTGACCTGGCCCTTTTCAGCCTGGCCGATCTTCGTCTTCAGGTGATCGAGCAGGGCGGCGAAGTCGCCATTATTACTGTTCAGGATCGAGGTGAACTGGTCGCGCTGCTCCTGGGCGAGCCAGATGCCGGCGACGTTCACGTCGAAGACCTTGAAGCCGTCGTCTTCGCGCAGGAGCCACCACTTCACATCCACGGGCTGGCGTCCGTTGGTGAACCTGATCTGGCTCGACACGATCACTTCGCGGCCCTTGGAGCCCTTCTCCTGCGCGCCCGTCACGTCGAACTTCTCGTCATTATAGTCGGAGAGGCGGGTGACATAGACCTTCACGATGAAGGTCTCGAAGAGCTTGAGATATTCCGTCTTCTGCGCGTCGTTCGGCGTGCGGACATAGCGGCCCAGCGAAAAGGCGGCGATCTTTCTCAGATCGGCATTTTTCTGGAGCAGCGTCTGGAACTTGTCTTCCATGGCCTGCTTGCCGACCGACTTGTCGGAAATGACACCGATGGCCTCGGCTCCCAGATCCTCGACGAACTTGATCGCCTTCTGGTCGGAAGCGGCGCGGGCGGGGGTTGTCGCCAGCAGGCCCGAAAGAGCAATGCCCAGCGCAAGCGCCGCGGTGCCCGCGGGCTTGGCGACGGCGTTCAGAAGCGTTTGAAAGAAGCCGGTGGCTGCCGGCTTCGGGGAGGTGATCGTCATTCAATCGTCTCCTTTGGCGGGTTCTCACCGCGTATTGGGTACCCCGGCCCCGGCAGCCGATTACGCCGCAGGCGAACGGTCCTTAATCAACTGCTTGGAGTGTTCGGTTCGTTTGTGTCGAAATTTAGGTTTTCGATGTCCGGCAGGTCGTTCACATCCGTGCGGCCATTGGCGATCTCGTTCCTGCGGCTCTGTCGATACAGGCTGCGGATTGTCACGTAATAGTCCACGGAAGTGCGCTCGATCTGATCGAGGGCGTTGAGGCTGCGGGCGCGCTGATCGATGCCGTTCACCACGAAGCGCGTCACCGGCACCGTCATGGACTTGTTCCAGTAGATATAGGTGATCGGATCGAAGAACTGGTCCACGACGAAGCCTGTGAGGTCGCGGGGCGGGGCGGGGCCGAGCACCGGCAGATAGAGATAGGGGCCTTCGTTCACCCCGTATGTGCCCAGCGTCTGGCCGAAATCTTCGCTGTGCTGCGGCATGCCCCAGCCCTCGGCCGGGTCGAAAAGGCCCAGCACGCCGACGGTGGAGTTGATGCCGAAGCGTTCGGCAGTGGTGCCCGCGCGGTCCCATTCGCCCTGCAGTAGGTCGTTGACGAGAATCACCGGGCTTTTCAGGTTGTCGAGAAAGTTGCGAACGGCATTCCGGCCCACGCCCGGCACGACGCCGCGATACCAGGTCGCCATGGGTTTCAGGGCGATGGTGTCCAGAAAGCGGTTCAACTCGAAGAAATAGCGGTTGGCCGGTTCCAGCGGATCGTTGGAATCGTCGGCATCGGCGGGGTCCGAATCGACGGTCGTGGCCTGCATCGCCGCCGAATCGCCGCCTGCGGAGACCGCAAAAGCGCTTTGCGACGTCGCCGTCAGGGCTGCGATCGCCAGAATGAGGGCCGAGCTATTTGCCGTCAGCCGCCTTTTCAAAGGCCTCACCATTCTCTTCATCATTCTTTCTGCCCGTCATCCCGGTGCCATATTGGCGTCGGATACCACAACGTAGGGTGTCGAAACCCCATTCCCACCGGCGTTCATACGCTTGGCGGTTGCGTCCTCGGCTTCGGCAATGTCGGCGGCACCCCCGGTACCCCTTACGACCAAAGTGGTTCAGATCGCTTAAATTCCAATGAATGCGCCGGGAAAATTGCATTCGGGGGGCGCAACTCAGCGGTCCAGCTTGGCTTCTAGGTACCATAAGTGAGAGGGGGCTGCCAGATGCGGACGCGGCGGCAACCGGCCATTTTAACCATGGCTGTTGCCGAATTGCTGCGGACGGACGCAGTTTAGGGCGAGCAGGCCTTTGAAAAACACATAAAGATATGTTTATATCTGCGCGGTGATTAACGGAGGACAGCGCGTGGAGCAGCTTCTTTCAGGTTTGAGGGCGGCAGGCGAGCCTACTCGTCTGCGGCTGATGGCGCTTCTGGCAAGGAGCGAACTGACGGTGACGGAACTGACGCAGATTCTGCGGCAGAGCCAGCCGCGGGTGAGCCGTCACCTCAAGTTGCTGTGCGAAGCCGGGCTTCTGGAACGGTTTCGGGAGGGAAGCTGGGTGTTTTACCGGCTGGCGAGCGCGGGCCCCGTGGCCGATCTCGCGGCGCAGCTGGTGGCGCTCATCCCCTCGGAAGATCTCGTGATCGCGCGGGATCTGGAGCGGCTGGAGGCGGTTCGCGCCTCGCGGGCCGAAAAGGCGGCGGAGTATTTCCGCGCCAATGCCGAAGAGTGGAACCGGATCAGGTCCCTCTATGTGCCCGAGGACAAGGTCGAAGCGGCGTTGCTGGACCTGTCGGGCGACGAGAGCATGGATGTGATGCTGGATCTCGGCACCGGCACCGGGCGGCTTCTGGAGCTGTTCGGGCCGCGCGCCAAAACGGGCTATGGCATCGACCTTAGTCCGGAAATGCTGGGCTTTGCGCGTGCGCATCTCGCCCGGCCTGAGCTTGAGCATTGTTCGGTACGGCAGGGCGATCTCTACGACCTGCCGGTACAGGACAACACGGTGGATCTGGTGACGCTGCACATGGTGCTGCATTACCTGGACGAGCCGGGGGCGGCCATTGCTGAGGCTGCCCGTGTGATGAAACCGGGTGGACGCCTGCTGATCGCGGATTTTGCGCCGCACGATCTCGACTTTCTGCGCGAGAAACATCAGCACCGGCGCCTCGGGTTCTCGGAAGAGGAGGTGGCGGACTGGCTGAGCGAAGCCGGGCTGTCCCTCAAAGAAGTCAGGCGCCTGCCGCCTGAAACAGAAAACAAGAAGGATGACGACGCCAAGCTGACCGTCCTGATCTGGGTCGCGGACAAGGCGGAAACGCCGGCCGCGAAAGGCACAGGGGCAAAGCAGGCGCGCCAACTCGAAGGAGCCAAGTAATATGGGTTTTGACAGCCGCAAGACCGGCGACGAACGCACGCAGGTGTCGTTCGAGTTTTTTCCGCCCAAGGACGACAAGGCGGAAGAAGCGCTCTGGAAATCGATCAAGCGACTGGAACCGCTTAACCCCCAATTCGTGTCCGTCACCTATGGGGCGGGTGGGTCCACGCGCGAGCGCACGCACGGAACGGTGAAGCGCATCCGCAACGAGACCTCGCTCGAGCCTGCCGCGCATCTGACCTGCGTCGGCGCCTCCAAGGCGGAAACGGATGCGGTGATCCGCGCCTATTGGGATGCGGGTATCCGCCACATCGTGGCGCTCAGGGGCGACATGCCCGAGCTTGGCGCGCCTTACGAGCCGCATCCGGAGGGCTATCAGTCCACGCCGGATCTGATCGAGGGCATCAAGAAGATCGCCGATTTCGAAGTCTCGGTGAGCGCCTATCCGGAAAAGCATCCGGAGTCGGAGTCGCTCGAAGCCGATATCGAGCTTCTGAAGCGCAAGATCGAAGCGGGCGCGGACCGGGCCATCACCCAGTTCGTTTTCGATACGGACCGCCATGCGGAGTTCCTTGAAAAGGCGCGCGCGGCGGGCATCGATGCGCCCATCGTGCCGGGCATCATGCCGACCACCAATTTCAAGGGCATCAAGCGCATGGCCGGCCGCTGCGGCGCCTCCGTGCCGGACTGGCTCGAGGACTATTACACCGGCCTCGACGAGGACCTGCCGACGCGCAAGCTCATCTCGGCCTATGTGGCCACCGAACAGGTGAACACGCTGCGCGGCTACGGCTTCGACCGGTTCCACTTCTACACGCTGAACCAGGCCGACCTGACTTTCGCGATCTGCCATGTGCTGGGCATGCGCCCGAAACATGCGGCGGTCGCAGAGCCTGCTTGATAGGGGCGCAGAGCCCGCCTGAGTTTCAAACGCTTAATTCGAATGCAAGGAAGACACTCATGTCTCATCCCAAGACGCGCGAAGAGCGCATCGCCTATCTCCGCGAGGAAGTGAAGAAGCGCGTGCTCATTCTCGATGGCGCCATGGGCACCATGATCCAGGAGTACAAACTGGGTGAAGAGGATTATCGCGGCGAGCGCTTCAAGGATTACGAGAGCGACGTGAAGGGCAATAACGAGCTGATTTCGCTCGTCCAGCCCGACATTCTGCGCGAGATCCATCTGAAGTATTACCGCGCGGGCGCGGACTTCGCCGAAACCAACACTTTCGGCGCCACGCGCATCGCCCAGGCCGACTACCACATGGAAGATCTCGCCTATGAGATGAATGTGGAAAGCGCCCGCATTGCGCGCGAGGCCGCGGACATTTGCGAAGAGGAAAATCCGGGCCGCGTCTGCTATGTCGCAGGCACGCTCGGGCCGACCAACCGCACGGCGTCCATCTCGCCGGATGTGAACGATCCGGGCTTCCGCAATGTCAATTTCGACAAGCTCCACGCCGCCTATATGGAAGCGGCCAAGGGCCTGATCGAGGGCGGCGCGGATACGCTTCTGGTGGAGACGGTGTTCGATACGCTCAACGCGAAAGCCGCGCTCTATGCGATCCAGGATGTGCTGGAAGAGACGGGTCTCGACCTGCCGATCATGATTTCCGGCACGATTACGGACATGTCCGGCCGGCTTCTTTCCGGCCAGACGCCGGAAGCCTTCTGGAATTCGGTCCGGCATGTGAAGCCGTTCTCCATCGGGCTCAATTGCGCGCTGGGCGCGGCGGAAATGCGCCAGCATATCGATACGCTGTCGCGCATCGCCGACACCTATGTCTCTGCGCATCCCAATGCGGGCCTGCCCAACGAGATGGGCGAATATGATGAAAGCCCGGAGCAGATGTCGAAGCTCGTCGGCGAGTTCTCGTCGTCCGGCATCGTCAACATTCTGGGCGGCTGCTGCGGCACCACGCCGGATCACATCAAGGCGATTGCCGATGCGGTGAAATCGGGCAAACCGCGCGAGGTGCCCGAGATCGAACGGAAGATGCGGCTTTCGGGCCTTGAGCCTTTCGCGGCGGATTGATGTCCGCCCGGCGCGCCGGGAAGGGCGCGCCAGCGACCAGTTGAATTTACAGAATGCAGGATCGGGGCGAGATGACTCAGACCACGGCGAATTTCATCAATATCGGCGAGCGGACCAATGTGACGGGTTCCGCGCGCTTCCGGAAGATGATCCAGGAAGACCGTTACGACGACGCGCTTTCGGTGGCGCGCGAACAGGTCGAAAACGGTGCGCAGATCATCGACATCAATATGGACGAGGGCATGCTCGATTCCGAGGAGGCCATGATCAAGTTCCTGAACCTGATCGCGGCCGAGCCGGACATTGCGCGCGTGCCCATCATGATCGACAGCTCCAAATGGAATGTCATCGAGGAAGGCCTGAAGCGCGTCCAGGGCAAGGCGATCGTGAACTCGATCAGCATGAAGGAGGGCGAGGAAAAGTTCCTCAATGAAGCCCGCAAGATCATGCGATATGGCGCGGCGACCGTCGTCATGGCGTTCGACGAGGAAGGCCAGGCCGACACGACCGCGCGCAAATTCGAGATTTGCGAGCGCGCCTACAAGCTGCTGACCGAAAAGATCGGCTTCCCGCCGGAAGACATCGTGTTCGACCCGAATATCTTCGCGGTCGCGACCGGTATCGAAGAGCACAACAACTACGCCGTCGAGTTCATCGACGCGTGCAAGCTCATCAAGCAGAACCTGCCTTACGCGCATATTTCGGGCGGCGTGTCGAACATCTCCTTCTCCTTCCGCGGCAACGAGCCCGTGCGCGAGGCGATGCATTCGGTGTTCCTCTATCACGCCATCCAGGCGGGCATGGATATGGGCATCGTGAATGCCGGCCAGCTTGCCATTTACGACGATATCGACCCGGAGCTGCGCGAAGCGGTGGAGGACGTGATCCTCAATCGCCGCGACGATGCGACGGAACGCCTGCTGGATCTCGCCGAACGCTACAAGGGCGAAGGCGGCAAGAAGCGCGAGGAAGATCTCGCCTGGCGCGAAATGCCGGTGAACGAGCGCATCTCGCATTCGCTGGTGAAGGGTATCAACGCCTATATCGAGGAAGATGTCGAGGAAGCGCGCCACCAGTTCGAGCGCCCGCTGCATGTCATCGAAGGCCCGCTGATGGACGGCATGAACGTCGTCGGCGACCTGTTCGGTTCGGGCAAGATGTTCCTGCCGCAGGTGGTGAAATCCGCCCGCGTGATGAAGCAGGCCGTGGCCTATCTCATGCCCTTCATGGAGAAGGAAAAGGAAGAGATGGGCATCACCGACGACGATGCCGCGGCCAAGGTGCTGATGGCGACGGTGAAGGGCGATGTGCATGACATCGGCAAGAACATCGTGGGCGTCGTGCTTCAGTGTAACAATTTCGAAGTCATCGACATGGGCGTGATGCAGCCCGCCGAAAAGATTCTCGAAGCTGCGAAAGAGCACAAGGTGGACATGATCGGGCTTTCCGGCCTCATCACGCCGTCTCTCGACGAGATGTGCTATGTCGCCGCCGAGATGGAACGTCAGGGCTTCAACGTGCCGCTTCTCATCGGCGGCGCGACGACGAGCCAGATCCACACCGCGGTGAAGATCAACCCCAACTACAAGGCGGGGCAGGCGATCTATGTGACCGATGCGAGCCGCGCGGTGGGCGTTGCCTCCAATCTCATCTCCGAGAAGAAGGACGCCTACATCACGGACATTCGCGACAAGTACAAGGAACTTGCCGAGAAGCACGCCGCCGGCAGGGAGAAGAAGGAGCGCCAGACCATCGAAGGCGCCCGCGAGAACCGCTTCAAGGCCGACTGGAAGGACTGGAAGCCGGTGAAGCCGGCCTTCCTCGGCACCAAGGTTTTCGACGACTATCCGATCGACAAGCTGGTGCCCTATATCGACTGGACGCCGTTCTTCCAGACCTGGGAGCTGCATGGCCGCTACCCGCAGATCTTCGAGGACGACAAGGTCGGCGAGGCCGCGCGCTCGCTCTTCGACGATGCGCAGGAAATGCTGAAGCAGATGGTCGAGGAAAAATGGCTGCAGGCGCGCGCCGTCATCGGCTTCTGGCCGGCCAATGAGATCGGTGTCGACGACATCGAGATCTATACCGACGAGGACCGCAAGGAGCGTCTGGAGGTCTTCCACACGCTGCGCCAGCAGATGAAGCGGTCGTCGGAGCGCGCGAATTATGCGCTTGCCGACTTCATCGCGCCCAAGGATAGCGGCGTCGAGGATTATATCGGCGGCTTCTGCGTCACGGCGGGCTTCGGCGAGGACGATATCGCCAAGGGCTTCAAGGAGAAGAATGACGACTATCGCGCCATTCTCTCCCAGGCGCTGGCCGACCGTCTGGCGGAGGCCTTTGCCGAGCATATGCATGAGCGTGTGCGTAAGGAGTTCTGGGCCTATGCGGCGGATGAGGATCTGAGCAGTCAGGATCTCATCGAGGAGAAATATCAGGGTATCCGGCCTGCGCCGGGCTATCCCGCGCAGCCCGATCACACCGAGAAGGAAGCGCTCTTCAAGCTGCTCGATGCGGAAGACAAGATCGGCGTGAAGCTGACCGAGAGCTATGCCATGTGGCCCGGCGCCTCGGTGAGCGGCATGTATTTCAGCCATCCGCAGTCGGAATATTTCGGCGTCGGCAAGATCGAGCGCGATCAGGTCGTCGAATATGCCGAGCGCAAGGGCATGGAACTGAGGGTGATGGAGCGCTGGCTCGCCCCGATCCTCAACTACACGCCCGGTCAGGAAAAGGACGAGGCTGCCTGAGCGCGCCTTGTCATCGGGGGGAAGGGCGCCGGATCACCGGCGCCCTTTTTTTGTCCCGGCGTCACCCTCTCAAAGTGTCGTCCCGGCACTCGTTGCCGGGACGACACCCCTGGGCCCCGGGACAAGCCCGGGGTGACAGCTATTCCCTGTTTCCCAGCGCCTGTTCCCAGCGCTCCGCCCAGTCGGTGAGTGGCATCAGCTTGTCCAGCAGTTCGCGCCCCATTGGGGTCAGCGCATAGCCTTCCTCGTCGCGATGTTCCGCGATCCCCGTCTCGCGCAAATCGGCGAGCCGGGCATTGAGCACGCTGG
>NZ_NYVD01000042.1 GCF_002684405.1 Parvibaculum sp. | reverse complement strand
CGCGCAGCGTCGTGACGCCGAGCATGAACTCGCAAGGCTGGGCGAAGAGCCAGCGTCCGGCCTCGAGCGCATCGGCGCCCGTTCCGTCCTCCGTCTCGCCGCCTTCAGCTGTCATGAGATCAGCTCTTGCCGGAGCCGCCGAACAGGCGGTCGAAGCCGAGATTGCTGAAGATTTCGATCTTCACGCCCTGCCGCTTCATGATGACGCCCTGCTGCAGCACGGACAGGGAGTTGTTCCATGCCCAGTAGATGACGAGACCGGCCGGGAAGCCCGCCAGCATCACGGTGAAGATGACGGGCATCCAGGTGAAGATCTGCTGCTGGATCGGGTCGGCGGGCGCCGGGTTCATGCGCTGCTGCATGAACATGGTCACGCCCATGATCAGCGGCCAGGCGCCGATCATCAGCATGGAGGGCGGCGTCCAGGGGATCAGGCCGAACAGATTGAAGACCGTCGTCGGGTCGGGTACCGACAGGTCATGGATCCAGCCGAAGAACGGCGCATGCCGCATTTCGATGGTGACGTAGAGCACCTTGTAGAGCGAGAAGAAGACGGGGATCTGGATCAGAATGGGCAGGCAGCCGGCCAGCGGGTTCACCTGCTCCTTCTTGTAGAGCTCCATGATCTCCTGCTGCTGCTTCATCTTATCGTCGGCGTAGCGCTCCTGCAGCTCCTTCATCTTGGGCTGCAGCATCTTCATCTTGCTCATCACCACATAGGAGCGGTTGGCGAGCGGGAAGAAGGCGAGTTTCACGAGCACGGTCACGATCAGGATCGCAACGCCGAAATTGCCCACGATGTTGGCAAAGAAGTGCAGCGCCTGGAACATCGGCTTGGTCAGGAACCAGAACCAGCCCCAGTCGATCATCAGGTCGAACTTGTAGACGCCCTGGTCGCGATAGCCGTCGACAACATTCACCACCTTGGCGCCCGCAAAGAGCTTGTTGGTGATGGTCTGCGTGGCCGAGGCCGGGACGGTGACGGCGTCATAGCGGAAATCGGCCTGATAGATTTCCTTGGCCTTGCCCGGCGCCTCGCTGAAACGCGCATCGAAGCTGCGGTCCTTCTGGGGGATCAGCGCCGCGGCCCAGTATTTGTCGGTAATGCCGAGCCAGCCGTCAGTCGCCTTGTAGGTCTGGGCTGGTTCGTCCTTCACGTCGTCATAGTTGATTTCCAGAAGGCCTTCGCTGTCGAGGGCGCCGATCAGGCCTTCATGAAGGAGATATATCTTGCGACCGGCGGGCTCTCCGTTGCGAGAGATGAGGCCGTAGGGGTAGAGCGTGACCGACGACCCGGTCTTGTTTTCCACGCTGTCTTTGATCGTGAAGAGATATTCGTCGTCGAGCGAAATCTTGCGATGGAAGACGAGGCCCTTGCCATTGTTCCAGACGAGATTGACCGGCGTGGTGGGCGTCAGCGTGTTGTTGCCTTCCACGGTCCAGACCGTTTTGGCATTGGGTGTGGCGATGCCGGAATTGGGCGGCGCGATCCAGCCGAATTCGGAGAAATAGGGATGCTGGGTTCCCACCGGCGAGAACAGCCGGACTTCGGGCGTGTCGTCTTTGATGCCGGTGTGATAGTTGCGCAGTTTCAGATCGTCGAAGCGCACGCCGCTCAGCGAAATCGAGCCGTCGAGCTTGTCGGAGCTGACCTTGATGCGCGGCCCCTGCGTGGCAGCCGTTTCCGCGCTGAGAGCGGAGGTGGCCGGTGTGCGGGGCGCGGCACCGTCGATTGCGGGCGGGCGGGCATGTCCATCGCTTTGCGCGGCGGCATCGGTCTGCTGGGTCTGCGCAGCCTGTTGGGCGGCCTTCTGGGCCTTCTCGGCTTCCATCTTCGGATTGATGAAGAAGTACTGCCATCCGACGAAAACGAGCACAGAAAGCGCGATCGCGATGATGAAATTGCGGTTGTCACCCATACGGCAGGCTTCCTACTTTTCCACGTTTTTGGCTGGGCGCTGCTTGTCCGCCTTGCCGCCTTGCGGCGATACGGAGCGGCGCGCCGAATGGACGCGGGCAAGTGCCGCGCGCAAATCCTCCAGAAGGTCGGGCCAGGCGCGCGTCAGCGTTCCCGTCCGGCCGATCAGGACGTAGTCGTAACCGGGTTTTCCAAGGGAAGGAAGGATTTCGGCAGCTGCCGCGCGCAATCGTCGCTTTGCCCGGTTGCGCGTCACGGCTGTGCCCACCTTCTTGGTCACTGTGTAGCCGACCCGAAGCGGGTCGGTATCGCCGCGCTTATGCGCCTGCAGGACAAGGCCCGGCGCGGCCCATTTACGGCCTCTCGCGGCAGTCAGAAACTCGCGGCGGCGTCTGAGACGGTCCATCTTGGCGTCCATAGGCGCCTTCGGAGACGAAATCCCCTGAAATGGCGCAACGACGCTCGTCACCGCTGTCGGTTCAAGCGGAAAGCCGCTTGCGTCCCTTTGCGCGACGGGCGGCCAGCACCTTGCGGCCGCCGATCGTGGCCTTGCGCGCACGGAAACCGTGACGGCGCTTGCGGACGAGCTTGCTCGGTTGATAAGTGCGTTTCACGTTTCTTCTCCGGCATATCTGATGGAAATCCCCCGAAAAGGGGCTCCCCGGGGCCGCCGCGGCCAGTCCCGAAACCGGGGCCGGCGCTGTCGCCCCCGTCAGACGGTAGGGCCGTCATCGGGTCTTGAGATGGGCCATGAACAACAAGAGCCGCAGGCGTTGCCGCCAAACGGCTGGTTGGCGCGGTGTATAAGCGAAAGAGGGGGCGGAAGTCAACGCCGGAGCAGTCCGCCGCCCGCGTTCAAGCACTATGAACTCCTCTCACATTCGGGTGAAGAGGTCTTCGCAACCGGCCATTTCCCGTTACCTTCAGGCTCCGGACGCGCGGGGACCGGCCCAAGCCCTTCGTGTTCTCTAAATGTTCTTTTGTGCCGTCCGGCCCTCACATTCCGTTCCGAGGCCTTCAGAAGCGAGACGTCCATGATATCTCCAGCCGATCCGGTCCCCTCAGAGCCGGCAACGCCAGAGCCTGCAAAGGCCCGTGCGCTCTGGCGGCGGCTTCTCCCGCTGGCCATTCTGGCCGTGCTTGTTGCGCTCGCCTTCTGGTCGGGCCTCGACGATTATTTCTCGCTGCGGCGGGTGGCGGAGAACCGGGCCGCCCTGACAGGCTTCGTGCGCGACAATTTCCTGCTCGCGGTCATGGCCTACACCGCCATCTATATTGTCGTGACGGCGCTGTCGCTGCCCACGGGCGCGCTCCTCACCATTACGGGCGGCTTTCTGTTCGGCCCCGTTATGGGCGGAACAGCCACCGTCGTGGGGGCGACGATCGGGGCCACCATCATCTATCTGATCGCCAGAAGCTCTCTGGGCGAGCCGCTCGCGGCCCGGGCGGGGCCATGGCTTGCGAAGCTCCGAAAGGGCTTTCAGGACGATGCCATGTCCTATCTGCTCTTCCTGCGGCTGGTGCCCGCCTTTCCCTTTGCCGTGGTCAATCTGGTGCCCGCCGTCCTGGGGGTTCCGCTGCGCACTTACGTGATCGCCACGTTTTTCGGCATAATCCCCGGCACCTTCGCCTTTGCCTGGGTGGGGGCGGGGCTCGATTCCATCATCAAGGTCCAGCAGGAGGCCTATCGGCAATGCGTCGCCACGCAAGGGGCGGGGGCGGCATGCCGCTTCGAACTCGATCCCGGGGCCTTGCTGACCAGGGAAATCATCATCGCCTTCGTCGCGCTGGGCGTCGTGGCGCTGATCCCGCCGCTTCTCCGCCGCTGGCGGAACCGCGGCGTCTCGGAGTAGGAACCGGAATGGAAAGAATAAAAGCCGATATTTGCGTCATTGGCGCAGGCTCCGCCGGGCTTTCCGTCGCCGCCGGTGCCGCCCAGATGGGCGCGCGCACCGTGCTGGTGGAAAAGGCGGTGAGGAACGGCGCCATGGGCGGCGATTGCCTTCACACGGGCTGTGTGCCGTCCAAGGCGTTGCTGGCCGCCGCCGGTCACGCCCAGGCGATGCGCTCGGGCGCGGCGTTCGGCGTTGCCGCGACGCAGCCCGACATCGACTTTTCGCGCGTCCACGACCATGTGCATGGCGTGATCGCCTCCATCGCGCCGATGGATTCCGTCGCGCGTTTCGAGGGGCTCGGTGTCACCGTCATTCAGGACCATGCCCGTTTCACCGGCGAACGGCTGCTCGTGGCAGGGGATAAGGAAATACAGGCCCGCCGTTTCGTGATCGCCACGGGCTCGCGCGCCGCCATGCCGCCCATTCCGGGCCTGGCGGACACGCCCGCCTATACCAACGAAACCATTTTCGACCTGACCGAATGTCCGAAACATCTCATCGTCATCGGCGGCGGTCCCATCGGCATGGAGATGGCGCAGGCGCATCGCCGGCTGGGCGCCGAGGTGACGGTGATCGAAGGCGCGCGCGTGCTGGGCCGCGAAGACCCGGAACTTGCCGCGATCGTCGCCGACAATCTGCGCCGCGAGGGCGTGACACTGGTCGAAGAGGCCAGGGTGTCGAACATTTCCGGCGACACGGGCGCGGTCAACGTCACCTATTCCTGCGACGGCAAGGAGGCCTCCGTCTCCGGCTCGCATCTATTGGTCGCGACCGGCCGTACACCGAATGTGGAGGATATGGGCCTTGAGGAAGCGGGTGTGGACTACACCCCGCGCGGCATCACCGTCGACGACAGGCTGAGAACCACCAACAAGAAGATTTTTGCCATCGGCGACGTGGCCGGCGGACCGCAATTCACCCATGTGGCGGGCTATCATGCCGGGCTCGTCATTCGGAACGCGCTCTTTCGCGTGCCCGCCCGGGTCGATCATTCGGCGATCCCCCATGTCACCTATACCGATCCCGAACTCGCCCATGTCGGCGAGACCGAGGCGGAGGCGCGCGAGCGCCATTCGAAGATCAGTGCGCTTCGCTGGCATATGGCGGAGAACGACCGCGCCCAGGCCGACCGGCAGACCGAGGGGGCGATCAAGATCGTCATCGACGGCCATGCCCGCGTCCTGGGGGCGACCATTGTGGGGCCGCATGCGGGAGAGCTCATCCTGCCCTGGGTGATGGCCATGCAGCAGGGGCTGAAGCTCTCTGCGATGGCGGGCTATGTGGTTCCCTATCCGACCTATTCGGAAGTCACCAAGCGCGTGGCCGGCTCCTACTACACCTCCACCTTGTTCGGGCCCAGAACGAAGGCGCTGGTCCGCTTCCTGTCCTGGTTCGGCTGATTCCGCCCGGGCGCCGTTTGCGTATACGATGGCAGCGCGCGCGGTACGGCGCGGATCACGATCGAGGGGACGGCATGAAGGCGGGGGCTGAAAAGGACGAAGGCGGCAAGCCCGGCACCCTGCGGCATGTCGCCGGGCCGGTGCTGCGCCCCCTGCAAGCCAGCCTCTCTTTCCGGCTTCTGGTGATGACGGTGCTTTTCGTCATGCTGGCCGAAGTGATGATCTTCGTGCCGTCCATCGCCAATTTCCGCAAGACATGGCTCGACCAGCGCGCCGCCGCCGCGCAGATCGCCTCGCTATCGCTGGAAGCGACCCCCGACAACATGGTGTCGCCGGAACTGCGCGAGGAACTTCTGCGCAATGCCCAGATATTCCTTGTGGTGCTGCACCGGACGGATACGCGCAAGCTGCTGCTGAGCGAGAGTATGCCCCCCAAGGTCGATACCTATTACGACCTGCAAAAGGCAACGGCCTTTTCGCTGGTGGTGGATGCCTTTGAAACGCTGCTGGCGAAGGACGGGCGCACCATTCGCGTGATGAGCAAGCCCAACCATTCGGCAGGCGAGTCGATAGAAATCGTTCTGGACGAGACGCCGCTGCGCAGCGCCATGCTTCACTACGGTGCGAACATCTTCTGGCTGTCTCTCGTGATTTCCGTCATCACCGCCGGACTTGTCTATCTTGCGCTGCATGTTCTAATGGTCCGTCCCATGCGCCGGATCACCCATCATATGGTTTCGTTTCGTCAAAACCCGGAGGATGCACGCCGTGTCATCCTGCCGTCCGGCCGTCTGGACGAAATCGGTGTCGCCGAGCGCGAACTCGCCGCCATGCAGTCGGAGATTCGCGCGACCCTCAACCAGAAGGCGCGACTGGCCGCGCTGGGCGGCGCGGTGAGCAAGATCAATCACGATTTGCGCAATATTCTGGCGAGCGTTCAGCTCATCTCCGACCGTCTCGGCGCGGTCGACGATCCGACGGTGCAGAAACTCGCGCCGCGTCTTTTTTCTTCCATCGACCGTGCGATCCAGCTCTGCACCGATACGCTCAAATTCGGCCGCGCCAAGGAGGAGCTGCCGCAGCGGCGGCGTTTCCGTCTCGCTTCTTTCGCAAACGAGATCGCCGAGGCTTCGATCCCCGAAAAACTCGGTATCGGCTGGATCGATCATGTCCCCGACGATCTGGAGATCGACGCCGATCCCGACCAGCTTTTCCGGGTGCTGCTGAACCTCGTGCGCAATGCGACGCAAGCACTAGGTGAGCGAGGGCGCGTCGGCGGAGAAATTCGTCTCACCGCCCAGCGTTGCCAAGACCATGTCCATATATATCTGTCGGATAACGGTCCCGGCCTGCCGGAAAAGGCGAAGGCGCATCTTTTCGAACCCTTTTCGGGCAGTGCGCGGGCGGGCGGCAGCGGTCTGGGTCTTGCCATTGCCGACGAACTCGTGCGCGCACATGGCGGCCATATCGGCTTGTTGAAATCGGACGCCTCCGGCACCGTGTTCCGCATCTGCATTCCCGATGGCGGCGGTTCGGACGTGGACTGCGATGAGGCGGAAGATATATGCGGCCATACGGCGGGCGGGACGGTGCACAAGTGAGCGAATTCACTCTTCCCGAACCGCGCCGCAACTGGGCGCTCTTCCTCGATTTCGACGGAACGCTGGCCGAACTTGCGCCGCATCCCGATGCCGTGCGTATCGACCCCGCCCTGCCGGGGCTTCTTGAGACGATCTTCTCCGAACTGGACGGGGCGCTTGCTGTCGTCTCCGGCCGCAGGCTTTCAGAGCTGGATCGTCATCTGCGGGTCCGCTTGCCCGCCGCCGGGGTCCACGGGCTGGAACTGCGCGAACGGCCCGGCGCCACTATTCATCCGCCCGCCGAAGCGCTTCTCATTGCACGGCTCAAGGCGCGTCTGACCGGTTTTGTCGCCGCCGATAACCGTCTTCTGCTGGAGGAAAAGCCGGGCGCGCTGGCGCTGCATTTCCGCCAGGCGCCCGACAAGGCCGCCGAATGCGCACGCCTGATGGAGGAGGCGACGGCCGACCTCGATGGTATCCATGTGCTGAAGGGCAAAATGGTGCTGGAGGCCAAGCCTGCGCGTGTGAACAAGGGGTATGCGATAGAAGCCATGATGAAGGAGCCCCCCTTTATTGGCCGCATACCCGTTTTCGCAGGTGACGACACGACGGATGAGGACGGATTCCGTATCGTCAACGCGCTGGGCGGTATATCGATCAAGATCGCCGATGGCGATACGCTCGCCCGCTACAGGATGGATGATGTCCAGGGCTTCATTAACTGGTTGAAGCATGTAGCATCGGTATTGTCGCCCTAGGGCGTTACTCTGTATTTGTGTTTCCAGGAGGGTCTCTTGTCGTCGCTCGATCTCGGTGTCATCGGAAATGGCAGCTTTGGTGCATTGATCGACGAGGAGGGCCGGATCGTCTGGTGCTGTCTGCCCCGCTTCGACGGCGATCCCGTTTTTCACGACCTCCTGAACGGCAAGCGGGAGGGCGACGGCGAGCGGGACCGTGGCTTTTGGGAAATCTCTCTGGTCGGCCAGAAACACGTCACCCGGGAATACCGCACCAACACCGCGATCCTCGTCACCACCATCTCCGACGATAATGGCAATGCGATTGAGATTACCGATTTCGCACCGCGTTTTGCCACGCGCGGGCGCATGTTCCAGCCCATGTCGCTGGTCCGGCGCGTGCGGCCCGTCAGCGGTACGCCGCGTGTCAAGGTGCGGCTGCGTCCCGGCTTCAACTACGGCAAGATCGCGCCCACGGTGACGCGGGGCTCCAACCATGCGCGCTTCATGCATTCCGGTCTCGTTCTGCGCCTCACCACCAACGCGCCGATTACCTATGTGCTGGACGAAACCTCCTTCCAGCTCAAGACGCCGGTGAGTTTCATTCTCGGGCCGGATGAGACGCTTTCCGACGGCATCGAGGAAACCGCGCGAAAATTCGAAGAGGATACGGAATTCTACTGGCGACAATGGGTGCGCCGTCTGGCCCTGCCGCTGGAGTGGCAGCAGGCCGTCATCCGGGCTGCGATCACGCTGAAGCTTTGCTGTTACGAAGAAACCGGCGCCATCGTCGCGGCCATGACGACGAGCATTCCCGAGGCTGCGGAGAGCGGACGCAACTGGGATTACCGGTTCTGCTGGCTGCGCGACGCCTTCTTCGTCATTCGCGCGCTGAACTCTCTCGCCGAAGTCGAGACGATGGAAAACTATCTCCGTTATCTCGGCAATGTGGTCGGCGGCGCGCAGGACGGCCATTTGCAGCCCGTCTTCGGGATCGGTCTCGAAACCGACCTGACCGAACATATCGTGGATACGCTGCCCGGCTATCGCGGCATGGGGCCGGTGCGCCGTGGCAATCAGGCCTATGAGCATCTCCAGCACGACGTTTACGGCAATGTCGTGCTGGCCGCAGCGCAGAGCTTTTTCGACGACCGCCTGCTGCGACCGGGCAACCTCGAAGAGTTCGAGGCCTATGAGAAAGTCGGCGAGCGGGCCTATGCGATGCACAATGTGCCCGATGCGGGCATGTGGGAGCTGCGCACGCGGGCGCGCACCCATACCTCGTCGAGCCTGATGTGCTGGGCGGCCTGCGACCGGCTCGCGCGGATCGCCGGGCATATGGGGCTCGAAGACCGGGAAACCCATTGGCGCGGCCTTGCCGATGAAATCCATCAGACGATCTGCACCCGCGCCTGGAGCGAGGAAAAAGGCGCCTTCGTGGAAAGCTTCGAGGGCGAGGCGCTCGATGCCGGTCTCCTGCTGATGGCCGAGGTGAATTTCATCAGCCCCGACGACAAACGCTTTGTCGGTACGCTGGAAGCCATCGAGAAGTCGCTCCGACGCGGCAATCATATGTTCCGCTATGCCAGCGCGGACGATTTCGGCATGCCGCAGAACGCCTTCAACATCTGCACCTTCTGGTACATCGATGCGCTGGCCCGTGTGGGCCGGACGGACGAGGCCCGCGAAATTTTCGAAAGCATTTTGTCCTGCCGCAATTCGCTGGGTCTGCTGTCGGAAGATACCGATCCGGCAACCGGCGAACTCTGGGGCAACTATCCCCAGACCTATTCGCTGGTCGGCATCATCAATGCCGCGATGCGGCTGAGCCGGAAATGGGAGGAAGAGGTATGAGCCGGCTTGTCATCGTCTCCAATCGCGTCGGGCCGGTGCGCGATGCGGCGCGGGCGGGCGGTCTCGCCGTCGCGCTGGTGGACGCGCTGCGTGCCCGTGGCGGCCTCTGGTATGGATGGAGCGGCGACACCAATAACCAGAGCGCCGGGGTCAAGGTCGAACAGGCCGGCCCCTTGCAGCTCGCCACCGCCGACCTCACCGAAGATGAGTATGACGACTACTACAACGGGTTCGCCAATCGCTGTCTCTGGCCGCTCTTCCATTACCGGATAGACCTCACCGCCTTCGACCGCCGCTATTATGAAGGCTATCGGCGGGTGAACGCGAAATTCGCCAGCGGCCTCTTTCCCCTGCTGCGCGAAGACGACACGATCTGGGTGCACGACTACCATTTCCTCGCCTTCGGTAACGAACTGCGCCAGATGGGCGCCGAACAGGCCATCGGCTTCTTCCTGCACATCCCGTTCCCTTCGCCCGAAGTGCTCGCCACGCTACCGAACCATGACGCGCTGGTGCGCGGTCTCTTTGCCTATGACGTGCTGGGCTTCCAGACCTCGCGCGACCTTGAGCGCTTCTGCGACTTCGTGGTGCGCGAGGCAGGCGGCCATGTCGAGGGCGACCGCGTGACATGCTTCGGTCGCACCATTATTGCGCGCGCCTTTCCCATCGGTATCGACACGGAGGGTTTTGCGAAGATGGCGGCGGAATCGGAGGATGCGCGCCGTCAGCAGGAAAAAGCGGTGCGGAGCCTGCGCGGCCGCGCCCAGATGATCGGCGTGGACCGCCTCGACTACACGAAAGGGTTGCCGGAACGGTTTCAGGCCTTCGAACGGCTGCTGGACGATTATCCCGATGCCCGCGGCGAGCTGGTCTATCTGCAGATCGCGCCCACATCGCGCGGCGACGTGCAGGCCTATCGCGAGATGCGTCAGGAGCTGGAGGGGCTTTCCGGGCATATCAACGGGCAGTATGGTGAATTCGACTGGACGCCGCTGCGCTACATCAATCGCGCTTTTGCGCGCCGCTCGCTGGCGGGCCTTTACCGGGCCAGCAAGATCGGCCTGATCACGCCGCTGCGCGACGGCATGAATCTCGTTGCCAAGGAATACGTCGCGGCCCAGAACCCCGAAGACCCCGGCGTTCTCATCCTGTCGCGTTTCGCAGGCGCCATCTATCAGATGCCGGAAGCGATTGCCGTCAATCCCTACGACATCAAGGAAGTGGCCGACGCCATTCAGAATGCGCGCTATATGAGCCTAGAAGAACGCCAGGAAAGGTTCCAGGCCCTGTTCGACGGCCTCAAGCGCGACGACGTCGCCTATTGGCGCGACAGCTTTCTCGCCACGCTGGAGCATGAGGCGCCGATGCACCGCAACACGGAGCGGTCCGCATGAAGCGCTATCTCCTGGGAGATATAGGCGGCACCAATGCCCGTTTCGCGCTGGCCGAGGAGAGCGATGACAATCGGTCGCTTTCTATTCTGCACAAGGCGGGTTTCGCCACCGCCGACTATCGCTCTCTGGAAGATGCCCTGTCGCGCTTCCTGTCTGACGTTCGGCAGCCGCCGCTGGACGCGGCCGCCATTTGCGCGGCGGGGCCTCTCTTGTCGGAGGGAGAGACGGATCGTATCCGCATGACGAATTGTCCCTGGGAGATCTCGAGCGGCGCGATTGCACAGGTCAGCGGCTGCGCACATCCGCGCCTGATGAACGATTTCACCGCGCTCGCTCTCGCCATTCCCGAACTGCCGATGGAAGCGCTGCATGCGGTAGGTGATGGTGCCGCGGAGGTCGGGCGGCCGATTGCGCTGCTCGGCGCAGGCACCGGGCTCGGTGTCGCCTCGCTGGTGCATGACGGTACCCGCTACATTCCCGTGCCGGGGGAGGGCGGTCATGTCGATCTTCCGGTAACGGATGAATTCGAGATCGAGATTTTACGCCGCCTCATGGCCCGCTTCGGCCGCGTCTCCGTCGAGCGCGTCCTGTCGGGGCCGGGGCTCGTTTCCCTTTACGAGGTGCTGGGCGAATTGCGCCGCCGCCCCGTCGAAGTCGGGCTGACACCGGAGGAGGTGTCTGCGCATGCCGGCGACGGCTCGTGCCCGATTGCAGTCGAGGCGGTGTCCTTCTTCTGCGGCTGGCTCGGATCGGTCGCGGGCAATCTCGCGCTGACGCTCTGGGCGAGCGGCGGCATCTATATCGGCGGCGGGATCGTGCCCGGCTGGGTGAGTTCGGGCAGCGGGCTGTTCGACGAGGCGCATTTCCGCCGCCGCTTCGAGGCCAAGGGCCGTTTCGCGGAGCATCTGGCCGGGTTCCCGGTTCACGTCATTCTGGTGGAGGAACCTGCCTTTTTTGGCCTCGTCGCCGCCGCCCGCGAGGTGGCGCGCTGAACATCCGTCATTGCGGGTGTCGGCGCAGCGATCCGGCGGAGCATGGGTTGCTTCGTCGCTTCGCTTCTCGCAAGGACGAGTAGGGAAGTCTATCTTGTACCGCTCACCACATTGCCGTCGCGGCGCGGATCGGCCCCGCCGTCGAGCGAGCCGTCCGGCATCACCAGAAGGCCATGGAGGCCGCTCATCATTCGTTCGACCTTCACCTCATGACCGAGCTGCTCGAATTCGGGGATCTTCTGCTCGAGCACCGTGTTCTTCTCGATTTCCAGCGGTCCGTTCCGGTCCATGAAATGCGGCAGACCGATAGCCGCCGGCACATCCATGTCCCAGTCCAGCATGGCGATGAGCGACTGGTTCACATAATTGATGATCTTGGAGCCGCCGGGTGAGCCGATGGCGGCATGGAAGCTGCCATCCTTGTTGAAGACGATCACCGGGTCCATGGACGAGCGCGGGCGCTTGCCCGGCGCCACCGCATTTGCCACCGGCTTGCCGTCGCGTTCCGGCAGGAAGGAAAAATCCGTCAGCTGATTGTTGAGGATCATGCCGCCCGCCATCAGGTGAGAGCCGAACGGCCCTTCCACCGAGGTCGTCATCGACACCACATTGCCGTCCGGGTCGATAATGCTGAAATGGCTGGTGGAAGGCTGGGAGATATCGGCATTGGAGCCCCGGTTATCCGCGTGCTCTTCGCCCGGATTGCCCGGCGCGGCTTTGCCCATGGAAAGGCTCGCATCGATAAGCGCTGCGCGTGAGGCGAGATATTTCGGATCGAGCATTGCGTCCACCGGCACATCCACGAAATCGGGGTCGCCGATATACCGGTCGCGGTCGGCATAGGCGAGGGCTTCGGCCTCGGCGATGAAATGCATCGACGTCACGGTCATCGCGCCCATGCCCTTAAGGTCGAAATTCTCGAGAATGCCGAGTGTCTGCAGCGTGGTGAGCCCGCCCGAAGTGGGCGGCGGCATGGTGCAGATGCGATAGATACGATAGGGGCGGCAAAGCGCGCCGCGCTCCTTTGCCTGGTAACCGGCAAGGTCGTCCAGCGACAGCGTACCGGGCCGCGCCGGTGCGTTATGCACGGCATCGACGATCGCCTGCGCCACATCGCCCGCATAAAACCCGTCGGGTCCCTTCTCCGCGATTTCGCGCAGCGTCCGCGCGTAAGTCGGGTTCTTGATGATCTCGCCCGCCTTGTAAGGCACCTTCGCGCCATCCGGACCGGTCTTGTAGAAATAGTCGCCCGCCACCGGCATGTTCTTCAGCACCGGATCCCATTCCAGCCATTCCTGAAGTTTGGGCTGAACCTTGAAGCCGTTCTCGGCAAGGCGAATGGCGGGCTCGAAAAGATCGCTCCAGGGCAGGGCGCCGTGCTGTTGATGCGCAAGCCACAGCATCTTCACCACGCCCGGCACGCCGACCGACCGCCCGCTCACCACGGCATCGCGGAAATTGAGCGGCTGGCCGTCGTCATCCAGAAACAGCTTCGAGGTCGCCCCGGCCGGGGCCGTCTCCCGCCCGTCATAGGCCAGCACTTCATCCGCCGCCTTGTCGAAATAGACCATGAAGGCGCCGCCGCCGAGGCCGGAGCTTTCCGGCTCCACCAGCGTCAGTACGGCCTGAACCGCGATGGCCGCGTCGATGGCATTGCCGCCCTTTTTGATGATCTCCTGCGCCGCCGCCGTCGCATCGGGGTTCGCGGCGGCGATCATATAGGGGCCGGAGGAAGGGCCGGTGGCGATTTCGGGGCGCTGGCTGCCGAGCCACCAGGAGGTGCCGCCGATAATGAGGAGAAGGGCGGCGAAAATCACCGGGATCGTTCTTGAGTTTTGCATGGGCTCGCGCCTCCCCCTGAATCTATGTGTCGTCTATTGCTATGTTATCGCCAGTTTAGCCGCTCACGCTCGCGGCGTCTGCCAACAGGAGTTTTGAGATGGCCGAAGCGCGGATTACGCCGGGCCCCCGCAACCTGATTACGGATGTAGCTGGGCTCTCCATCGGCAATGCGCAAGATGAGCGCGCGCGCACCGGCGTCACGGTGCTGCTGCCGGACGAACCCGGCACCGCCGCCATGGATGTGCGCGGCGGCGGGCCCGGCACGCGCGAAAGCGATGCGCTGGACCCGAGGCATCTGCTGGAAGGCCGGGTCGATGCGCTGGTGCTGTCCGGCGGGTCGGTCTACGGGCTCGACGCGCCCTCCGGCGTGACGCACTGGCTGGGCGGGCAGGGGCGCGGCTTTGCCTTTCCGGGGCTTTCCATCACCGCGCCCATCGTGCCCGGCGCGATCCTCTTCGACCTTGCCAATGGCGGCGAGAAATACTGGGCAAATGGCGGTGCGGAAGAGCCGCCCTACCGTGCGTTGGGCTATGAGGCCTGCGAGGCGGCGGGTGCGGATTTCGAGCTCGGCAATGCAGGGGCGGGGTTCGGCGCGCAGGCCGGGCACTACAAGGGCGGGCTCGGCTCGGCCTCCGCCGTGACGCCGGACGGCATCACCGTCGGCGCGCTTGTCGCTGTGAACGCGGTAGGCTCGCCCGTCATCCCCGGTACCGACTGCTTCTGGGCGGCGCCCTTTGAGCTCAATGGCGAATTCGGCGGCAGGCGCTGGAACGGGGAAGGCGCGCCGGCCTCATACGATCCGCTGGAGGGCACCAAACTGGCGGGCCCGCGCGAAAACACCACCATCGGCATCGTCGCGACCGATGCGGTGCTCGATGCGACCGCCATGCACCGCATCGCCGTGATGGCGCATGACGGCTTCGCCCGCGCGCTTCGCCCGGTTCATGCGCCGGTGGATGGCGATGCCGTTTTCGCGCTCTCGACGGGCAGGAAACCGCTGGAGGCTGAGGCGCGGACGCTCGACATCACCCGGCTGGGCGCCATCGCGGCCGATTGCATGGCTCGCGCCATCGCCAGAGGGGTTTTCGAGGCGGAAACGCTGGGGTCGATCCCTTCGTGGGCCGCCCGCCACGGGGCCGGGTAAACGGCAGGAGGGCCCCGCGGCCATACCCGGCGATGGGCACTTGCGTTCGGGCGCATGACGCTTTATGAGTACGCGCCTCGCCCGACGGTGCCCGTGCTTTTCAGCCGTTTTCGCCCGTCAGGTCAGGTTGCGCCGGTAGCTCAGCTGGATAGAGCACCAGACTACGAATCTGGGGGTCGGGAGTTCGAATCTTCCCCGGCGCGCCACTCCCTCGCCTTCCCGGCACCTCCTCAAACCCGTTCTTTTTCTTTAGGCGCCGTAACGCGCCGCGGTTTGCTCTCCATCTTTGGCTTGGGCAGGAGACGGAAGCGCGTTTGGCACCATGCGAAGCCGACACCGACATCCAGGAGCGCATCTGAACGCCCGCATGGGCAGGCAAACTCCATGACATCGAGAACACGATAGGTCTCTCCGGCCTGCAGAGGCACCGGCGTGCCTGTAACGTGGTTCGGGGCGGCATTGACGCAAAGAACCAGATCGCTTGGTCCGATCGTGTCGCTCATGGCTTCCATCCTTGTCCGGGGACGAGATTAAACCTCGACCGGCAAGTGGGAAAGATCGCTTTTGGCGCAAAGCGGGCATTGGAGATGCCGATAAAAGGCTGTTAATCGGAAATTTTAGCGGAAGCAGACTTCGTTCGCGACCGTTCGCTATGCCATCTTTCTCTTATTCCCTAAACAACGTCTCGCACCCCGTGTCCTTGAGGATCGCGTCCACAGCCTTGCGGTCGGTATCGCTCAGCGCGGCGCGTTTTTCGCGCAGCCACGCCAGGCACTTGCCCTGATAGGGGAAGGGCTGCTGGACCCATTCGCGGCCGTCGACTTCCGTGCGCACTTCCTCCGCGCCGTCCATCAGCGCTTTCGCATTAGCGAGCATGACGGGCGCATAGACGCGGCCGACCTCGTTGAGGAGGCCCTTGAGCGTCTCCGGGATCGCGTCGCGGGAGATCCAGTCTTCCTCAGTCGGCTCAACGCCGGATGAGTCCTCCACGATATCGACCCAGGCGAAAACGCGCGGCGCGCGGATGAGCGTTTCTTCCATCGGCGTCGGGTCGAAATGGGTGAGCTGGGTCAACTGGCCGTAAAAGCCGAAATCGGACGCGCCGGGCCGCTTGCCCATGATGTAGGGCGCGGTTTCGAGATGCGCTTTCAGTGCGTCGAGAAGGCGCAGATAGCTTGCTTCGATCACCGGTGCGGTCACGTTGTTGGAGCCGACGACATAAAGCCGCTTGATCTGCCGGTCGGCGAAAATCTCGCCCATCTTCAGCGCTTCATCTTCGGGTTGCGTCACGTTCCTCCAGCGCGGCAGGATCGCCGCCGCGCGGTCGATATCCGGCTTGTAATACCAGCGATAATGGAACATCGCCTTGGTGAGCCATTCATCCGCAAAGTCTTCCAGCAGATAATCGAGAAACTCGATCACCGGATCGGAGGGCACGATCTTGCGTTCGGGAAACGCCGCCTCAAAGCGGCGGATGAGCGGGGTGGAATCGACCACCGCTTCCATCTCGCCCGTGTCGTTTGGCAGGTAGAAGGTCGGCAGCAACTGAACTTTCGGCTTCGGCAGGCCGAGTGCGGCGGGCGTCTCGCCGATCAGGAAGCGGTAGGGGATCAGCCGGTAGCGCAGCACTGCCAGCATCTTTCGCGTATAGGGCGAGCCGGGCGCGCCGCTCAGCAGCAAGGGTGTTGCCGTCATCTCTGTCTCCATCCCCATTACGTCTTGCTCTCGCTCATTTTTCTGGCACCAAGCGTGTCACCATGGGTAACGGAGCGTCAAGCATTTGGAGCGCAGGGTTTTGAAAAATGGCATTACAGGTGCCAATAGATTGTCCGGGTTTTTGCCGTTGAGCCGGGCGTCGATACGGCTTGCGTTATTCGCCGCTCTGGCACAGCTTTCTACCTTGCTGAGCTGGGCGAGAGGGAGGACACCATGATCGTGGAACTGGACGTGAAGCGCGACGCCATCGGCGAATGCCGCGTGATCGCACGCGAAGAGCGGGCGCTGGAAGAGGGCGAGGTCGAGGTGGCCGTGCGCAAATTCGCACTGACGGCCAACAACATCACCTACGCGCTCACTGGCGACATGATCGGCTACTGGAAGTTTTTCCCCGCCGAGGTCGAGTGGGGCATCGTGCCGGTCTGGGGCTTTGGCGAGGTTGTGGCCTCGCGCTGCGATGATGTATCGGTGGGGACGGAGATCTGGGGCTTCCTGCCCATGGCCTCAAGCGTGGTGATGCGTCCGGGGCCGGTTGACAGAGGAGGCTTCTCGGACGAGGCGCCGCACCGCAAGGACATGCCGCTTGTCTACAACCGTTACACCATCACCAATGACGATCCGGCGGCGCTGAAGGCGCTGGCGGATGCGCGCTGCGTGTTCTTCCCGCTCTTCACCACCTCCTATCTCATCTACGACTATCTGATGGACAATGACTGGTTCGGTGCGAAACAGGTCATTATCGGCTCCGCCTCGTCGAAGACGGGTGCCGGCCTCGCCAACATGCTGGCGACACATGCGAAAGGCAGCATTCGCGTGGTCGGCCTCACCTCGCCGCGCAACAAGGACTTCGTGGAAAGCCTCGGCACCTATGACGAGGTCTGCCCCTACGGCGACATCGCCGGGCTCGATGCCTCCGTGCCGAGCATCTATGTGGACATGTCGGGTGATGGAAAGGTTCTCTCCGAGCTGCATCACCATTTCGGGGACAACATCAAGGCGAGCTGCGGCGTCGGTGCGACCCATTGGGAAGCACCGCGCGATACAGGCGACCTGCCCGGTGCGAAGCCCGAATTCTTCTTCGCGCCCGCCCAGATCCAGAAGCGCGACAATGAGTGGGGCCCGGGCGCGGCGATGCGCCGTGCGCAGGAGGAGTGCGCACGCATGGCCAAGGAGATGGAAGCTCATCTGAAGATCGAGCACGGCACGGGCGCGGAAGCGGTGAAGGCCGCCTATCTGTCGATGGTGCGCGGCGAGACGACGCCGGACCGCGGTCTCATGCTGTCCTTCGGCTGAATGCGCTAATGGCGCGGCGCGATCGCGTCGGCCATATGTTTCATCACGGCCAGCGCCGCCTTGGGGGCGAGCGCCTGGTCGTGACGCAGCCTTTGCCACATCTCCATGCTGAGTGCGGCATCCAGCGCCTCGAAGGGCCGGGTGCCGGGCGTCATTTTCTTCGGCAACACCTCGGCGAGTGTTCGCCGTGTCATGGCGGCAAGCAGCGCATGATCCTTCTGCAGGAAGGGTGAGCGGTGGCGTTGCGCATCGGCGGCGGTCTTGAAGGGTAGGATCTCCTCGAACACCGTTGCGCGGCGTTCGATCAGCGCATCCAGCCTGTCGCGCCATCCGCGCCCCTCCAGCGGCGCAGAGAAAAGCGGCTCGATCCGCGCCAGCATCGCGTGCTGGATCTCGGCATAAACGGTTTCCATGTCGGAAAAGAGCCGGAAGACCGTGCGCCGCCCCACGCCGGCCTTCAGCGCGATGGTCTCCGCGCTGGGCGCGATTTCACCGGCTTTCATCAGCTCCATCATCGCGTCGACGATGCGCTGGCGCGAGGTGTCGGCCCTGCGGCGTCGGCCGTCCGGGTTTTCTTTGGCGGATGATTGGCTGCTCATATCGGATATCAGACTAACGCCATCGCCGCGCGAAGCCACAGGGGCGCGGCATGAAATGGGGCGGCACGGCATACGGAGGCCTCATATTGCAAATGACTATCAATAACGGTATAGGAGCGGGGCCGGGTGTGGCAGCATGCGCGGATTGGCCTGTTTGAATTAATGGCTATTGTGGCGGCATCATGGGCCGGTGCCGGTCGATCCGAGGCCGGCCCGCAATATTGTGCCCGAGTTGATCGAAAGGAAGCTTGATGGAACCCCAGAGCGATGCCGCGGCGACGGGAAGCGCCGCGCCGCAGGCCGGGACGGCCGTCACGGGTGACATGCCATCGGCGGCGCTTTCCGCCACGACCGAACAGGCAACAGGCCCGGGCGCCGAAATGAGCGCCTTGGTCGGCGCGGGCGGCCCGGTGCTGATGATCATCATCGTCATGTCGGTCATCGCGACGGCGTTCATTCTCGCCAAGCTCTGGCAGTTCCGTCATGTGAGCGAGGGCGGCGCCCGCAAGACCAAGCGTATTCTGGGCGATGCCGCCAATCGCGAAGAGGCCGCCAAGCGCCTCGGCCGGTTGAAGGATCCGGTGGCGCGCGTCGCGGCCTTTGCCATTTCCGGCGCCCCTCAGGAACGCGCCTGGCGCGAGGCGGAAGAGACGATCGAGCCTTACCGGTCCCATATGCGCCTGCTGGAAGTGATTGCGGCGCTGGCCCCGCTGCTCGGTCTGCTCGGCACGGTGCTGGGCATGATCGGTGCGTTCCAGGCGCTGGGCGCCGCACAAGGCCGCGCCGACCCGCACATCCTCTCGAACGGCATCTGGGAAGCGCTGCTGACCACGGCGGCGGGCCTGTCGCTCGCCATTCCGGCGACCGCTTTTGTCAACTGGTTCGACCGCCGCATCGAGCGCATGACCTTCCATATGGAAACCGTCCTCTCGCGTCTCTTCGACAACGGGTCCGCCATGCATCTGCTGGAAGGAGACGAGCATGAGTCTCGCAGCCTCGCGACGCCTCGCGCGGCCGAATAACGCCAGCCACGCACGGATCAGCCTGACGCCGCTGATCGACGTCATCTTCATTCTCCTGATCTTCTTCATGCTGGCCTCGCGCTTGTCGGCCTGGCAGGACATAGATATTTCCATTGCAAGCGATAGCGGCACCCCGCAGCAGATGACGGGCGACCTGCATCGCGTGAGCCTGCTTGGCGATGGCGGTATGCTGCTGGACGGGGACGCGTTGAGCGCCGATATGCTGGCCGCCCGCCTGAAGGCGCTGCCGAAGGATGCGCGTCTCGTCGTGGACCCGGCGGCGGGCGTGACGCTGGAAAGCGCTGTTCGCGTACTCGACATGGCAAGCGGGGCAGGCATCGCCGCTTCGCTGGTGGCGGAAGAGGGTAAGCGATGAAGCTCACCCGCCGCAGACGGCTGGCGGAGACGGAATCCGTCGTACCGCTCATCAATATCGTCTTCCTGCTCCTCATCTTTTTCATGGTGGTGGGCGAACTTGCCGCGCCCACGCCCTTTCCGCTGGAGCCGCCGCAATCCTCCAGCGACCTTGCTTCGGAAAAACGCGAGGCGGAGCTTTTCGTGAGCGCGGATGGCGCTCTCTCTTTTAATGGAGCGAATGTGACGGAGGCGACGCTTGCCGACGCGCTGGGCACGCCGCCGCCTGCAGAAGTGCGTGTTGCCGCCGATGGCAAGGTGGAGGCGCGTCTCGTCGGACGTCTTCTTGCCGGGCTGAGGGAGGCGGGCGTGAAGCGCGCCTTTCTCGTGACGGTGAAGAATTAGGGCCGGGCATGACGCTGACGCGCAACGAAATTGCGGCCTTTGTTGTTGCCGCCATCCTGCTGCATCTGGCGGGCTTCTACTGGATTTTTCACGGGGAGCCGCAAACGACGGGCGCGATGGCGCCGGGCAGTGGCGGTCTGATGATCGACCTGGCCGGGCAGGCGGGCACGGGCGGCGCGCCGAAAGGCAACACATCCGAACCCACCTCCGAGCCGGTCGAAAAAACAGCCCCTCCGGAACCCAAGTCGGAACCAGAGCCGGAATCCAAACCAGAGCCGAAACCTGAGCCCGTCGCCAAATCCGTGCCGAAGCCCGAACCTGCGCCGACCCGCCAGCCGAAGCCCACGCCGAAGCGGAAGGCAAAGCCCGAACCGCAAAAGCGGATGGAAACGAAGCCTGCGCCGCCGCAGGAAAATGCCGAAACGCAGGGGCGGCCCGATGGGGTTGCAGAGACATCCCAGGACACTGCCGGAGGAAAGCCGGGTCTTGCGGCGCAGGGCAAGGCCGGGACAGGCGCCACCGCAGGCGGCGGAACGCCCGGGGCGCGGGCCGATTACCGGGCGCTCATTATCGGGCGGCTGGCGCGAGAGAAGCGCTATCCGTTGCGGGCAAGGATGCGCGGTATCCAGGGGGCGGGGCTGCTCCGCCTCGTCATCTCGCCGGAAGGCGCTGTGCTCTCCGCGAAGCTCGAAAAATCCACCGGCAGCAGCCTGCTCGACAAGGAGATCGATCGGATGGTGGAGCATGCCTCCCCCTTTCCGGCCTTTCCGGAAAACATGGTGCCCAAGCCGCTGACCTTGCGTATTCCGGTTGATTTCGAGCTTCACTAGAGTGCACGCCGCGCCCTGTTTCCCTTGCGTCAATTGCCGTTGATACGGCGCCGTTTTAATTTGCCGGTGAAATCCCCCGACAGCGGTGCTAGGAAAACGCCTACAACAAAGCCGGATGAACCGGCCAAAAAGGCAGGCGAGGAATGAAACTCTATCATTGCAAGGGCGCGCGCTCGCTGCGCCCGCTCTGGACGCTGGAGGAAATGGGACTCGACTACGAACTCGAGACCATGCCCTTCCCGCCGCGCTTTCTGCGCGAAGGCTATACCGGCATCAATCCCGTCGGCACCGTGCCCTATTTCGTGGATGGCGAGACGGAGATGACGGAATCGGCGGGCATCGCGCAGTATCTGGTGGAGGTCTACGGACCGACCGATCTGGCGCTGAAGCCGGGCGACAAGGAATATGGCGCCTGGCTCAACTGGATCCATCGCAGTGACGCCACGCTGACCTTCCCCCAGACCATCGTGCTTCGCTACACCCAGCTCGAGCCGGAAGAGCGGCGCCTGAAACAGGCGGCGGAAGACTACACGCAGTGGTTCTTTGCGCGCCTGCGCACCGTCGAGGCGGCGCTGGACGGGCGCGACTATCTGTGTGCGGACCGCTTTACCGTCGCAGATATATGCGTCGGCTTTTCGCTCTATCTGGCCGACACGCTGGGCTTCAAGGGCGGTTTCAAGCCCAACACGGCAGCCTATTACGAGCGCCTCAGCGCGCGGCCCGCTTTCCAGCGTTCGATCGAATTGTAGGGAACGAGAACATGTCCGATGTGAGTCAGAAGGAACTGGACGAATTTCGCGCCGGCGCGCGCGCCTGGTTTGCCGAGAATGTCCCCGCCGATCCGGACTTCATGCTGCCGCTCACCTTCATGGAAGTGGGCACGCAGGAACAGTTCGACTTCCTGCGCGATTGGCAGCACAAATGCTACGAGGCGGGCTATCTCGGCGCTGCCTGGCCGAAGGAATATGGCGGCGGCGGACTGGCGCAGGCCTTTCAGGATGTCGCGACGCAGGAAATGCATCGCGCGGGTGGCCCCATCATGCTCAATGCCATCGGCATCAACTGGGCAGGTCCCCTCATCCTCGACATGGGGTCCGAAGAACAGCGCAAGGCCTATATCAAGGGTATCCTGAGCGCCGAAGACATCTGGTGTCAGGGCTTTTCCGAACCCGACCACGGGTCCGACCTCGGCAATGCCCAGACCCGCGCCGTGCGCGATGGCGACGATTATGTCGTCAACGGCTCGAAGATCTGGACGACGCAGGGCAATTACGCGAAATATATGATCCTGCTCGCCCGCACCGATCCCGATGCGCCGCGCAAATATGACGGTCTGAGCTTCTTCCTCGCACCGATGACGGTGCCGGGCGTCGAAACCGTGCCGATCAAGAAGCTCACCGGCGAATACGGCTTTACCCAGACCTTCTTCACCGATGCCCGCATTCCGGCAACCTCGCTCATTGGCGGCGAGGGCAAGGGCTGGGCGGTTGCCATGCGCACGCTGGAATATGAGCGTGGTGCGCGCGGCGGCCAGGCAGGCGGCTATGTGACCGTCTACCCGGATGTCGGCGAAGTGGTGGAACTGGCCAAGCGCGCCCTGCGCAATGGCCACCCGGCCTGCGAGGACCCGATCATTCGCGACAAGCTGGTGAAGCTGCTGGCGACCTATCGCGGGCTTCAGCTCAACGGCAAGCGTTCGCGTATCGCACCGCTGGTGCAGGACAAGCCGATGTCCCTGCCGCTGATGTCCAAGCTGATCGCGACGGAGTTCTATCGCGAGATCAACCAGCTTGCGATGGCCATGCAGGGGCCGCGCGGCGCCTATTATGTCGGCGAGCCGGAAGCCTATGACGAAGGGATCTGGCAGCGCTCTTATCTCAATGCTTTCTCCGGCACGATCGGCGGCGGCACCAGCCAGATCCAGCACAACATCATTGGCGAGCATGTGCTCGGCCTGCCGAAGAGCTGAGGAGCGAGGGAACGACAATGGAAAGAAACGTCACGCTCACATTCAGCGAAGAACAGGCCGAACTCCTCGAAGTCGCGCAGAATTTCTGCCGCGACAAGTCGCCGGTTCCGACCGTCCGTAAGCTGATCGAGGACGAGCTGGGTTACGATCCCGCCGTCTGGCAGGAAATGATTGCGCTGGGCTGGCTCGGCATTGCCGTGCCCGAAGAGTTCGGCGGCGTCGGGCTCTCCATGGCCGAAGTCGTGCCGGTGGTGGAGCAGATGAGCCGCCGCCTGATGGGCGGCCCCTTCGTGCCGACGACGCTTGCCGCGCAGGCGCTGTTGGCGGGCGGCACGGAGGCGCAGAAATCGAGGATCCTGCCGGAGATTTGCGCCGGCAAGGCCGCAACCCTTGCACTGACCGAACCCCATGCCGACTGGGATCTCACCCATATCGAGGCAAAGGCGGTGGAAGAGGGCGGCAAGCTGAAGCTCTCCGGCACGAAGATTTTCGTGGTCGATGCAGCCAGTGCGGAATGGATTATCGCCTCGGTGATGAAGGACGGTAAGCCCGCCCTCGTCATTATCGAAAAGGCGGCTTTGCCGGAAGGCGCGCTGCGCCGCGAAGTGGTGGCAGATGAGACGCGCCGCTCCTTCCGTCTGGAGCTTGACGGTGTGGAGGTTCCAGCCGACGCGCTTCTCGATACGTCACGCACGAGCGAGACGCTCGCCCATATCGATCTGGCGTCGTCGCTGCTTCTCTCGGCGGAAGCCTGCGGCGCGGCGGCAAGCTGCGTGGACTACACGGTGGAGTATCTGAAAACCCGCAAGCAGTTCGGCAAGCTGATCGGCTCCTACCAGTCGCTGAAGCATCCGACAGTCGATGCGCTGGTCGCTTATGAGACCGCGCGTTCGCATCTCTACAACGCAGCCTGCACCTTCGGTCAGCAGGGCGAGGGCGAGATCGCGGTGCGCATGGCGAAGTCGGAATCCTCCGACGCGCTTTCATTCGCCGCCGACCGCGCCATTCAGTTCCATGGCGGGTTCGGCTTCACCTATGAATGCGATGCGCAGCTTTATCGCCGCCGCGGCATGTGGTGCGAATATCTGCACGGCGACGGGCCCTATCAAAGGGCGAAGCTCGCAGACCTTCTGTTCTGAGGAAAAGCGGCGCTCTGGACCACACAGGTCTCAGGCGTCGTTTTTTTTCGTCAGGCAACCGTTCATGAAAGTGTCGAGCACGACATTCGTGTAGTGGCGACGAAGATCGTCGGTGATCTCGTCCACACCATAGACATATTTCAGGTTCGCCTGGTTGACGAAAATCTGCTCGCAGGCCCCTAGGGCCGCGAAATAGAAGAGCATCGGATCTTCCACATGCATCAGCCCGGCGGCCTGTGCCTGCCGGATGAGCCCGGTCGCGGCGCGTCCAAGCGGTGCGGCGAAGAATTCCGCAATTTCCTTGGACGCATCCGTCGAGGCATCGCGCATCAGCGAATGCAGCAGCCGGTTCAGATAGGGATAGCGGAAGAAGGTCCAGATGACGCCGGCCAGATGCCGCCGGAATTTCTCCACTGGATCGATATCGAGGGCGAGCAGCCTGTCGAGTTCCGCGAGCGCCTCGGTCGCATTCCGCTTGGCAAGCGCCAGCAGCAGCCCTTCCTTGCCGCCGAAATAATAGCTCACAAGCGCCACATTCACTTCCGCCCGCGCCGCGATTTCGGCGAGCGGGACATCGATGGTCTCGCGTTCGGTCATCAGGGCGCTGGCCGCGTCCAGAAGCTGGTCGCGCGCCGCGGGCCGGGCCGGAGCCGCCTTGATTTTCGCTTTCGCCTGCGGCTCCACGATCCCTCCTTGCGTTTCCGTTTTTTTGGATTTAAATACGCATTTAAGAAATTAAATACGCCTTTAAGAGCATCCGCGCAAGACGGATGAGGGTGTCAGGGAGGACGAGGATGAAGGTTACCGCTGCGGTAGCACGCTCGGCTGAAGACGATTTCTCCATCGAAGAAATGACCCTCGACGAACCGAGGGCCGATGAGGTTCTGGTGCGTGTTGCGGCGGTCGGCCTCTGCCACACCGATCTCGTCTTCAAGGCGACGGGCACCATTCCGCATCCGCATGTGCTGGGTCACGAAGGCGCGGGCGTGGTCGAAAAGACCGGCAGCGATGTCACCAAGGTGAAGCCCGGCGATCGCGTGGCGATCACCTTCCGCTCCTGCGGACAATGCCCGCGTTGCGCCAGTCACGATCCGGCTTATTGCCACTCCATGCCGCTTCTCAATTATGCGGGCATGCGGCCCGACGGCACGAAGGCGCTCCACAAGGGCGGCGAGGACATCGGCAGCAATTTCTTCGGTCAGTCCTCATTTGCCACGCATTGCCTCGCCTATGAAACCAATCTGGTAAAGCTCACCGACGACATGCCCTTCGAACTCGCCGCGCCGTTGGGCTGCGGGATCCAGACGGGCGCGGGCGGCGTCATGCGGTCGCTTGCCTGCGAAAAGGGCTCCTCCCTTCTCATTCTGGGCGGCGGTGCCGTTGGGCTTTCCACCGTGATGGGCGCGGTCGTGCAGGGCTGCGATCCCATCATCGTGCTGGAACCGCATGAGGAGCGCCGCAAGCTTGCACTGGACCTCGGCGCGACCCATGCGCTCGACCCGGCCGAGGCGACCGACCTCGCCGAAGCCGTTCGTGCGATTGCGCCGATGGGCGTGGACTATGCTTTCGACACCACCGGCATCCCCGATCTTCTGAATGCGACGATGATGGCGCTGGCGCCCAAGGGCACCTTCGGCATTGTCGGCATCGCGCCGCCCGGTACGCCGCTTCCCGGCGATCTGATGAACGCCGTGACCTTCGGCCATACGGTGAAGGGCATCATCGAGGGCGACAGCGATCCGGACGACTTCATTCCCGAGCTCATATCGCTCTACAATCAGGGCCGCCTGCCGGTGGACCGCCTGGTGAAGACCTATCCGCTGGAAGAAATCAATCGGGCCGTGGCCGATCAGCACGCAGGCAAATGCGTGAAAGTCGTGCTCACCATGGACCGGCCGTGAAACCGAATTCCGATAAACGGAACGAAAGAACCGAAACAGGGAGAAACGTGAATGTCTGACGCATATATCATCGACGCATGCCGCACGCCGCGCGGCATCGGCAAAGTGGGCAAGGGCTCGCTCGCTCATCTTCATCCGCAGCATCTGGCCCGCACCGTGCTGGCGGCCATTGCCGAGCGTAACAACCTGAACACGTCCGATGTCGAAGACGTGATCTGGGGCACCTCGTCCCAGCGCGGCGCGCAGGGCGGCGATATGGGCCGCATGGCCGCGCTCGATGCGGGCTATGACATCACGGCGTCGGGCGTCACGCTCGACCGCTTCTGCGGGTCGGGCATCACCACGGTGAACCTCGCCGCGGCGCAGGTCATGTCCGGCATGGAAGATCTCGTCGTCGCCGGCGGCACCGAGATGATGAGCTACACATCCGCCACTGCCGATCCCAAGACCCCGCCGATGATGGATGCCGGCAACCTGCACCTGCGTAAGATTCATCCGCAGTCCCAGCAGGGCGTCTGCGCCGACGCGATCGCGACGCTGGAAGGCATCGATCGCCAGGCGGTGGATGAGCTTGCCCTGACCTCGCAGCAGCGTGCCGCCAAGGCGATTGCGGAAGGCGCGTTCAACAAGTCGCTCGTCACCGTCTACAATGACGACGGCTCGGTCGCGCTCGACCATGAGGAATTCCCGCGTCCGCAGACGACTATGGAAGGTCTCGCGGGCCTGAAGCCTTCTTTCGCGGCCTGGACCGGCATTCCGGTAGACGAGCAGGGCACGACCTATGGCTCGCTGATCCAGCAGGTCTATCCGCAGATCAAGGAATTCAACCATATCTACCATGCCGGCAACTCGTCGGGTGTCGTGGATGGTGCGGCGGCGATCCTGGTCGCCTCGAAGAACTATGCGGAAAAGAACGGCCTGAAGCCGCGTGCCCGCATCGTCGCGACCGCCAATATGGGCGACTGCCCGACGCTGATGCTGAACGCCCCGGTGCCCGCCGCGAAGAAGGTGCTTCAGAAGGCCGGTCTGACTACGGACGATATCGACCTCTGGGAGATCAACGAGGCCTTTGCCGTCGTCGCCGAGAAGTTCATCCGCGATCTGAAGCTCGACCGCGAAAAGGTGAATGTGAATGGCGGCGCGTGCGCCCTCGGACATCCGATCGGCGCGACCGGCTCCATCCTCATCGGTACGCTGCTCGACGAGCTTGAGCGTCGTGACCTGAAGCGCGGTCTGGTGACCATGTGTGCCGCTGGCGGCATGGCCCCGGCCATCATCATCGAACGCGTGTAACAGCCGAGCCCGGCGGGCGGGAATTCGCCCGTCCGCCGGTCCGGTACCAACTTCGAATAAGTAATCGAAAGGCTTGACCCGATATGACCTACTCGATCACGGAACTCGCCAACGAATTCGAAATCACTCCGCGCGCCCTGCGCTTTTATGAAGAAAAGGGCCTGCTGATCCCGGCCCGCGACGGTCAGACGCGCATCTATTCCCACAAGGACCGTGCCCGCCTGCAGCTCATTTTGAGCGGCCGGAGCGTTGGCCTCACCTTGCGCGAAATCGGCGATATCTTCGATCTTTACCAGGCCGATGGCGATTGCGAGGAGCAGTACAAACTTGCCATATCGCTCTTCCGCCGCCGCATGAAGGTCGTGCAGGAGCAGCGCGAGATGGTGGACCAGCAGATCGAGCGCCTGCACGATATCTGCAGCAATCTCGAGCAGAAGCTGGAAGCGACCCACGAAGCACCCGCCCGCCGCGCGGCGAACAACGAAGTCCACGCCCCGGCCATGTCGTAGATAACGCCTGTGACAGGAGTAACGCCTGTCACAGGGCCGCATGGAAGGCTGTATTGTTTTCCGAGATAACAGCTCCCGGCAGAGGAGCGTATAAGGCATATGGGAGACACCGAAATGAGCGAATTCAAGCTGCTGATCGGCGGCAAGCTGGTCGATGGAGCGAAATCCTCGCCCGTCCTTAATCCCGCGACCGAGGAAAGCGTTGCCGATTGCCCCCGCGGCTCCGAGGGGCAGTTGAACGAAGCCGTGGCGGCCGCCAAGGCGGCGTTCCCCGGCTGGTCCGCGACCTCGATCGACGAACGCAAGAAGGTGGTCAACGCCATCGCCGATGCGATCGAGGCCAATGCCGACGATCTCGCCCGTATCCTGACGCAGGAACAGGGCAAGCCCCTCGGCGACGCGACGATGGAAGTTTACGGCACAGCCGCTTTCTTCCGTTACTTCACATCGCTCGACCTGCCGGTGAAGGTGATCGAGGACAGCGAAGGAAAATATGTCGAGGCCCATCGCCGTCCGCTCGGTGTCATCGGCGCCATCGTGCCGTGGAACTTCCCGATGATCCTGATGGCGTTCAAGCTGCCGCCGGCCCTGATCTCGGGGAATACGGTGGTGCTGAAGCCCGCACCGACGACCCCGCTGACCTCGCTGAAGCTCGGCGAACTCATCAAGGATATCGTGCCCGCGGGCGTGGTGAACGTCATCGCCGACGAGAACGATCTCGGCGCGCCGCTCACCGCTCATCCCGACGTGCGCAAGATTTCCTTCACCGGCTCCACCGCGACCGGCTCGAAGGTGATGGAAGGGGCCGCCGGCCTCCTGAAGCGCATCACGCTGGAACTCGGCGGTAACGACGCCGGTATCGTGCTCGGCAATGTCGATCCGAAGGAAGCCGCGCCGAAGCTCTTCCAGAGCGCTTTCCAGAATTCCGGACAGGTCTGCATCGCCATGAAGCGGCTCTATGTGCACGAGTCCATCTATGACGAGATGTGCGACGAGCTGGCCGCGCTGGCCGACAACGCCATTGTCGGCGACGGCCTGAAGCAGGGCACGCAGCTTGGGCCGCTCCAGAACAAGATGCAGTACGACAAGGTCTGGGACCTGATCGAGGACGCCCGCAAGAGCGGCAAGATCATCGCCGGCGGCGAGAAGGTAGAAGGCAAGGGGTACTTCATCCGCCCGACAATCGTTCGCGACATCGAGGATGGCTCGCGACTTGTGGACGAGGAGCAGTTCGGCCCGGTCCTGCCGGTCATCCGTTACTCGGATGCGGACGATGCGGTGTCCCGCGCCAATGCGTCCGACTACGGGCTTGGCGGCTCGATCTGGTCGTCCAGCAACGACGATGCCTATGATCTCGCGCTGAAAATGGAGAGCGGCTCGGTCTGGATCAACAAGCATGCCGATCTCGCGCCGAACATTCCCTTTGGCGGCGCGCGTTTCTCCGGCCTCGGTACGGAACTTGGCGAAGAAGGCCTGCTGGAATTCACCCAGCTCAAGGTCATCAACATGGCCCGCTGAGCGAACCGCCTCGGCAATGCAAACGAAAACGGCGGTTCCGGTTCATATCCGGGACCGCCTCTTTCATGTCTGAACATGTATCGGTCGCGCATCGCACGGCCATTTCGTATTAGATGATTTCCGAAAAATAACACCCGGGAGAAGACAACATGAAGACCCGTATCACCGAACTCTTCGGTATTGAGCATCCGATCGTCCAGGGCGGCATGCATTTCGTCGGCCTCGCCGAAATGGCGGCGGCGGTTTCGAATGCGGGCGGGCTCGGCATCATCACGGGCCTCACCCAGCCCACGCCGGAAGACCTCGCCAAGGAAATCGCCAAGTGCAATGACATGACCGACAAGCCCTTCGGCGTGAACCTCACCTTCCTGCCCGGCTTCACCAATCCGCCCTATCCGGAATATATCGACGCCATCATTCAGGGCGGCGTGAAAGTGGTGGAGACGGCGGGCCGCAGCCCGGAACAATACATGCCGGCGCTGAAGGAAGGCGGCATCAAGGTCATCCATAAATGCACCTCCGTGCGCCATTCGCTGAAGGCTGAAAAGATCGGCTGCGACGCGGTGAGCGTGGACGGCTTCGAATGCGGCGGCCATCCGGGCGAGGACGACATCCCGAACATGATCCTGCTGCCCCGCGCGGCGGAAGAATTGAAGATCCCCTTCGTCGCTTCCGGCGGTATGGGCACGGCCTCGCAGCTCGTCGCCGCGCTGGCACTGGGCGCGGACGGCATCAATATGGGCACGCGCTTTATCGCGACGAAGGAAGCGCCGGTGCATGAGAATGTGAAGCAGGCGCTCATCGCGGCAAGCGAACTCGACACCCGCCTCATCATGCGCCCGCTGCGCAATACCGAGCGTGTGCTCGCCAATGAAGCGGTCGAAAAGATCGTCGAGATCGAGCGCGAAAAGGGCGCGGCGACCACCATCGACGACATCAAGGATCTGGTCGGCGGCGTCTATCCGCGCGTCATGCAGAAGGGCGAAATGGATGCAGGTGCCTGGAGTTGCGGCATGGTCGCGGGCCTCATTCACGACATCCCGACCTGCAAGGACCTCATCGAGGGCATGATGAGCGAAGCCAACGAGATCATCCGCAAGCGGCTCGACGCGTTCGCCGCCGCCTGATAGAGGCTTTCCGTAACATCTTCGCGATGACGGCCCGGACGGTTTACCGCCCGGGCCGTTTTTATTCGTCACGGATGCGGCGATTCCACGCGGACCGCACCTGGGGCGCATTCATCTGATGATGACAATCGCCGCTTAGAGTGTTGATACTTCTCAATGCGCTCTGTCACGTGCCGGGCAATGCTGCCCGCCACGCCCGCATGAAGGTATGTCCGAAGGAGTTGCGTCATGGCCGACCAGACCCGCGCGCCCAAGCCCCACTCGAAAACCGGCAGAAAATCGGCGCAACTTGAGGCGAACAAGGCCGCGGCCGCCCGCAAGGCAGCGCCGTCGGAGAGCACGGAAAGTGCCGAGAACGGGCAAGGGAGGGACGCCAATCCCTTTCTCGACCTGGCCGGAAAATGGCAGGACGCCTGGGCCGACGGCATGAACGGGCTGCTTGAGCACCAGCGCGGCCTGAACCCTTTTCTCAACAACCGGCACCCCGAACAGGTGAAACCGGCGGAAGAAGGCTGCCCGCCGACCGATGTGGAGCCCGCCGCCAAGCTGACCAGCGTCGACCGGCTGATCCATGTCATGCTGGGTCAGGCCATGGGCGGCGTGTCGCCCGCCTCGCTCGGTCTTGCCTGGATGGACTGGAGCGCCCATCTGGCCATGTCCCCGGGCAAGCAGGCGCATCTGATGGAAAAGGCGCAGCGCAAACTGGCCCGCCTTGCCCTGCGCCAGATGAAATCGCTGCGCAAGGGCGAGACGCAGCCGCCCTGCATCCAGCCCCTGCCGCATGACCATCGCTTCGACGATCCCGCCTGGCACGAGCCGCCTTTCGACAGCCTTTATCAGAGCTTCCTGCTCATGCAGCAATGGTGGCACAATGCCACCACCGATGTGCGCGGCGCCTCGAAGCATTCGCTCGACATGATGAACTTCATGTCGCGTCAGGTCCTCGACATGTGTTCGCCCTCCAACAATCTCTTTACCAATCCGGAATTGCTGAAAAAAACGCTGGAAGAGGGCGGCGACAATCTTTCGCGTGGTTTACTCAACGCCGTCGAGGATTGGGAGCGTGCCAGCGCAGGCCGTCCGCCGGTGGGCGCGGAGAACTACCGCCCCGGCGAGACGGTCGCGGTCACCGAGGGCGAGGTCGTTTATCGCAACCGGCTGATCGAACTGATCCAGTACAAGCCGACAACGGAAAAAGTCGGTGCCGAGCCGGTGCTGATCGTGCCGGCCTGGATCATGAAATATTACATCCTCGATCTCGAGCCGCAGAACTCGCTGGTCAAATATCTGGTCGATCGCGGCCACACCGTCTTCATGATCTCCTGGAAGAACCCGACCGCGGAGGATCGCGATCTCTCCATGGACGATTATCTCGATTTCGGGATCATGAAAGCGGTGAAGGCCGTCGAGGCGATTATGCCTGACCGGAAAATCGACGCGGTCGGTTATTGCCTGGGCGGAACGCTGCTTTCCATCGCGGCGGCCTATATGGGCCGCAATGGCGACGGGCCGCTCAATTCGGTCACGCTGTTTGCCGCCCAGACCGATTTCAGCGAAGCGGGCGAACTCAAGCTCTTCATCGATGAAAGCCAGCTCACCTTCCTCGACGACATGATGTGGGATCAGGGCTATCTCGACACCAAGCAGATGGCGGGCGCCTTTCACATGCTGCGCTCGCAGGATCTCATCTGGTCGCGGCTGGTGCATGAGAATTTGATGGGCGAGCGCGCGCCGATGAACGCGCTGATGGCATGGAACGCAGACGCGACGCGCATGCCCTATCACATGCATTCCGAATATCTGCGCCACATGTTCCTGAACAACGACCTCTTCGAAGGCCGTTATGAAGCCTTTGGCCATCACGTGTCGTTGTCGGATATTCAGGCGCCGCTTTTCGTCGTCTCCACGGAAACGGATCACGTTGCGCCGTGGAAGTCGGTCTACAAGATCAACCTCGTCGCGGATGTGCCGATCACCTTCGTCCTCACCTCGGGCGGGCACAATGCGGGCATCGTTTCCGAGCCCGGTCATCCGCACCGTCATTTCCGGATTTCGACGCGCGGACCGGCGCAGCGCTATGTCTCGCCGGAAAGCTGGCTGGAGCGTACCCCCGTCAAGGAGGGCTCATGGTGGCCCAGCTGGGTGGATTGGCTCGACGCCCTGTCCAGCGGCCAGACCGAGCCGCCCTCCCTGGGGCTCGCCGATACCGACTATGCGCCCATCACGCCCGCGCCCGGTCACTATGTCCTGCAGTCCTGACGGGCGGTTCGGTTTCTCCTAGCGGAATCGGACGTTCCCGTGCTTTCCCGGCCTTCCCGTCGCGGCTACTCTGCCGCAATACAAATAAGGGAGGCCGCCCATGCATGGGTCCAAAGACGCCACGAAAGCTACCTGCAATGCACATGAAGAGCTGAAGGAGGGACTGCCGCCCGCCTCCGAGCAGGATTTCGAGGACGCAAAGCGCGGCTTCATCGCGACGATCCCCGATGCGAAAGTGCTGAACGAGGCAGGTAATCCCGTATGGGATATGGGCCAGTTCGCCTTCGAGGCGGAAGGCTGCGATTGCCCCGACACGGTAAACCCGAGCCTCTGGCGTCAGGCGCAGCTCAATTCCATTCACGGTCTCTTCGAAGTCGTGCCGGGCATTTATCAGGTCCGTAATTTCGACATCTCGAACATCACCTTCATCGAGGGCGATACGGGCTACATCGTCATCGATCCGTTGATTTCTGCCGAACCCGCCGCCGCCGCGTTGAAGCTCATGCGTGAGCAACGCGGCGACAAGCCCGTTACCGCCGTCATCTACACGCACAGCCATGTCGACCATTATGGCGGCGTGCGCGGTGTGATCTCGGACGAGGACGTCAGGAACGGCCTCATGATCGTCGCGCCGGAAGGCTTCCTCGAAGCCGCGGTAAGCGAGAACGTGCTGGCGGGCAATGCGATGGGCCGCCGTGCGACCTACATGTATGGGTCGATGCTACCGCGCAATGCGAAGGGCCATGTCGATTCCGGTCTCGGCAAGACCGTCTCCATGGGCTCCGTTTCCATCGTGCCGCCGACGAAAAGCATTTGCGAGACGGGCGAGAAGCTCGTCATCGACGGTGTGGAAATCGTCTTCCAGGTGACGCCCGATACCGAAGCGCCTTCGGAGATGAATTTCTATTTCCCGCAGTTCAAGGCGCTCTGCATGGCGGAGAACTGTTCCTGCCACATGCACAACATCTACACGCCGCGCGGCGCGCAGGTGCGCGACGCCAAGGCGTGGAGTTATTACATCAACGAAGCGATGGACCTCTTCGCGGGCGAGGCGGAGGTTCTCTTCGCCTCCCATCACTGGCCGCGCTGGGGCAAGGATCGCTCGGTCGACTTCCTGAAGAAGCAGCGCGACATGTACAAATATGTGCATGACCAGACGCTGCGCCTTGCCAATCACGGGCTGACGCCGATCGAGATTGCCGAGGAAATCCAGTTGCCGCCGACGCTCGCCGCCGAATGGTACACACGCGGCTACTACGGCACGCTCAACCACAATGCGAAAGCCGTCTATCAGCGTTATCTCGGCTGGTTCGACGGCAACCCGGCAAACCTCCACAAGCATCCGCCGGTGGAAGCGGGCAAACGCTATGTGGAAGCGATGGGCGGCGTGGACGCCGTGCTCGCCGCGGGCCGCAAGGCCTATGAGGCAGGCGACTATCGCTGGGTGGCGGAACTGGTGAACCATCTCGTTTTCGCAGACCCCGCCAACGAGGAGGCCCGCCATCTGCAGGCCGATGCGCTGGAACAGCTCGGCTATCAGGCGGAGTCGGGACCGTGGCGCGCCTTCTATCTGACGGGTGCGCAGGAATTGCGCAATCCGCGCGCACCGTCCGATGCGCCGCGCCCGGGCGGCGCGGGCACCATTCTCGCCCTGCCGCCGGACCAGCTTCTCGATTCCATGTCGGTGAGGCTCAACGGCTTGCGCGCGGGCACACGCGAAATCGCACTGAACCTGCATTTCACCGATACGGACGAGCGCTTCCTGTTGTCGCTGGAAAATGCCGTGCTGCACCATCTGCCCGGCAGGAAGAACGAAAACGCGGCGGCGAGCCTGACCCTGACGCAAGCGGCGCTGGCGCATGTTCTGGTCGGTCAGGCGACCGCGCGCCAGCAGATCGAGGAAGGGCACATCGCGGTCGAGGGCGACAAATCTGCGGTCATCGAGTTGATGGAGCTGCTCGATTTCTTCGATTTCTGGTTCGAGATCGTGATGCCCTGATGAAGACGTGAAATTTCCGCCCTTCTGCCAGCGGCGCGGACCTGTCATAAATTCCGGCACGAAACCAATTGCCAATGACAGACCGCGCCGCAAGGCAGGGGAGGAAACCATGTCCGACAAGAACCGTCAGTTTCGCCTGAAATCGCGCCCCACGGGCCGCATCGAAACCGGCCATTTCGATTTCGTAGAGGAGGCCCTGCCGGAGATTTCCGACGGCGAGGCGCTGGTGCGCACGCTCTATCTGAGCCTCGATCCCACCAACCGCATCTGGATGAGCGACATGGACCAGTACATGCCGCCCGTCGGCATTGGCGAGGTCATGCGCGGCGGCGGCATCGGTCAGGTCGTGAAGTCGAAATCCGGACGCTATCCGGAAGGCGCCATCGTCAGCGGCATTACCGGCTGGCAGGACTATTGCGTCGCCGATGAAGGCGAACGCGCCATGAGCGTGCTGCCCGACGGCCTGCCGGTGGACCTGCCCGTCATGCTGGGTGCCTGCGGCATGACCGGTCTCACCGCCTATTTCGGCCTGCTGGAACTGGGGCAGCCGCAGCCCGGCAACACCGTGCTTGTGTCCGCCGCCGCCGGTGCGGTCGGTTCCGTCGTCGGACAGATCGCGAAGATCAAGGGGTGCCGCGCCGTCGGCATCGCGGGCGGCAAGGAAAAATGCGCCCACATCGTCGAGGAGCTCGGTTTCGACGCGGCGGTCGACTACAAGGCGGCTGACTGGCGCGACCAGCTCGTCGCTGCGACGCCCGATGGCGTCGACGTGAATTTCGAGAATGTCGGCGGCGAGATCATGGAAGCCGTGATGACGCGCATGAACTTGTTCAGTCGCATGCCGCTTTGCGGAATGATCTCCGGCTACAATACGGGCGATCCCGCCATGCGCGCGGACTATTCGCCCATCCTGATGCGTCGTATCACCGTGCGCGGCTTCATCGTCATCGACTTCATGGAGAAGTTCGCCGAAGGCACCATGCAGCTCGCGCAATGGGTGGCGGAAGGCAAGCTCAAGCACCGCGAAACCATCGTGGACGGTTTGGAAAAGGCACCGACCGCCGTCAACATGCTGTTCGACGGCACGAATGTCGGAAAGCTGGTCGTGAAAGTCGCCGACAAGGCGTAAGAAACGGGACCCGGCGTCTTCTCAAAGACGCCGGGTTTTGCCCGTATTGGCGCGCAGATGGGCGCAATAGGTCATGCGGCCATGCGCTTCCACCTTGGTAATGGTCGCATCGACCGGAAATTCCTCGCCATCCTTGCGCATGCCCGTCACCGGCCCGCGCTCGCTCATCCAGCGCGAAGCGACCTTGCCGCGTCCGAAGGCGGCGATGTCCGCGGCGTGCCCCGGACGGAGCCGTTGCGGCAGCAGCATGTCGAGCGGCTGGCCCAGCACTTCGTCGGCGCGATAACCGAACATCTTCTCCGCCTTGAGGTTGAAGAAAGTGATGTTGCGGTCGGCGTCGATGATGACGATACCGTCTTCGGCAACCTGCAGGATGCGCGAAAAGAGCAGATGCTGTTCCTTGAAGTCGATCATCTCCTGCCGCGCCACGCTGTTGTCGCGCACGGTAATGAAAAAGCGCTCCGCGCCGCCGATACCCGCTTTCACCACGCGCACATCTACCGGCATTTCATGCCCGTCCTTGCGTCGTCCGGTGAGGTTCAGGAAGCGTGATTGCTCATGCTCGCTTTCGCCGGCCCAGCGGATGAGCCATTTCATCGGTTCCGCGCGCTGGCCGGCCTGTTGCGGCACGAGGGTGGTGATGCTCTTTCCCACGATTTCGCTCGCGTCATAGCGCAGCAGCTTTTCGAGCGCCGGATTGACGTAAGTGATCTCGCCCTCGGGCGTCGAAACGATGATCGCTTCGGGCACATTTTCGACAAGAGTGCGGAAGAAGTCTTCCGTTTGCGCATCGCGATGCGAAGATTGCCCGTTCATTTCGTTCCTCCGAAAACCGTTTCCGGCAAAATAGCGTCGGCGGCGGGACGTGGATGCGCGTCCCGCCGCAGGGCTCCCCTATTCGGCCGCCTCGACCTCGCCCGTCGGGTGGCCACCTTCCATCGCCTGAAGAACGCGCTGATCCTCGGCGATGGGAATACCCGCTTCCTCGTATTTCTTGCGGATGGTCGGCGTCAGCAGGCCGACGCGCGCCAGCGCAGGCATCATCAGGTCTTCCAGAGCATGGACCTGTCCGGGCGGAAGCGCCTGCGTGATACCGGCTTCCTGAGCTTCCTTCAGACCCTTGAAGAAATCGTCGGCGTCGATATTGCTGTTCTCCAGCACTTCCATGAAGCCGGGATCGACCTTGTTGGCGATCGTGCCCGCCGTCTGTGCTTGCACCAGAATGTTGACCGCGCCGAAGGCGAATTCGGCAAGATCTTCCAGCTCGTCTTCCGGCAGGTTCTTGAAGACCGGGCCGAGGAACACATGCCCGAAGGAAACGTGACGGGATTCGTCACGCATCACATTGAAGGTGAGTTTCTTCAGCAGCGGGCAGGTGGTGGAGCGGTACATGTTGTTGAAGGCGCCAAGCGCGAGGCCTTCCACGATCATGTTCATGCCGATCATGACCTTCTCGTAGCGGTCGGACTGAAGCGTCGCGTCGATGAGCTGCTTCAGCCAGGGCGACATGGGATAGACCATGGCGATCTTGTCGCAATATTTCGAATAGACCTCGACATGGCGTGCTTCGTCCATGGTCTGCGTCGCGGCGTAAAGCTTCGCGCCTTCATCCGGCACGGAATGCGTCACGCAGGCCGCCGTCATCAGCGCGCCCTGCTCGCCATGCAGGAACTGCGAGAGAAGCTGCGCCGTCGAATGCGCGGTAAAGGTTTCCTGCTGCGACTTCGACAGCTTCTTGAAGAAGGGCATCTGGTGATAGATGTCCGACCGGTCGTTCACCAGCGGCTTGGAGGGATCGACTTCCGTATCCCAGGGCAGCAGTTCGTCACTGTCCCACTGGTTCTGCTTTGCGCGGTTGTAGAGGTCCTCGACCTTGTCTTCGGAGAACATGTATTTGAACGTCCATGCGATATCCATGGGGTTCTTGTAGATGTCGTCCGGCGTCATGCTGACGCGCCAGTCGCCTTTGGTGACGACCTCATGCTCCGTATTTGCGCTCATCGTCCTTCTCCTGGTTGGCCGCATTCAGCGGTGTTGTTCTCGGGACGGATGTTTTGCCGTCCTCTTTCTTCTCAACGCACGGAATTCAGTACTGACGGGCAGGTGTTTTCACCACGAGTCCGTCGAGCGTTTCGTCAACCTTGATCTGGCAGGAAAGTCGGCTGTTGTCGGCAACGTCGAAGGCGAAATCCAGCATGTCGCGTTCGAGTTCTTCCATCTCGGGCAGCTTGTCGAACCAGCCATCCTCCACATAGACATGGCAGGTGGCGCAGGCGCAGGCCCCGCCGCAATCGCCGTCGATACCCGGAATGGTGTAGCGCAGCGCGCCCTCCATCACGGTAAGACCGTTGGGGACGTCGACGTCATGCTCCGTCCCGTTGAACTCGATATATTTGATCTTCGCCATCTTCCCGATTTCTCTTCCGGTCTCTGCCGCGGTCGGTTGTTCTTGTTTCGGGCGAATACCCATAAGAAAAGTATTGTCATTTTGACCGCGAGAAGAATGCGGCAAACTGTCCGGGCAATGCTGCGGTGCGGGACGGACGCGCCGTTTTGCCATGTCCGGAAATGATCCAATGTAAGGCAGTGCTTACATTTCCGACACATTGCGACGAATGGCGGCACAACGCGGTTGCCTTGGCGGTTAGGTTTTTTCCGGTGGTCCAGCAGATGAACCGGAGAAAATATCGATGGGTGACGACTGCCGACCGACCGTGCCTACCCGCCGGAGCGCGCGGGAAATTCGCTTCATTGCCGTGTTTGCCGCAGGCGCCGCGCTTGCTCTTTCCGGTTGTGGCGGAGGCGGTGGGGGCGATGCGCCGCCATCCCCGTCTCCTTCTCCGACCCCGTCGCCCGTTTTCGACCCCCTTGTGGAAATTCCCTCGCCTGTCGTGCGAACGCCGGTCGTTCCCATCCGGACGGCGGAATACGACAACTCGACTTATCTCGACGGCATTCATGCCGACGGGGCCTACCTGCTGGGAGCTACGGGCAACGGCGTCAATATCGCGATCATCGACGAAGGCATTTCCGAAACGAGTCCGGAGCTGTCGGGTCGGGTGCGCAACTATATCGACACGACGGGCTTTTACCCCTCCGGCGGACTTGCCGATCACGGAACATCGGTTGCCTCTATCGCGGCCGCGGTGCGCGATGGCGCGGGCGTTCACGGGGTTGCTTTCAACTCATATCTCTACGACATCAACGTCTTCACCAAATCGGCGACAGGAGACGTTTCGGCCTCCGACGCGGATATCGGCGACGCACTGAACATCGTCGCGGGCAACAATCCTTCCTACAGTTCGGTGAATGCACGCATCGCCAATATGAGCCTTGCGGGAGACGGTGGTTTTTCGTCCTCCACGCTTGCCGCTATGCGCTCGGTCGCGGCGGCCGACAGGATCATGGTCATTTCAGCCGGCAATGACGGGAAGGCGCAGCCGGCGCCGACGGCGCTGGCCGTGACTGACCCCGGTATCGGTCCGTCCATGCTGATCGTCGGCGCGGTGGACGGGACCAACACCATTGCGAGCTTCTCCAACCGCGCGGGAAGCTATGGCGACTATTTCGTTGTGGCGCCGGGGGTGCGGTTGATTACCGCTGCGAAGGATGGCGGTTATGTCTTCTTCTCCGGCACCAGCGCGGCGACGCCTGTGGTCAGCGGTGCGCTTGCTGTGCTTGCCAACGCCTATCCCTTCCTGACGGGCCCGCAGCTTGTGGCGTTGATCAAGCAGACGGCGGATGATCTTGGGGCGCCGGGCGTCGATGCCATTTACGGCTCCGGTCTCGTCAATCTCACCACGGCGATGAACCCCGTCGCCCCGTTGGTCATGACGGTAGGCAACACGGTGGATGCCGTCACCGCGCCGCTTTCCGGCGCTACCGTCGCAACGGGCAGCGTGCTGGGCGGCTTCAAGGGTGGGCACACGATCCTGCTCGATGCCTATCGCCGCGCCTATACCGTGCCGCTCGACACCTTCGTCACACGCCAGGCGAGCCTCTTCGATAACTTCACAGGCGTGGACGGCCGCGCGTCCGGCGCGGGTATCGGTGCCTTGCTCGACAACTGGTATCCGGAAAAGGGCGCCTCGCTCGCCTTTGGCAGCGGCGTGGCGGCGCGGCATGTTTCGGCCGCCTATGCGGTCGCGCTGTCCGGCAATACGTTTGCGATGTCCATGCGACATGCGGGCGTGGCAAGCCTGGTGGCGATGCCGGAACTGGAGCCCGCCGCGGGCAATGGCCGCTCTCTTTTCCTCTCCACAAGCTCGGCCGCGACGCCGCAGGGCGCGTTCATGGGCGACGGCGTGTCGGGGGTCGCCCTGGGCTGGCGGAATGACGGTCTGCGCATGACAGCAAGCTATGCGGCGGGGCGCAATATCCGCGGCCGGAGCGACCTCATGCAGTCTTCCATGGCGGTGAAGACCGGACCGGTCGAATGGGGCCTTTCAGGCAGCCTTCTGACCGAGGACGGCAGTCTGCTGGGGGCCTTCGGCCAGGGCGTCTTCGCGGGCGCGGGCGGCCGTACCGGCTTTGCAACCGCAAGCCTGCGCTACGATGCGGGCGCGGACTGGGCCCTTGCCGCGACCTACACCCGCGCGCGTCTGACCGAGGGCACGCTCGGCAATGGTCTGGGGCTGCGCAATGTCGATGGCAGTGCCATGTCGTTCACCCTGTCCGGCCCGGCGGGCTGGCGCGAGGGCGACCGGCTCGGTTTCCGTATGGCCCAGCCGCTGCGTGCCGAAAAGGCGACCGCCAATATCTGGCTTCCGGTAGGTCGCGATATCGCAGGCAACATCATCCGGCGTCATCAGGCGGTCGGCATGGAGCCGGATGGCCGGGAGCTCGATTTCGAGCTGGCCTACGCCACCCCTTTGCCGGAATTCGTCTGGGGAAAGGCGGCATTCCTTACGCTTAACGGCTTTGCCGCGCTGCAACCGGGGCATGTGGCTGCGGCAGGCCCTGCCTATGGCATGGCGGCTCAGTTCACCTTTCGCTGGTAAATCCGCCGGCCGGGGAGTGTGGCGCGGGCGCCATAGCCATTCGTAAAGCGTTAAGAATAAAACCGCAGCGGTGACACTCTCTCACATTGGCTGCGTGCGAAAGCGCGCGCCGGCGTTATAGTGGTTGCGATCCTATCTATGGCGCAGTCCGCGCCGGTGACGTTGAAGCAGGGAGAGCCCGTTATGGCGCAGAATTTCTCTATTGCGGCAGATCTGAACGACAAGCGGACAAAGGGGCTTCTGGTCGCCTCCGCCGTGGCGATCTCCGTCATGTTGCTGGCCGTGACGATGTCCACGCCGTCCCGGGCGCAGGAAAAGGAAACCGCGCCCAACGGAGATACCGTCTACAAGGTCACCGACGAGCCGGACACCCCGCCCGTCAATTATCGCTCCGAGCAGGATCCGCAATACGACACGAAAAAGCAGCATGATGCGGAAATGTATGCCGAGCAGTATGAGAAAGAGCGCCGCAAGAAGCAGCAGGAAGACAAGGAGCAGCTTCAGCGCATTCTTAATTTTTCCGCGGGCGGTACCGAGCCGAACAGCGTGAACCCGTCGGGCGATTCGATGGGCCGCTACTGAGCGCGCGCTTTTTGCGGGCGGATCAGTAGTCCCATTTCCAGTTGACGCCCGCGCCGCCGCTGGCGTCCTGCCCCACCGAGGTCTCGACGCTGATATTGTCGGTCACGTCGATCTCGACCTTGACCGAGGAATCGCTGGCCAGCGCGCCTTGCTCGACCCCGACATAGATTCCCTTGTCGATATATTTGCCCGCCGACACCGTCGTCTGGCCGGAGGCGCCCTGGTTCACGCGCAACACGTCGAGGCCGAGCTGCTGCTGAATCTGGCCGAGCACGCTCAGCCCGCCGCCGCCCGTGACGCCTGAAAGTTCCGCCGCCGTCGCTGCGAGCTGTGCCGCCTCGAAAGCCGACAGCTCGCCGACTTGCTTGTCGAACAGGATGCGCGAAATGACTTCGTCTTCCGGCAGCCCGGAAGGGGAAGAGAGGTCGATCTCGGGGTCGGAAGCCTGTCCCGTCACGCTGATCGTGGCCTCGAAATCGTTTCGCTGATAGCCGAGCGCGACATCAATGGTCGGGTTCGGCGGGTTGCGCCCGTAGAAGGTGATGACGCCTTTCTTCAGCGTGAAGGTCTTGCCCGCAAAATCCAGCGTGCCGCGCAGGCTGGTCAGCGACCCCGAAATCCGCGGGGCGTCGGCCGTGCCGGTTATGTGGAGAGATCCCTGCCACAAGGCATTGACGCCGCGCCCCGTCACCAGCGCGGGCTGGCCGATTTCCACCGTCAGGTCGAGGGCCGTGGGGAGGGGTGCCTCTTCCTTTTTCCGCTGGACGATGCCCGCGGGCGCATTGATCTCCGTCACCTGGATTTCCGGCACGCTGGCGGGCAGGCTTTGCGGAATGCGGTATTGCGCAAGATCGGTGGTGAGCTTGCCGCTGACGGACAATGGCGCCTCTGGCGTGGGCGGCAGCGATTTCGCCTCGATGGTGAGGTCGCCGCTGACTGCGGCATCCGCTTCGGCCTGCCGGACAAGATGGGCCTTGTCGAAATCGAGCTTCACCAGGAGAGGCGTCTTCGCATCCTTGCCGAGAGTGAGGTTGCCTTCCGCTTTCATGCGGCCCTTGCCGCCATCATCGGCATCCAGCCGGAACGTGAAGGCGCGGCTATTTTGCGCTTCCATATGGAAGCGCATGTCGCGCAGCACCGTGCCCGTCGAAATATTCTCGAACCGGCCATCCGTGATGTCCACCGTTCCGTTGACGAGAGGCGCGGATATGTCGCCGCTGACTGTCAGCAGGACATCGGTCGCGCCGTCGATCTTCTGTCCGTCGAGGTCGGCGAGTGCGGCGAGGGATCCGAGCGGACCTTCCCAGGTCAGTTTGCCCGACACCGGGCCCCTTTCGGGCAGCATCGGAAAGGCACCTTGCGGGTCGCGGATGAGCGGCAGCGTCGCATCGAGTTTGAAAGGTTCGGTCGACACGCCTTTGGCCCAGGCGGAAAGGGTGAGTTTGCGTCCAGCCCATTTCCCGTCGAGCGAGGCGTCGAAAGCGGGACGTTCTTCCAGATTGGCTTCCGGCACGCGCACATCTTTAAAGTCGAGTGCGATCTCTGCCGACGACTTGCCGCTGTCGAGCGCGACGGTGCCGCTTGCAGACCCGCGTGCCGCCTCGACCGGCAGGACGGGCGTCAGCAATTCGAGCGGCGCATTGTCGATCGTCGCGTCGAGGCGCGCCGCGCGCGGGCGGAGGTCCATCTGCGCGGTGATGGAGCCCTTGCCCTCGGTGCTGTCTGTGTCCAGCGACAGCTTGTCCGTCTTGATCGTCTCGCCCAGCTTTATCGTGAAAGGCCGGGTGAGATGCATCTCCGCGGCGCCGACAACATAGTCGAGCGCATCGAGCGAAACCCCGTCACCGGTATAGGTGCCATTGGCAAGGAAACTGAGGCCCGCGGGCTTGAGCTGTTCGCGTTCGCCCTTCACCGCAACATCGAAGGTGATATTGTCGAGGGGGCCGCTGGCCGTTGCGCCGAATGCGCTGAAACGTGTATTGCCGGCGCCACCCGAACGGGTCTTCATCACCACGTCGAGGGAGGGATCGCCCGTCAAATCGTCCGCGCGGAGAGCGACTTCGGCTTTTTCCAGCGTCAGCCGGCTGCTGACATCGGCGATCAGCCTGGGAACGAGAATATATGCCGTGGCGTTTTGCTTGCCGTTCCGCGTATCCAGTGCGAAATCGATATCCGCCTGCCCGTCGATCGGCAGGCCCGCCAGCGCCGCGAGGGGAGCGAGCGCGAGGTTCTCGCCGGTCAGCGATCCCGATGCAAGCCCGTCGGCATCGACGCTCAGGCTTCCTTTAAGCGGCGCGCCCAGAATCGACGCGTCGATCGGGTCGAGCGTTGCGCCGCCTTTCTCGGGCAATGCCAGCTTCGTATCCAGCCTGATCTGGCCATCGTCGCCGTTCAGGCGGAAGGCGATGGGGCCTAGCGATCCCCCGTCTTGTCTGTCGCTCGCGCCGATTTTGGCGGTCAGGCTTGCCAGCTTCGCATCGAGACCGGCCAGCATGCCTTTCTGAAGTTTCGCATCGAGCGAGAGCTGCGGCGCCGCGGTCGTGCCGCCCAGCGTTGCCTGGGCGGAGAGCTTGCCGCGCGTGTTCGTGCTGCCGAGCACCTTACCGGCCTCGGGCATGTTCAGCATGGCGTCGCCCTTCAGCGCGCCGGTCGCCGTCATGGACCCGTCGCCCGTCAGCGAGAAGCTTGCCGAACTGGCCTCTACATTCGAGGCCGAATAACCCCCCTTGCTATCCATGGAAAGCGCCGCCGCGGCGGTAAAGCCCGGCGACAACAGCCCGTCCAGCATAGGATCGCCCGTGGAAATCTTCTCTCCCGCAAGCGAAAGCTGAGCATTGGCCGTGCCATCCGGATCGAGCGTTAGCGGAGCAATGTCGAGTTTCACTTGTCCCGCGAGCGGCTGTCCCGCCAACTCGCCAATCGGTTTCAGGTCGGCGAGCGTGCCATGCGCTTCGCCATCGACGCTCAGCCCGTCGGCGAGCGCGACCTGCCCGGCAAAACGCAGCTCATTGTCTTGGCCGGCGAGAGCGAACTCCCCGATATCGGCCTGCATCCTGTCCAAGTCGGCCTTGGCCGCGAGACGCCAGTCCATGGCGTCGAGGAAGCTGTTCCCGTCCGCGCCTGCGAGCTTGTCGAGTCCCCGGATCGTCCCCGACCCCTTTATGTCGGCAACGCCGCCTTTCGCCGCGCCTGCCGTCTCGATGTCGCCTGTCAGGGCAAGCGCGCCCGCCGTCACGTCGATTCCCCGCAGGGAGAGGCGTCGGGCGCCATCCCAGCCGATGCGGGTCTCCGCCTTCACTGTCTTGGCGCCGACCGGTTCCATCGCGTCGGCGATCATGCGGCCTTGGGCATCGAGCGACAGCGTGATGTCGGTTTCATCGCCGGTCAGGCCATGCGCGGCGAGCCGGGCGTCGATCGCGCGGCCGGCCGTCACCGACATCTCGCCCGTCATCGCGCCTTCGCGCATCGTGCCGCTTGCTTTCGCCGTGACGCCGGCAAAATGCGGGTCCTCCGTCAGCGCGGCGACGAAACCCGGTTTGGCGGATGAGCCGTCGGTGACGTCGAGTGTCAGGTCGCCCCGTCCGCTCCCTGCATCATGCGCGATATGCGCTGCGATATGTCCCGGCACATTGTCGGTCCGGTCGGCACGCAGGTTGAGGTCGATATCCGTGCCCTTCCAGTGGAGGTCGCCGCTGGCATTGAACCGCGTATCGCTGCCGGCAAGTGCCTTGCCGAGACTTGCCCCGTCGAGCGTGAGGGCGTCGATCCGGATGGCAACCGGCAGAGACGGCAAACGCGGCAGGGTGAAGGGAGGATCGCCTGCGGGCTCTTCGGCGGGCGCGCCGCTTTCCGGCGCCCGGTCGACGTCGAGCCCGGTGACGGTCAGCGCGACGATATGGACTTCGCCCGACCAGAGCGCCAGCGGCCGCCACTCGATGGAGGCATGGGGCAGGGTGAGCCAGGCCCCCTTTTCATCCCGCAGCGAGACGTTTTCGAGGATGAGCGTCGACGGCCAGCTGCCGGAAATATCCTCGACCGAGAGAGCGAGGCCCGCATTGTTGGCTTGCGCCAGCCCGACATCGAGAAGCGCCTGCCGTACCGGGCGGATATTGAGAAGCGCGATGGCAAGGGCCACCAGCAAAAGCACCAGACCGGCAAGGCCGAGTATCACCGCGCCTGCCCGCCGCAGCAGGCGGGCCGTCACATCGCGTTTTTGCGCCGCTGCCTGTGCCATCAGAATGCCTGCCCCAGCGAAACATAGATCTGGAAGCGGTCGTCGATCCCCGCGCGCCGGTCCAGCGGCACGGCAACGTCGAAGCGCACCGGCCCGATAGGCGTGTAGTAGCGCAAGCCCAGCCCCGTGCCCCATTTGAGCGGCTTGCCGAATGTGGGTGTGAGGCCGGAATAGGCATTGCCGCCATCGAGAAAGGCGACGACGCCGACAGAGTCGGTCGCGCGAAATCGCGCCTCGAAATTGGTTTCCAGCACGGAGCGTCCGCCGACCGGGTCATTGTCGCTGTCGAGGGGCCCCAGCATCTGGTAGCCATAGCCGCGGACCGATCCGCCGCCGCCCGCATAGAAGCGTGTGGAGCCCGGCACATCGTCTGTTTCCGAGGCGAGCAGCGAACCCGCCCGGCCGCGCGCGGCGAGCGTCACCCATGGTGAGCCGTCGTTTCTCTTGCCGAAACTGAGATAGGTCGAGCCGACACCTTCCAGCCGCGTAAAGGCTACCGCTTTCTGATTGGCGCGGCCGAAATAGGGCGTTGCCCGCACGGTGGCGCGTATTCCGGACGTCGGATCCAGCAGGCTGTTGCTGCCGTCATAACTCAGCGAGGCGGGAATGCCGATCAACTGATAACGGTTGTTGCCGCGCGAATCCGTCGTGCGTACCAGTTCGAAAGTAACGCCAAGGCTGGCCTGGATCTTGTCCGTCAGGGGACGAACGAGACCGGTGCCCGCCTTGATGCGGTTTTCGTTGTAGGCGTCCGAGCGTTCATGCGCGATTTCGAAACTGGCGGTCAGCGTCTGGTCCTGCCTCAGGAAACGGGGCTTGCTGAAATCGGCGGTCGCGGATTGTTCCGTCTGCGAGACGTTGAGGCCCAGCGTCATCTTCTCGCCCCGCCCCAGCAGGTTGCGATGTTCCCAGGACGCCTTGGCTCCCGCCCCGGTGGAGGTCGTGTAGTTCGCGCCAAGCCGGACCGTGCGGGCGTCGCTTTCCTTGAGGGTAAGCTCCTGCGGCAGTTCGTTGCCGTTGATCGGCTGTCCGCTATCGAGTGCCATCTGATCGAACAGGCCCGTCTTGCGCAGTGCGTTCAGCGAGTTGTCGACTTCGCTGCGGTCGTAGGTTTTCCCCTTCTCGAAGGTGATGAAGGAGCGCACATAATCGTCGCGGGTGCGGCCTTTATTGGAAATGGCCAGCGGGCCGAACAGCATGGGCTCGCCCGCCTTGATGGAAAGCGTGACGGTGGCCGTATGCGCGGCGAGGTCGACGATCACCTTGCGGTCGTCGAGTTCGGCGTCGGGGTGACCGTTATCGTAGAGCCAGGTAAGCGTCTCATTGGTGAGGTCGATGATGCGCTGCGCCTTCGCCGCGCGCTCGGGTTTCAGCCCGAAAAAGGCGCCGTCTTTCGGCAGCTTGCTTTCGTCTTCCGGGTGGTCGGGGTAAACGATGTCGAAGCTTTCGATCATCGTTCGCTCGCCCAGGTCGACGTCGAAAACCACTTTGTAGGCGCCGCCGGTTTCCTGCCGGATGGATGAGGAAATCCTGCCGTTGTAATAGGCCTCCGAGCGCAGTACGCGGTCGATCCGCTTTTCGTCCTCGATCGCGCGCCGGCGAAGCTGGGCGAGCGTCGGTACGGGCGTATCGGTCTTGCCGAGCTGGACGGAATCTTCCATCAGCTTTTTCAGATAATCGGGAATACGTGGGCCGCGAACCTCGGTGGAAAAGTCGAGGCTGCGTTCGCCGGTTGGCGCAGCGGATGCGTCGTCGGGCGGAGTGGATGCGTCTTCAGGCGGAGCAGAGGCGGACGGGGTCTCGACAGTGCCGGGCTCGGTTTGCGTGTGAGTGGCCGGTGCGGCAAAGGCGCTCGTCAGCGCAACCGCCAATGCGGTCGCCGAAACGCCCGCAAGCGTGCGCAGCCGGCCTGTCGGCCATGCTGTACGCCCACCACCGGGCTGCCACCGCGCATTGCGGATCATTCGTCACTCGCTCCAGACAGGGTCGCGCTCCAGACAGAACGAAGCCCCGGACATGCCGGCCCTGACAGCCGGTTCAACCTACGACGCCGCATTATGCACGAGGCCGGGCTCCTGCGGCCATGCTCCTGCACCGGGATGACTGGCATTCTGCCATTTTCCCGTCAACCTTGACCTTCCAGCAACTGGAAGCATTACGTTTCAGGGAGAGAATTGGACCTCCCTGCGGGAACGAGACCATGAGCGAACAGGAAAGCTGCTGCCATCATCATGATCATTGCCATGGCGGCGGGGACAGAACGCCCCCGCCGGTGATTCCCGGTGCGCAATATACATGTCCCATGCACCCCGAAATCGTCCAGGACGGTCCCGGCACCTGTCCGAAATGCGGCATGGCGCTGGAGCCCATGACGGTGACCCGCGATGCGGAGCCCAATGAAGAGCTGATCGACATGACGCGGCGCTTCTGGATCGGTCTCGCGCTGGCGCTCCCGGTCTTCATCCTCGAAATGGGCGGTCATCTGTTTCACACGGATTTCGGTCTTTCCCCGGATGTGAGCAATTGGGTCCAGTTCGCGCTGGCGACGCCTGTCGTGCTCTGGGCGGGGGCGCCCTTTTTCCAGCGCGGCTGGTCCTCGGTGGTGACGAACAATCTCAACATGTTCACCCTCATCGCCATGGGCACGGGCACCGCCTATGTCTATTCGGTGGTGGCGATCCTCTTTCCGCATATTTTCCCCACGGCTTTCCGTAATGAGGACGGGACGGTGCCCGTCTATTTCGAGGCCTCCGCCGTCATCATCGTCCTCGTGCTGCTGGGGCAGGTGCTGGAACTGAGGGCGCGCGACCGGACGAGCGAAGCGCTGCGCTCGCTGCTCGATCTCGCGCCGCGTACGGCTCGCCGCCTGACCGATAGCGGCGACGACGAGGAAGTGGAGCTTGGTGAGGTCGAAAGGGGCGACCGCCTGCGCGTACGTCCGGGCGAGAGCGTACCGGTAGACGGCGTGGTGATCGACGGCCGCAGCTCGATCGATGAATCCATGATCACCGGTGAGAGCATGGCCATCGAGAAAGCCGAGGACGATAATGTCATCGGCGGCACGCTCAACGGCACCGGTACTTTCGTCATGCGGGCCGAACAGGTCGGCATGGAGACCATGCTGTCGCGCATCGTCAACATGGTCGCCGAGGCGCAGCGCAGTTCCGCGCCCATTCAGGGTCTTGCCGACAAGGTGGCGGGCTATTTCGTCCCCGCCGTCATTGCGGTTGCGATTATTGCTTTTGTCGCCTGGTCGTTCGCCGGGCCGAGCCCGGCCTTCGGCTATGCGCTGGTGGCGGCGGTGTCGGTTCTCATCATCGCCTGTCCCTGCGCGCTGGGGCTGGCCACGCCCATGTCGCTGATGGTCGGCATGGGGCGCGGCGCCGGTCTCGGCGTGTTGATCCGCAGTGGCGATGCGCTGGAACGGATGGAAAAGGTCGATACGCTGGTCGTGGACAAGACCGGCACGCTGACCGAAGGCAAGCCGCGCGTGACCACGGTGGAGCCGGCGGACGGGGTGAGCGAAGACGATCTGCTGCGCCTTGCCGCAAGTCTTGAGCGCGGCAGCGAACATCCACTGGCGGACGCCATTCTCGAAGCAGCGAAGGAACGCGGCCTGACACTCTCCGATACGCAGGATTTCGATGCACCGTCGGGCAAGGGCGTCACCGGCACGGTGGAAGGCCGCAAGCTGGCGCTCGGCAATCGCCGGCTCATGGAGGATATGGGGATCGCCACCGACAAGCTTGCCGCCCGCGCCGATGAACTGCGCGACAAGGGCGCGACCGTGATGTTCGTCGTGATGGACGGCGCACTTGCAGGATTGCTCGCCGTCGCCGATCCGATCAAGAAGACGACACCCGACGCGATCGCGCGTCTGCGCGAAGACGGCCTGCGCATTGTCATGCTGACCGGCGACAATGAACGCACCGCCCGGGCGATTGCAGCCGAACTCGGCATCGATGAAGTCGAGGCGGAAATCCTGCCCGACAGGAAAGCGGACATGGTGAAGCGGTTGCAGGGCGAGGGCCGCGTCGTCGCCATGGCGGGCGACGGCGTCAACGACGCCCCTGCGCTCGCATCTGCCGATGTCGGCATTGCCATGGGCACGGGCACCGACATCGCCATGGAAAGCGCGGGCGTGACGCTGGTGAAGGGCGACCTCATGGGCATCGCGCGGGCGCGCGAACTCTCCCGCGCGACCATGCGCAATATTCGCCAGAACCTCTTTTTCGCGTTCATCTATAATGCCGCGGGCGTGCCCATCGCGGCGGGCATTCTCTATCCGGTTTTCGGTCTCCTCCTGAGCCCGGTCTTCGCGGCGGCGGCCATGTCTCTTTCATCTGTCTCCGTTATCGGCAATGCTTTGCGCCTGCGCGGGCTCAAACTGTGAGCCTGTTTCGATTGACCGATATAATGGAGGCCATTAGTCTCGCCCCATGTCCGAGGCCAGAAGTAAAGCGGGAAACCGCAGCAGCGATACGCGTGAGAGGTTGATCGTCGCCGCCGAGCAATTGTTCGGCGAGCGCGGCATCCATGCGGTGACGCTGAAGGAAATCAACGCCGCGGCGGGGCAGCGCAATGAATCCGCGCTGCACTACCATTTCGGGTCGAAAAAGGCGCTGATCGGGTCGATCCTGCGCCAGCGTGCCGATGTGCTGGATACCCGCCGCTCGCAATTGCTCGACGATCTGGCGGCAAGCGGCGAAAAGCCCGACCTTCGCGGGGTCGTGAAGATCGCCTTTCAGCCGATCTTCGAATTGCTGCATACGAGAGACGGTGTGCGCTTTGCCCGTTTCGTGGCGCAGGTGCTGGGCGATCCGCAATTCGACCTGCCGCGCATGACGGTCTGGGGGCGCTATGACGGCCTCACCCGGGTCAATATTCTGCTGGCCGACTATCTGAACGACCTGCCGCCGGAGGTTGCCGAACAGCGCCAGCGTTTCATGCTGGAAATGGCGATCAGCGCCCTTGCCATCTGGACGCGCCGTCACGATGCGCTGAAGGATGTCGCGGCGCGCGAATTTTTCACGGCAAATCTCGTCGACGGCCTGCTCGGCATGTTGACCGCGCCCGTCTCCGCGGAGACCGAGGCCGCATTGACGCCGGCTGTGAAATCCAGGGGGAGGAAAACCGATGAGCGAAAAGCTCGAGCCGACTGAGGCGCAACTCGATGCGCTGATGAAAGCCGACCAGACGACACCCATCGTCATGGTCAATCTGCTGAAGTTCCGCGCCAAAGCCGTCTATGAGGACGGCCGCGACGCAGGCGGCATCAGCGGTGCGGAAGCCTATGGGCTCTATGGCCAGGTCGCGCAGAAGAAGATCAAATCCGTCGGCGGCGGTATTCTCTGGCAGTCCCCGCGTGAGCAGCTCGTCGTCGGTACGGACAAGGACGATTGGGACGCGGTGGTGCTGGTGCGCTATCCCTCCCGCAAGGCCTTCCTCGAAATGACCTCGGAAGCCGACTATCGCGAAGCGCTGCCCCATCGCACGGCGGGCCTGGAACGCACCGCGCTCATCCAGTGCATGGATACAGGCGCTGTGGGCTAGGGCTATGGGCTGGAGGTTCAACCGGGAAACCGTCCGGATCGAGTCCGACGATCGCAATATGTTCGTTGAGTGCCTTGTCCCCCACCACCCTGAAGTTGGAAGCGAGTTCGTCCTCGACATGGGAGGGAAGAAGATCGGATTCCGGACGGCTGATGATTGGCAGGATGATACGTCGGAGCGCTTGTCTGACGGCACCAAGATATGGCGTTTCGATCGGGTTGGTATCCTGGTAATTCGATGGGATAACGAAACACGAAAACCCGTTACCCTTGCGAAAGAGCATAAGTTTTCTTCGCGGGAAGAGCAGGACGAGGTGCTTCGGACATTCGCTGATGCTCTTGCTGTCTTTGATGGCAACCGCAAGCCCGACGACCCTGCATCGATCAAGGCGCGCGTTGAATTCACCGACCGAATGAAGGCGTGCATCGAAGCCGGTGAGCTTCTGAAATAAGCTGGTCGCTCTAACCTTTCAGGAAGTCCCGCGTCACGCTCAGAAACTCGTCCAGCTTGTCATGCTGGACCCAGTGGCCTGCGCCTTCGATGTTTACGACCTTCGCATTCTGGAAATGCTTCGCGCGCCCGTCCTTCACCGGATCGCTCGCCCAGCTTTCCGTGCCGCGAATGAGCAGCGTGGGGCAGGTGATGCGCGACCAGAGATAAGTCGTGGTCGTTTCGTCGAAACCCGTCGGCGGAAAGACGCGCACATAATTGTCGAACTTCCAGCTATAGGTGCCGTCTTCGTTCTGGTGCACGCCGTGAACGGTAAGGTGTCGCGCCCGCTCCGGCGAAAGATGCGGGTTCTCGCCCTGCATGCGCTTATAGGCTTCCTCGATGCTGGTATAGCGGCGCGGCTGGCGGCCTGAGAGCTTGCGCGTCTCGTCGATCCAGTTGCGTAAGCGCTGGTCGGTCGTCATGTCCTTGCCTTTTTCGAGCATGGCGGGCGAGGGG
>NZ_NYVD01000041.1 GCF_002684405.1 Parvibaculum sp. | reverse complement strand
TCTGGCGCTGGGTATCTGGCAGGACATCTATGTCGTGGAACATCGCGACAGGTCCCATCGGCGGGAACTGGCGCTGCATCTGCTGGGCGAGTGAGGCCTGCCCGCCGGAAGGCAGATCGGATCGAAAGACGTGAAGAGGACCCGGCCTGTCCGGGTGGGGGCGGCCGGGCCCTCTTCTTCCGGTGCCCCTTCAAACTGGGGGGCAAGACCAGGACACCGGAATTGTCGTGCGGTTCGGTTACTTGTGGGGCGGTCTCTTTCAGACGCCGGGGGCCGTGGCGCGCGGGCCGGGCTGGACCACGCCGATCCAGCGCGTCGGCACGCCGGCGTTTTCAAGCTCGTCCACCACGGAGAACAGGCGCTTGCGGGTGAGGTCGCGCGGCGCATGTTCGGAGGCGTCGAGCCCGGCGGCGGAGACCGTGATCTGCTGCAACCCGCCCATCTCGATTTCGTCGGCGGCCGCATTGATCGCCCGGCGGGCCTCGTCGGTCAGCGCGGCGCCGTTTTTGCGGAAATAGATCGGATAGGTGATCTGTTTCCCGTCATTCTGGGTGAGCACCACCGGCGAATAGCCGCCGGTCGCCGCCATGGCGGTGATGACGACCGCGCGCTCCTCCACGGGGCTGCGCGTCAGATCCTGCTCGGCGGCGGGGGCGGACCCGGACGCCGGGGCAGCGGTCGCGGCGATGGTCGTCGCCCCCGCGGCAATGGTCGCGGCAGTCAGCGTAATGGCCGTCAGCGTCAGCATCCGTTTCATCTCTCGCCCCTTCCGGCCCGGCGGAAGTGCCGGTGCATTTTTGCGAATCCGATTGTTCGATGCTGCAAATCTGGCCCCCGAATGTGGCCGTGGAGAGTGGGTGAACCGGCGTAAGGTGGGAAATTTTGGGGCGATTCTTGGGCACAGCAGCCGCTCTGCCGCGTGTTTCGGCCGTTTTCCCGGTGCCTGCTCCGGGCCCGCTTCAGGCGGGCTGACGTAGCGCCCGGGCGCGGTCCGGGGGAGATTCCGCTTTGCGGCCCCCGCCCGGCCCGTTATGTTGCGGCCCCAAAAGGCGGGTTCGAAAAAGGCACCAAGACCTTCGCCTGCGAGTTCGAATACCCACCTCATTCAGAAGCAGATTTTCGGGAGAGCCCCCATGAGCAGAGAAGCAGTGATCGTGTCCACCGCCCGTACCGGCCTGGCCAAGTCCGGCCGCGGCGGTTTCAACATCACCCATGGCGCCGCGATGGGCGGTCACGCCATCAAGCACGCCATCGAGCGCGCAGGGATCGAGCCGGGTGACGTCGAAGACGTGATCATGGGTTGCGGCCAGCCGGAAGGCGCCACGGGCCAGAACGTCGCGCGCACCTCGGCCATCTGGGCCGGCTGCCCGGTGACCACCTCCGGCACCACGGTCAACCGCTTCTGCTCCTCGGGTCTCCAGACCATCGCCATGGCCGCGGGCCGTGTGGTCAATGAAGGCGTGCCGGTCGCCATCGGCTCGGGCGTCGAGTCGATCTCGCTCGTGCAGCTTGGCGGCATGAACCTCAACCACATCACCGAAGAGCACCTGATGGCGACCAAGCCGGAGCTCTGGATGTCGATGCTGGAAACCGCCGAGATCGTGGCCGAGCGCTACGGCATCTCCCGCGAGGCGCAGGACGAATACGCGCTGCGCAGCCAGCAGCGTATCGCCAAGGCGCAGGAAACCGGCATCTTCAAGGACGAGATCGTCCCGATGCAGACCAAGATGAAGCAGGTCAACAAGGAAACTGGCGAAGAGACCATCGTCGATTACCTCGTCGATCGCGACGAGTGCAACCGTCCGGGCACCACGCTGGAATCGCTCCAGGGCCTGAAGCCCGTCTTCAAGGGCGGCCAGAAGATCAAGGAAGGCAAGTATGTGACGGCCGGTAACGCCTCGCAGCTTTCCGACGGCGCCGCCGCCGTGGTCATCATGGAAGGCAAGGAAGCCGAGAAGCGCGGCCTGAAGCCGCTCGGCGCGTTCCGTGGCTTCGCGGTCGCCGGTTGCGAGCCGGAAGAAATGGGCATCGGCCCGGTCTTCGCCGTGCCGCGCCTTCTGGAGCGTGCGGGCCTCAAGGTCGACGACATCGACCTGTGGGAGCTGAACGAAGCTTTCGCCAGCCAGTGCCTCTACAGCCGCGACAAGCTCGGCATCGACCCCGAGAAGTACAACGTCAATGGCGGCTCCATCGCCATCGGCCATCCCTACGGCATGACCGGCGCCCGCTGCACCGGCCACATTCTTCTCGAAGGCCAGCGCCGCAAGGCCGCCGGTCAGAACGTGAAATACGGTGTGGTCACCATGTGCATCGGTGGCGGCATGGGCGCCGCCGGCCTGTTCGAAATCTTCTGATTTCGAAACAGAACGGCTAAGGCGCCCATCACCAAAAGATGCTGACATCACGAAGGTGATGTCAGCGGGCGCTGCCGGAAAACGACACGGCCCGCGAGGAAACTCGCGGGCCGTTTTTTATTCTCTAGTGTCATCCCGGCGAAAGCCGGGACCCACTCGCAAAGCCGCTTGCCGCAGCCGCCGCCATTGGATCCCGGCCGCCTTCACATGCAAGGAGGGCCGGGATGACAGGCCCCTTTTTCGCACTTGAACGGGCAGCGTCGTTTCCCGTACCTCCCTCGCTTTCCTCTCCGCCCCGCCTATATGCTCCACAGACGAGCATTCACGGGGAGGAACCATGCGCTATTTCGACGATTTCGAAATCGGGGAACGTCACGACATCCCGGCGACCTATGAGATGACACGGGACGAGATCGTCTCCTTCGCAAGCAAATGGGATCCGCAGCCCTTTCACGTCGATGAGGAGGCTGCGGCGAAATCCGTCTACGGCACGCTCACGGCCTGCGGCACGCATATCCAGGCCGTCGTCCTCTGGCTCGCCGCGCGCCTGCCGGAAGAGACCGCCGTCATCGGCGCGCTCGGCTATGACGAGGTGCGCTTTCACAAGCCTGCGCGGCTCGGCGACACGCTTCGCCTCGCCATCGAATGCATCGAGACCAAACCCTCCTCGTCGAAGCCCGACCGGGGCGTGGTGAAGAACCGCCACATCCTGACCAATCGGGACGGCGAGACGATATTCACCCAGATCACGACATTGCTGATCGCGCGGCGGCGCGAGGCGGACGGGAAGGAGACAACGACATGACGGGCTGGCGCATCCTGATCCTGCTGCTGGGCATCGCCTTCGGCATCCTCATTGCCTATGTCATGGTGACGGGCGTCCCCGCAGGCCCCGCGCTCGACTTCCTCACCGGCGATGGCTGGGGCGTCGTCACGCTGGTCGATGTCTATCTCGGCTTTCTGATCGCCGCCTCGATCATCTTCATCGTCGAGGAGAACAAGCTCGTGGCCGCGGCCTGGGCGCTGCCGATCTTCATTCTCGGCAATGTCGTGACCGCGCTCTGGTTCGCGCTGCGCATCGGCAAGTTGATTGCGCGCCGCACATAAAAATGCGCCGGAACCCCGAAAGGTCCCGGCGCAAGTACCCTCTCCCCCAAGAGGCAGTCGGGAAGGCCGTCAGAGACCGAGAACGAGTTTCGCCATGATGTTGCGCTGAACCTCGTTCGAGCCGCCATAGATCGAGGCGGCGCGGTTGTTGAGATAGCTCGGCATGAAGACCATGCCTTCCGCCGGGCCGATGGGTTTCACATTGGAGCCCGGCTCGCGCGCATCCATCTGATCGACGCCCGCATAATAGGCGATGGTCTCGATAGCGATCTCGTCGAGCCGCTGGCGCATCTCCGTGCCCTTGGTCTTGAGCATGGAGGAGGCCGGGCCGGGGTTCTTGCCGCCTGCCAGTTCCGCCATCACGCGATGTTCCGTCATCTCGATGGATTTGAGTTCGATCTCGGTGTCGGCGAGCTTGCGCGCGAACGCCGCATCGTCGATGAGGCGCTGGCCCGTGCCCGCCTGTTCGCCTTCGGCCACGGCGCGGATTTTTTCAACGCCTTCCCAAAGCCCCGGCGCCGACGACCCGCCGCGCTCGAACTCCAGCAGATATTTCGCGACCGTCCAGCCGTCATTTTCTTCGCCGACGCGATTGGCGACCGGCACGCGCACATCGTCGAAGAAGACCTGGTTCACTTCATGCTCGCCCGCCAGCGTGATGATCGGATCGATCTTGATGCCGGGTGTGTCCATGTCGATGAGCACGAAGGTGATGCCTTGCTGCGGCTTGCCGGAGGTGTCCGTGCGCACGAGGCAGAACATGCGATTGGCGAAATGCGCATGCGTCGTCCAGATCTTCGTGCCGTTGATCACATACTCGTCGCCGTCGCGCACCGCCTTGCATTGCAGCGAGGCGAGGTCGGAGCCCGATCCGGGTTCGGAATATCCCTGGCACCAATAGTCTTCGCCGGACAGGATGCGCGGCAGGTAAAACTCTTTCTGCTCTGTCGTGCCGAACTTCATCAGCATCGGCCCGCACATGCGAAGTCCCATGGGCGACAGATGCGGCGTGCCCGCGCGGGCGCATTCCGAGGCGAAGATATATTTCTGCATCTCCGTCCAGCCCGTGCCGCCATATTCGGCAGGCCAGTTGGGCGCGACCCAGCCCTTTTCATAGAGCACTTTCTGCCAGGCGAGGTTCCACTGCTTGTCGGTGAAGACCGATGTGGTGAGCTTGCCCGCCTCGCGCAGTTCCGGCGTCAGCTTTTCGTCGAGAAAGGCGCGAACCTCGTCGCGGAAGGCCGCGTCCTCGGGCTTGAAATAGAGATCCATTGTTCTTCTTCTATCGCTGTCGGATGGGGTTACCGCAGGCAGTCTGTCGAGACTCCCATCCGGCGGCAAGCCTGGTTGGCGGGCGTGTCGGGCATCCGGCGGACGGTTGCCCCTGCGGCAGCGGCGAGCGTGCGCACCATCGGACGTACCGTCGGCCTGACAAAAGACGACACCTGCACGCCGCATTGGTCCTGCAGTTTTTTCGGCAAAAGATCGATCGCCGCCTGCGTCACGAGCCGCTGCATCGGCTTTCCGGCGGCGCCCAGCGGCGTCGCGTCGCGCACCAGCGCGAGAAATTCATGCACCGTCTCGTTCGCATAGAGCTTGGGCGTCATCTCCTCCATATAGGCCTCCGCTTCCGCCCTGGAGGTTGGCACCCATGCTGCGCCGAAGCCTTTGCCGATGATTTCGCCCTCGCGGAAATAGCGGTCCTGGTCTTCGAGCGAGAGCTTCGGATCGGCATAGCGGATATAGGCATTGAGGAAGCCCCAGGCCGCGGTCACATGCACCCATGTGAGCAGCTCGGGTTCCATCGCCTTGTAGGGATCGCCGTCATGCGTTGTCCCCGTCACGCGCTCATGCATGCGCGTCACGCGCTCGAAGGTCGTCTGCGCCAGTTTGGTCGGGCCATAGGTCACGCAGGCCGCCGCCATGCCGGTGCGCTCCATGCGCTTGATCGGATCGGTCTTGAAGGTCGAATGATCCCACACGCCCGCGCGCACATGTTTTTCCGATAGTTCGAGAATAACGGCGGCGATCCCGCCGACCGCGCTCACCACCGGGTTGGCGCTCACCTTCCAGCCCATGGAGCCGGGCCCCAGAAGGCCCGGATCGCCTTCCGGCGTCAGGAAATCGATCCCGGGAAACGCAGACGTGCCGCCCCCGAGCCGCGCGCCCGTCCCGGCGCTGTCGCGGTTCAGCCTGGCGGTATCGCTCTCTACCGACATGTCGGGTCTCCTCCGGGGCAAATCTCACGCGGCATTTGCATGCCGTTCCTTGCCCTCAATATAATCCAAGTAATTACTCGGAAAACTCGGATTTGAAGGCGAGGGGCCGGGACCCGGAAGGCTGACGCTCAGCCCTTGGACCGAGCGCCTTTCTCCGCGAATTCCTTCATCAGCGCGGGATAGTCTTCCATCGCCGGGAATTCGGAAAAGCTGTGCGCGGCGGGCGTCGTCGCCCATGGCAGCTTTTCGCTCGTATAGGTTTCGATGAAGGGTTCGAACCAGCTTGCATCGTCGAGCATGGTCGCCCGCACATTGACGAAGGCGTCGGCGCCTTCGGGCCGCGTGAACATCCAGCTCATGCAATGCGGACAGAAATAATGCCGCGTCGTCCCGTGAAGTCCGCCGATCACGGGCTCGCCTTTCGTCACCGTGAACCCGTCCGCCGGCGTCAGCAGGCTGAGAGAGAAGGCACTCGCCGTCATGCGCTGGCAGCCGGTGCAATGGCACGCCATGGTCACGACGGGCGGCGCCGTCACCTGAAAGCGCACCCGCCCGCAGCGGCATCCGCCGTCCCATGGAAGCTTCCAGTCGCTCATCGGTGCGCTCCTCGTCCATTATACAAATACTGTCACCCCGGCATGAAGCCGGGATGACAGCCATCGGGAACGATAGGCAGGGCCCTTAAAGCCCCAGCACGGCCTTCGCCATGATGTTGCGCTGAACCTCGTTGGAACCGCCGAAAATCGTTTGCGCGCGCGTGTTGAGATATTTCGGCATCACCATCAGCGTGTGATCCGGCCCCACCGGCGACGCATTCGCGCCCCAGGTGCGGGCTTCGATCACATCCGGCTGCGCGTAATAGGCGATCGCCTCCACCGCCAGCTCGGTGATCTTCTGGTTGGTGTCCGCGCCCTTGAGCTTGATGATCGAAGCGGCCGCGCCCGGGTTCTGCCCGTTGGAGAGCTGCGACATGATGCGGTGCTCGGTGAACTCCACCGAGGTCACTTCCACTTCCGTCTCGTCGATCTTGCGGCGGAAGGCCGGATCGTCGATCAGCTTGCCGCCGCCGCCGGTCTGTTCGGTATCGGCCATCGCGCGCAGCCTGTTCAGCGCATTGCGAAGCGCCGCGCCATGCGCCGCGCCGCCGCGTTCGAACTCGAGCAGGTATTTGGCGACCGTCCAGCCTTCGTTTTCCTTGCCGACGCGGTTTTTCTTCGGCACGCGCACATCGTCGAAGAAGACCTGGTTCACTTCATGGTCGCCCGCCAGCGTGATGATCGGGTCGATCTTGATGCCGTCCGCCGGGAAGTCGTCGATCAGGATGAAGGAAATGCCCTGCTGCTTCTTCTCGGCATTGGGGTCGGTCCGCACGAGGCAGAACATCTTGTTCGACTGATGCGCGCCCGTGGTCCAGATCTTCGTGCCGTTGATGATGTAATCGTCGCCGTCCGATGTCGCCTTGCACTGGAGCGAGGCAAGGTCGGAGCCCGAGCCGGGTTCGGAATAGCCCTGACACCACCAGTCCGTGCCGTCGAGAATGCGAGGCAGGTAATGGTCGAGCTGTTCCTTCGTGCCGTGGCCCATCAGCGTCGGACCGACCATGGAAAGACCCATGTTGGAGCCCGCAGGCGCGCCCGCGGCGGAGCATTCCGACGCCCAGATGAAACGCTGCATCACGTTGAAGCCCGCGCCGCCATATTTCTTCGGCCAGCTCGGTGCGGCCCAGCCGCGCTTGTTCAGCCGCTTCAGCCATTCCACCCGCAAATCCTGATCGGCCAGAATGCCGGGCGTCAGCTTCGCATGGGCTTTCAGATCGTCCGTCAGGTTTTCTTTCAGGAATGTGCGCACCTCGTCCCGGAACGCGACATCCTCTTCCCGCATGGCGAGATCCATGATGATCCTCCCCTCTTTCTTTATTCGGCTTTTGTTGTTCTTCTGGCGGCAACGCCTTGTTTGGCCTGCCTCTTGCCCGAATTATAGGCGATACTGACTTTTTGTCGCCAACTTCCCGCGCGCGTCCCGCCCGGCCCGCGTCGGGCGTTCCGGCAGACGAAATTCCGAGCTACCAGGGAGACCGCCCACCGAATGCAATTTGCCAATGAGTTCATCCTCGTCGCCGGCGCCATGGTCACCTTCGCGATTTTCGCCGGGGTGGCCTCCTCGCGGGTCGGCGCGCCGCTGCTGCTCGTCTTTCTGGCGCTCGGCATGCTGGCGGGGGAGGACGGGCTGGGCGGTATCGGCTTCGACGATTTTTCGCTGGCCTATCTCGCCGGCTCCATCGGCCTGGCGCTGATCCTGTTCGACGGCGGCTTGCGGACCACGCGCGAGGCGCTTTCGCGGGCCTTCTCCGTCTCCGTCGGTCTGGCGACGCTGGGCGTGATCGTCACCGCAGGGATCACCGGCGCCACCGCCTGGCTGGTCTTCGATACGGGCTGGCCGACCGCGCTGCTGATCGGCGCCATTGTCGGCTCCACCGACGCGGCGGCGGTTTTCTTCCTGCTCCATCTGAAGGGTTTGCGCCTGCGCCCACGCGTTGCCGCCACGCTGGAAGTGGAATCGGGCCTCAACGACCCGATGGCGATTTTCCTGACGCTCGCCTTCGTCGCGGTCCTGTCGGCAGGCGGCGGCGCCCTGGCGGGCGCGAACCTGCAGGCGACGGGGCTCGATCTTGCGCTGGAGCTTGCCCTCGATTTCCTCTGGCAGTTTGCGGGCGGTCTCTTCTTCGGCGTCATCGGCGGCGCGCTGGTGCGTCGCGCGGTGAACCGGCTGAACCTCTCGCCGGGCCTTTACCCCATTCTGGCGGTCGCGCTGGGCCTCGTCGTCTTCGGCGCCGCGCAAAGCCTCGGCGCGAGCGGCTTTCTGGCGATCTTTCTCGTCGGCTTCACGCTGGGCAATGCGCCGCATCGCGCCACCAATGAAATCAGCCGCTTTTCCGACGGGCTCGCCTGGCTCTCCCAGATCGTCATGTTCCTGATGATGGGCCTCTTGGTCACGCCGGCCGACCTGATGCCCATTCTGCTGCCCTCGCTGGCGATCTCCGCCGTGCTCATTCTCGTCGCACGCCCCGTGGCGACGCTGCTCTGCCTCGGAGCGTTCGGCTACACCGCGCGCGAACTCGGTTTCGTTTCCTGGGTGGGCCTGCGCGGCGTGGTGCCCATTTTCCTCGGCACGATCCCGGTTCTGGAAAACGTCCCCTTCGCGCATGAAATCTTCGGCGTCGTCTTCATCGTCGTGCTGACCTCGCTCGTCGTGCAGGGCTGGACCATCGGCGTCGCGGCAAGGCTGACCGGTGTCGAATTGCCGCCAAGGCCCCGGGCGCGCTCGCGCGCGGAACTCGACCTGCCGATGGAGGCGGGCCGCAGCGTGCTCGCCTATACGGTCGACCCGATGAGCCTCGTCGCGCGCCGGCCCATGCGCCGCGTGCCGCTGCCCGCGGAGAGCGAAATCATTTCCGTGATGCGCGAAGGCGCCGTGCATCAGGGCCTCCCCGCAGACGGCCTCAAGCCTGACGATTTCGTGCTGCTGCTCGCCTCGGGCGATAAGACGGCGCAATTCGACCGCCTGTTCGGGGCGCGACGGCTGCGCCGGGAGGCCTCCGATCCCGTGACCATCGATTTCGAGCTCGACCCGCAAGCCAATGCCGCCGAGGTTGCCGGGCTTTATGATTTCGGCGTCACGCCCCATGAGGCCGACCGCCCGATCGCCGACCTCATGCGCTCCCGTCTCGGCGACAAAAATCTGGCGCCGGGCGCAAAGCTCGCTCTCGGGCCGGTGGAGCTGGTCGTGCTCGCCATGGAGGAAGAGCGCGTGACGCGCCTCGGTGTCGATCTTGAGCCTGCGCTGCCCGTGACCCTCGTTTCCCGTCTGCGCATGCGCGCAGCCGACACCTGGCGCTCGATCCGCGACACATTCTTCATCGACAGCAGCGGGAACTGACTTCCTGCGCCGCGCCCCATCCCGAGGAGGGCCGTAAGGCCACCCCGCCATTTCGTTTCCCGTCCCTCCCGGTCTAAGGTGCCGCCAGGAAAACAATCATCGAGGGAGGCTAAAATGGATCTGCAGCTCAAGGGCAAGAAGGCCATCGTCACCGGCGGCACGCGCGGCATCGGTCGCGCCATCGCCGAAACGCTCGCCGCCGAAGGCGCCGACATCGCGCTCTGCGCCCGCAATCATGATCAGGTGGACGAGGCCGTCGCCGCGCTCAAGGCCAAGGGCGTGAACGCCTGGGGCGGCGTCGCCGATATCGCCGACGGCGCGGGCCTCAAGTCATGGATCGAGAAAACCGCCAAGGAGATGGGCGGCCTCGACATTCTCGTCGCCAACGCCTCCGCGCTCGCCAACGGCATGGATGAGGAAAGCTGGCGCAAATGCTTCGAGATCGACGTCATGGGCGCGGTAAACGCCTTCGAAGCGGCGGCGCCCTTCCTCGAAAAGGCGGCTGAGAAGAACGGCGATGCCTCCGCCGTCTTCATCTCTTCGATTTCCGCAGCCGAAACCAGCGGCGGCAACGCCTATGGCGCGATGAAGGCCTCGCAGATCCATCTGGCCAAGGGCCTCGCCAAGGCGAATGCGGCAAAGCATGTGCGCGTGAACACGGTTTCGCCCGGCACGGTCTATTTCAAGGGCGGCGTCTGGGACATGATCGAGCAGCACATGCCCGACACCTTCAAGGACGCCATGTCCCGCAACCCGACGGGCCGCATGGCAACGCCGCAGGACATCGCCAACGCGGCGGTTTTCCTGTCGAGCCCCATGTCCTCCTTCACCACCGGCATTAACATGGTGGTCGACGGCGCCATGACGGGTCGGGTCAACTTCTGATCTCACCTAAACTGTCATCCCGGCCTTGTGCCGGGATCCAGGGGCCGCAAGTGCGGAATATGCGGCTCTGGACCCCGGGAGGTAGCCCGGGGTGACAAAAGAGGGAAAGTTACTCGGCAAGCGCATCCAACGCCGCCCGCATCGCTTACCCGCGCTGCGTCCCGCCGAATTCGTCGATGCGGTCGTCAAGATCGGCGAGATCGGCCTTCACCTGCCGTACGGCGAAGGCGAGCGAAAAGATGCGCGACATGAGCTCCGTCGGCAGCGCATCGTTCGCCTTGTTCGCGCGGAAGGCGGCCATGTGATCCTCGAAGGTCTCGAAGGCCGCTTCCCAGCCATCCTCACGCTCGACGCCACGGCCCGCTTCCAGCGCGTCGGCCTGCGCGCTCAGATGGGCGGCGATGGTCTGGCCCAGACTGTCGAACATCTTGCCGAGCTGCGCATCGGCCTCGGGCGGCCAGGGCTCGCGCGTCGCCCGCGCGATCATGATGAGGTTCACGCGGACGCGCCGCGTCGTGCGCACCAGCGCATCGGCTGAGGGGCCGCGGGTCAGCCGCGCCGCCTGCTCGCCGGAGCTTTCCTCCGCCAGCGTCGCCGACGCCTTGATCTGATCCCGGCTCGTCTCGATGAGGTCGCTCAGCGCCGCATCGTCGCGCGGCTCATGCAGTCCCCTCATGTCGATGGCGAGCATCTGCGAAAGCTGGCGAAGCACCGTCGCGATGCGCTTGACCAGCGTCCGGTTCGCGCGCTCCGGCAGCACGGTCAGCGCCACGATCACGCCGATGGCGCCGCCGAGCAGAATTTCGATCACCCGGTCTATCGCCGCCGCGAGGGCGGAGACGCCGGGCTGCGGCACGATAAGCGTGATGATCGCGGTGATGGGCGCCACGCGAAAGCGCGCATCCAGGCTCACCACATAGGCCGATGCGCCGATGGCAAGCGCCAGCCGCACCCATTGGTAATCCGGCCCCACCGGAATGAGCGTGACGAGAAAGCCGAGCCCGGCGCCGAGGGCAGTCCCGATGAAGCGTTCCCGCGCCGCCTTCAGCGAACCGCCGATATTGCCCTGCATGACGATGACGGCGGTGATGACGGCCCAATAGCCGAAGGGAAGCGCCAGAAGCCGGGCAAGCCCATAAGCGATGAGCGCGGCGATCACGACCCGCAGCGCAAAGCGAAGCCCCGCCGGGTTGAACCGGTAGAGCAGGGGCAGGGCGTTGCGAAGCCGCGTCCTGATCGCTTCCATCGTCATCGCCTCATGCCTCCGTCCCGCCCGCGTCCACTTCTTGCGTCGCTCAAGCCGTCGCCCTGGTCATCTTAAAGCGTGACGGCGGCCGCGGGGTGAGGGAAGGGGAAATATTACCCTCCGAGCCCCATCCAGCGCCGCATCGCGCGGCGGGCGAAGATTTCCTGCGCCGCGAGCGACGCCTCGATCTGCGGTTCGATCAGCGCCTCGATCTCGGCCTTGGCGCAGCCCAGCTCTTTGGCGCGGAACCCCGACCAGCCGTCGAGTATCTCCCGCGTCACTTCCAGATGGAACTGGAAGGCATAGGTCAGCGCGCCGATCCGGAAGGACTGGCTCGGACACCCCGCCCGCGTCGAAAGCGGCACGACGCCTCCCGGCAGGTCGCCGGGCATATCGCCGGGAAGATCGAAAGTGTCGCCATGCCACTGCATCAGGCGAAGTTCGGGCTTGGCGTCGCAAAGCAGCGGATCGCCCGCGGCGTCCGGCAGCCATGTCTGCGGCAGGAACCCCCATTCCTCGCGCCGTTCGAGCTTCTCTTTCATCTTGTAGACGGGTGCGCCGAAAGCACTGGCGACGAGCTGCGCCCCGAGGCACACCCCCATCGCCGGCTTCTCGGCGGCGTGGAAACGGCGCAGCAGCGCCCGCGTCTTTTCCATGAAGGGATATTGCGCGTCCTCGTAAACGCCCATCGCGCCGCCCAGCACGACGACCGCGTCGAACCCGTCCGGCGTCTCCGGCAGGTCGCGGCGCTCGCCGCTCGCCATGTCCAGCTTGTCGGTGGTGAGGATGAGCGTGGCATCCGCCCCTTGTCGCGACGCTTCGTCGAGCAGCACGCCGGGGCCGGAATCCTTCGCATTCACGAGATAGAGAATATGCATGGGCCGTTCATTTCAGCCCAGTCGCGCGGAAAAGACCAGACCCGTCGATTCCATGCCGCCTGTCACGAAACTGATACGCATTCCGGGCAATTTCCCTCCCATTCCGTCGCATGCGCCCGATGCGCCCTTTGCGACCCTGACATGGGGAAATGGACCGTGAATATCCGCTCGCTTACCGCCGCGCTCGCCGGAGCGCTGATGGCCACGACCGCGCTTTCCGCGGCCGCGATGGCCGCCGAACTGGTCATGGAGCCTCTGGGCACCCATGCCACCGGCATCTTCGATGAAGGCGCTTCCGAGATCGTGACCTATGACGCCACGGCGCAACGCCTTTATGTGGTCAATGCGGATGCGAAGACCGTCGATATTCTGGACATCTCCGACCCGTCCAGGCTGAAGGAAGCGGGCAAGCTCGACGCCGCCGCGCTCGGCAAGCAGGGTACCTCCGTCGCCGTGCATGACGGCCTCATCGCCGTCGCCATCTCCGCCGATCCGAAAACGGCCAATGGCAAGCTCGGTTTCTTCGATGCGCAGGGCAAGCTCCTGAATGCCGTCGATGTGGGCGCCAATCCCGATATGGTCACCTTCACCCCCGACGGAAAATATGCGCTCGTCGCCAATGAGGGCGAGCCGAACGACGCCTACACCGTCGATCCCGTCGGCTCCGTCTCGGTCGTCGATCTGACGGGCGGCGTGGAAAATGCGACGGTGAAGACCGCGGGCTTCGAGGCGTTCGACGGCAAGCCGCTGCCCAAGGGTCTTCGCATCGCCAAGCCGGGCGCCACGGTCTCGCAGGATATGGAGCCGGAATATATCGCGGTGTCGAAGGACGGCCGGACGGCCTGGGTCACGCTTCAGGAAAACAACGGCATCGCCATCCTCGACATTCCCTCCGCCACCGTGAAGAAGATGGTCGGCCTGGGCTACAAGGACTGGTCGAAAAGCGCGCTCGATCCCTCCAACAAGGATGGCGGCGTGCGCATTCAGCCCTGGCCGGTCTGGGGCATGTACCAGCCGGATTCCATCGCGGCCTTCGAGGTGGACGGCAAGACCTATCTCGTGATCGCGAATGAGGGCGATGCGCGCGACTATGACGGGTTTTCCGAAGAAACCCGGGTGAAGAAGCTCGACCTCGATCCCACGGTCTTCCCGCCGGAGAAAAACCTGCAGAACGACGCGCAGCTCGGCCGCCTCAAGGTCACCACGACCATGGGCGACGAAAACGGCGACGGCAAATATGAGAAGCTCTATGCCTTTGGCGGGCGTTCCTTCTCGATCCTGGATGCCGACGGCGCGATGATCTTCGATTCCGGCGACGATCTGGAACGCCGGACCGCCCGGGCGCTGCCGGGCCAGTTCAACAACGACAATGACGAGAACAAGCCCGATGGCCGTTCCGACGACAAGGGCCCCGAGCCCGAAGGCGTGGCGGTGGGCGAGGTCGATGGCGTGACCTATGCCTTTATCGGTCTGGAGCGCATCGGCGGCATCATGGCTTACGATGTGTCCGACCCGGCCCGGCCGCGTTTCGCCGGCTATGTGAACACGCGCAATTTCAAGGTGGAGCCCGAGGCGGGCAAGGCCGCGGGCGATGTCGGGCCGGAAGGCATGGCCTTCATCCCGGCGGCGAGTTCGCCCAATGGCGAGCCGCTGCTGGCCGTCGGCTTTGAAGTGTCCGGCTCCACCACGATCTACAGCCTGAAGCCGAAGAAATAACCGGCGCGCGGGGACAGCCGCTTTCGGTCGGGGCCGGTTCACGCCGGCCCCGATGCGTTTCAGGCCGTCGCGAAGCGGTCGCTGGCGCGCACCATCACATCCACGATGCCGGGCTCCGTCGCCGTATGGCCCGCATCCGGCACGATATGGAGTTCGCTCGTCTCCCAGACCTTGGAAAGCTCCCAGGCGGTGAACATCGGCGTCACCACATCGTAGCGGCCCTGCGCGATAACGCCGGGAATGCCGTTCAGCTTGCCCGCATCGCGCATGAGCTGGTCCTGCGGCTCGAAGAAGCCCTGATTCATGAAGAAATGGCATTCGATCCGCGCAAAGGCGAGGGCGAAATGCCCGTCCGCGAAGCGCTTCACCCGTTCCGGGTCGGACATGAGAGAGAGCGTCGTCCCCTCCCAGATGCTCCAGGCCTTGGCGCAGGCGATCTTCTCGGCCTCATTCTCCCCGGTCAGCCGCTTGTAATAGGCGGCCATCAGGTTGCCGCGCTCCGCTTCGGGGATCGGCGCGACGAACTCCTCCCACGCATCGGGGAAGAGCGCATCCGTTCCCTGCTGGTAGAACCAGTGCAGTTCCCGTTCGCGCAGCGTGAAGATGCCGCGCAGGATGATCTCGGTCACGCGGTCCGGGTGGGTTTCCGCGTAAGCCAGCGACAGGGTGGAGCCCCATGAGCCGCCGCAGAGCTGCCATTTGTCGATGTCCAGATGCGCGCGCAGCCGCTCCATATCGGCGACGAGGTCCCAGGTCGTGTTCTCACGCAGTTCCGCATGCGGGGTCGATTTCCCGCAGCCGCGCTGGTCGAACAGGATGATGCGATAGGCGTCAGGGTTATGGGTGCGGCGCATGGTCGGGTTGGAGCCGCCGCCCGGCCCCCCATGCACGATCACGACCGGCTTGCCTTGCGGGTTCCCGCATTCCTCGAAATAGATCGTGTGAAGGTCGGAAACCTCCAGCATCCCTGTGTTGTAGGGCTCGATTTCGGGGTAGAGCGAGCGGCGGTCGGCGGTCATGTCGGGCATTTCGATACTCTCCGGGGGCGGGGCGGGACACTATATATAGCGAACAGTTAGGCGCGCGCCGATGCCCGCCGTCAATCTCGGGGCGCCCGAAAAAATCTGCATGCCGTTGCGGAGGGCTAAACCTTTGCTGTCACAAAATTTTATCGCCCTCGTCATGCGATTTGGGGAATCGGTTAACTAAAAATTCGACTCGACCCCTCCACAAGCGATTGCATCTTGGAGCGAAGCAGCTACTATATCTGGACGCGCCGACGCCAAATAGGGGATCGCCAAGGGGGTTCGCAGGCGGCGGCGTAAACACCGAATTCACAGCGTTGTCTGCCCGCTCCGGGCAGAGGAATGGCGACCGTCATGCGGGCGCCGGATCGGTCACTCTTTGCCTGCATCACGCGGCGGTGGGCAGGTCGAATTGGGGGATGACATGCTGAACGACACGAGTAAGGCAATCGATATGAGTGAGATTGAGGCCCGTCTTTCCGCCATCGTCACCGGCGAGGGCGCCGTCGAGCGCAGCCGGGTGCGTCCGCGCGGCGACATGGGCGTGGTGGCCGAGCCGGAAATGCCTTTCGGCGACGACGACCAGGCGGTGCAGGTGGGGCCCAAGCACCGCGTGAAGGTCGATTACAGCCGCGATGCGCTGCTGACCGATTTCGGCAAGGCGACGCTGAAGGACCGCTATCTGATGCCGGGCGAGAGCTTCCAGGATCTCTTCGCCCGCGTCGCCTCCTATTACGGCGACGATGCCGCTCATGCGCAGCGCCTTTACGATTACATTTCGCGCCTCTGGTTCATGCCCGCGACGCCCGTCCTGTCCAATGGCGGCACGCAGCGCGGCCTGCCCATTTCCTGCTTCCTGAACGAGGCGACCGACAATCTTGGGGGCATTGTCGGCCTCTGGAACGAGAATGTCTGGCTGGCGGCCAAGGGCGGCGGCATCGGCTCCTATTGGGGCAATCTGCGCTCCATCGGCGAGACGGTCGGCGGCGTCGGCAAGACCTCCGGCATCATTCCCTTCATCCGCGTGATGGATTCGCTGACGCTGGCGATCAGCCAGGGCTCGCTGCGACGCGGCTCGGCGGCGGTCTATCTGCCGGTCGATCATCCCGAGATCGAGGAATTCATCGAGATCCGCCGTCCCACCGGCGGCGACCCGAACCGCAAGGCGCTGAACCTGCACCATGGCGTGCTCGTGTCGGACGCCTTCATGCGCGCGGTCGAGGCCGACGGCGAATGGTCGCTCCTGAGCCCGAAGGACGGCACGGTCCAGAAGACCATCTCCGCCCGCTCGCTCTGGATCCGCCTGCTGATGGCGCGCATCGAAACCGGCGAGCCCTATGTCATCTACAAGGACACGGTGAACAATGCCCGCCCCGAGCATCACAAGCTCGCGGGCCTCGAGGTCAAGACCTCCAATCTCTGCGCCGAGATCACACTGCCCACGGGCCGCGACCACCTCGGCAACGACCGCACTGCGGTGTGCTGCCTGTCCTCGCTCAACCTCGAAACCTATTTCGAGTGGCAGGACAATGAGCAGTTCATCGAGGATGTCATGCGCTTCCTCGACAATGTGCTGCAGGACTTCATCGACCGCGCGCCCGACGAAATGGCCAAGGCCAAATACGCCGCCGCGCGCGAACGCTCCGTCGGCCTCGGCGTGATGGGCTTCCACTCCTTCCTTCAGGCGAACATGATCCCCTTCGAGGGCGTGATGGCGAAGGTGTGGAACAACAAGATGTTCGATCACATCAACAAGGGCGTGAACGCCGCCTCCCGCAAGCTGGCGGAAGAGCGCGGTCCCTGCCCGGATGCGGCCGATTACGGCATGATGGAACGCTTCTCCAACAAGACGGCCATCGCGCCGACCGCGTCCATCTCCATCATCTGCGGCGGCACCTCGCCGGGCATCGAGCCCATCGCGGCGAACAGCTTCACGCACAAGACGCTGTCGGGCTCCTTCAATGTCCGCAACCGTCACCTGACGAAGCTGCTGGAATCCAAGGGCCGCAACGACGACGAAACCTGGTCCACCATCGTGACGAATGGCGGCTCGGTCGTGGAACTCGACTTCCTGAGCGATGAGGAGAAGGACGTCTTCAAGACCGCCTTCGAACTCGACCAGCGCTGGGTGATCGAGCATGCCGGCGACCGCGCCTCGAAGATCGACCAGGCGCAGTCCGTCAACATCTTCCTGGCCGCCGATGTGCACAAACGCGAGCTGCATCAGCTCCACGTTCAGGCCTGGAAGAAGGGCGTGAAGAGCCTCTATTACTGCCGCTCGCTCTCCATCCAGCGCGCCGAACGCGCTGAACGCCCGGCCGCCAGCGCACTGGCCCCGGTCGCCAAGATGGAAGTGAAGTCGCTGGAAGACGTCGCCGCCGAAGCGCGCCGCCCCAACCCGGCCGAGCAGAACGACTACGACGAGTGCCTCGCCTGTCAGTAAGATTCGACGTCATGGCCCGGCTTGTCCG
>NZ_NYVD01000040.1 GCF_002684405.1 Parvibaculum sp. | reverse complement strand
AGCAAATGCCCATGGGACAACAGCAAATGGATGCAGGCCAGCAATCAATGGGTCCCGGTCAGCAAATGCACAGGGGCCAGCCGATGCAGACAAACGGGCAAATGCCGATGGGGCAGGGCATGCAGCAGCATATGGGAGGCATGCAGGACATGTGCGCCCGGATGCTCGAGCAGCATGGCCAAATGATGAATGGCGGCATGATGAATGGAAATCGTGCCCAGGCTCAGGCATGCCAAAATTTGAACCGGTAGGTCTGCAATCCACCATGCAATACATGTGAAAGCGTGCAGGGGAAGCGGAAAGCTTCCCCTCGCACGCAGAAATGGAGAACACAATGGGTCCGCTGTCAATTGCAGCTGCTTTTTCCGGCGTTTTGCTCCGGTCGGTTCCCGTCGCCGCGTATATGGGCGGTTCGGGAGCGGATAGCGGCTATGATCATATGTCCGGATACGGAATGGGATTCTTCGGTATCGGCCACTGGCTCATCGGCATTCTTCTTATCGTGCTGTTCGCGGCGCTGATCGCAGGATTTGTGCGCCTGTTTACCAGCGGTGGCGGGAAAAGATCTCTAGGCGAGGATCCGATGACCGTCTTGGACCTCCTTTACTCAAAAGGTGAGATTTCGCGCGAGGAGTATTTGAAGAGGAAGGCTGATATCACCGGCGGCTGAGCGTGCGGGGCGCAACGCAGATGATGTAACGCTGTTATTCCGTATACGACATTGCGAAATACGACGCTTGTTGATCTCTCGCAATGTCGTGATTGAGTGAATGCGGGATTTTACCCGGACAGACTTAATCCTTGGAGGACGTGATGAATATTCGGAAAGCGGCCCTTGCGGGCATTGTAACAGCGCTGCTGGCGTCCACAGCTTATGCGCATGATCCCTCAGGTCAGAATGGCGGCTGGATGGGCGGAGGCTACGGCATGGGCCCCGGCATGATGGGTGCCGGTCAGGACCAAATGATGGGTTATGGCAGGGGGTACGGCCCCGGCGCCATGATGGGTGGTGGTTATGGTTACGGCATGATGGGCGCCGGCTGCGGCATGGGCGGTTACGATGCGTCCGGTGACTACGACACTTATGTGGACGGACGCCTCGCCTTCCTGAAGGCGGAACTCAAGATCACGGACGACCAGAGCGCGGCCTGGTCGGCCTATGCGGACGCTCTCAAGGAAAACTTCCAGAGCATGGCGGGCATGCATCAGCAGATGTTCAGCCTGTTTCAGCAGGGCAAGGACGACCGGTCCGTTGTCGACATGCTGGATCTGCAGATATCGCTCATGAAGACCCGCGTCGGCGCGCTTGAAAAGATGAAGCCCGCCGCCGAAAAGCTCTATGCGGCTTTGTCTGATGATCAGCAGGAGAAAGCCAATCAGATCCTCCCGGTCATGGGCTGCATGTGAGATTTTTCGTCTCGTCCGACGAGGCGTACCGACGAACGACGACTCGCGCAGCGGCGAAGACTGCCGAGCGAGTCGTCAGACATTCTCTGGCGATAACGGAGGCTACCGGGAGGGACCGATATGCCGGATTTGAACCATCACGATCATACTCATGCGTCTCAGGTTTCTTCGTCGTCCGCTGGCGGCCCCGAAGGCGCCGAGCATCACGACCACCATATGGCGCATAACCACTCGGCGATGGTCGCGGATTTTCGCAAAAGGTTCTGGGTATCGCTGATCCTGACAGTGCCGGTCCTGGCGCTTTCGCCGATGATACAGACGTTCCTCGGTTTGAGGGGAACGATTGCCTTCAGTGGCGACAGCTATTTGCTTTTCTCACTCTCCGCCATAGCCTTCTTCTATGGCGGCTGGCCCTTTCTGAGCGGGCTTTTCGGCGAATTGCGAAACCGACGGCCTGGTATGATGACGCTGATCGCTCTTGCGATCTCGGTGGCCTTCTTCTATTCCAGCGCCGTCGTGTTCGGTCTTTCGGGAAAAGTGTTTTTCTGGGAACTGGTAACCCTGATTGACATCATGCTTCTCGGTCACTGGATCGAGATGAAGTCTGTCATGGGAGCTTCCGGCGCGTTGGAGGCTCTGGTCCGATTGTTACCTGCGTCGGCCCATCGCGTCGCGGAAGATGGCACCATCGAAGAAATTCCGGTCTCCGAATTGAAGCCCGGAGATCATGTACTGGTTCGTCCGGGGGAAAAGGTACCGACCGACGGCATTATCGTCGACGGCGACTCTAGCTTCAACGAGGCGATGCTTACGGGCGAGTCCCGGCTTGTCGAAAAGGGCAAAGGCGCGGAAGCTGTCGGAGGGTCGGTGAACGGCGAGGGTGCCGTCACGCTTGAAGTCAAGAAGACGGGCGATCAGACCTATCTCTCGCAAGTGATCGACATGGTCAAACAGGCTCAGGCGACACGTTCAAGGACACAGGATATCGCGAACCGCGCGGCTCTTTGGCTAACTTATATAGCATTGAGCGCCGGCGGCCTCACCTTGATCTATTGGTTGGGCATCGGCGAAAGCTTCGAATTCGCGCTCGAGCGCATGGTGACCGTAATGGTGATCACTTGTCCGCACGCCCTTGGCCTTGCCGTGCCACTCGTCGTCGCTGTCAGTACACGTCTGACCGCGCAGAACGGCCTCCTGATAAGGGATCGGGCAGCATTCGAAAGGGCACGGAATCTCAATGCCGTCCTTTTCGACAAGACGGGGACGCTCACAGAAGGCCGGTTTGGCGTTGCCGGAATCGCAGCGCTTGCGGACCAGTCCGAAGACGAGATTCTCGCAATCGCGGCGTCGCTCGAAAACAAGTCTCAGCATCCGATCGCCCAGGGCATCGTGCGCGGGGCGGAGGAACGCGGCATCGAGGTGCGGAATGTCGAGAACTTCAAAAGTCTCACCGGACAGGGTGCCGAGGCTGGTATCGACGGGGAAATGGTCCGCGTCGTTAGTCCCGGCTATCTCCGCGAAAAGGGAATCGACCTGCCATCTCACGAAACCACGGCATATACCGATGAAGGCAACACTGTTGTCTTCGTTATGCTGGACGAGCGTCTTGTCGGCGCCATTGCACTCGCCGATATCGTGCGACCGGAATCTTTCGAGGCCGTATCGCGGCTAAAAGAGATGGGAATCAAATGCATGATGGTGACGGGTGATGCAACGTCGGTCGCCAGGTCCGTGGCGGGACAACTCGGCCTTGACGATTATTTCGCCGAGGTTTTGCCGCATCAGAAGGTGGAGAAGGTCAAGGAGGTGCAGTCGCGGGGCCTTAATGTTGCGATGATCGGTGATGGTGTGAACGATGCACCCGCTCTCGTGCAATCTGATCTGGGCATAGCAATCGGTGCCGGTACGGAAGTGGCCATCGAGTCTGCTGATATCGTGCTGGTTCGCTCCGACCCGCGGGATGTGTTTGCCATTCTGGCCTTGTCCCGGGCGACCTACGGCAAAATGATTCAGAATCTGCTTTGGGCGACCGGGTACAATGCTTTTGCGATCCCGCTTGCGGCAGGGGTTGCCTATAGCTGGGGCATTCTTCTGACGCCTGCATTTGGGGCGGCCCTGATGTCGCTCAGCACCGTCATCGTTGCGATCAATGCCAAATTGCTTGAGCGCGCTCGCCGGCTGGTGGCGAGTACATCGTCCCCCAATCGTGAGGGGGTATAAAATGACTCACATGTCTAGTGGGCATACCGGTCATATGCCATCGAGCGGACGGGGGCTCGCGATCTCAGCCTGGCTGACTGGAATCTATTTCTTTATCGAGATGGGGATCGGGTTCTGGACGGGCTCCATCTCTGTCATATCCGATGCCTTCCATACATTCTCGGCGGTCGGCGGGGTGCTGGTGGCAATCGTCGCCGCGAGAGTGGCGCGCCGCCCGGCCAGTGAAGCGCAGAGCTACGGATGGTACCGGGCCGAACTTGTCGGCGCCTTCGTAAATGGTGGTTTCCTGCTGGGCATGGCGCTGGTCGTTATTGTCATGGGGGGTATGCGGCTGACCGCGCCCATCGAGCTTCCAACCGGGCCGATGCTTTGGGCGGCAGCGGGCGGTCTTTTCACCGAAATCATTTCTCTCGGTTTGATGTGGCGTCAGAGCCAGAGCGATCTCAACGTCAAGGGTGCACTGTGGCACATCATACAGACCTTCGTGGGGAGCCTGATCATTATCGTGGCCGCGCTTGTCATCCGCTTTACCGATTTTCTGCTCATTGACCCGATCCTCGGTATGGCGTTCGGCTTCGTGCTGCTGTGGGCGAGTTGGACGATCCTCAAGGATGCGACACGTCTGCTCATGGAGGGTACGCCGTCGGACGTGAACCTGCGCGAGATCGCAACGGCGCTTCAGAAGCTGTATGGCGTGAAAGACGTGCACCATGTCCATGCCTGGGCGCTGACCAGCGGAAAATATGTTTTCTCCGCGCATATGCGGATCGACAAGGATGCGTCGGGTGGGGAGATATTACGTAAGGCTCATCACCTGCTTAAGCGGGAATATGGCTTCTTCTTTGCCACGTTGCAGGTCGAAGATGTCTGTCTTGATGAGGAAGGCGCCGAGGTGATTGATGTGATTTCGACGAGTTCCGGCACGGCATGACGGCGCAAACGATTTCTCTGCTCGCGCTTATCACCGTTTCCGAGGCGACCATCGGGGTTTTCGTCAAGCTGACCGGCGGTCTCATACCCATCCAGACGCTGAACTCCTACGCGCTTTCTCTGGCGGCCTTACTGCTGTTCGGTTTCATGCCCAGCATAACGGGCAAGCCGTTGCTGTTTCCCCGAAACAATCTCAAGGACACATTGCTCGTCGGAATTCTGATCGCCGCCCAGATCAGCGTTTTCAACTACGCGATGACTCTTGTCCCTATTGCCAACGCCGTCATCTTCTGGAGCATTGCGCCTTTTTTTACATTCATCTTCTCGGCGGTATTTCTGGGCGAGAAGGCTCGTCCCGGCTACATGCTCATCTTCGTGATTGCGCTCGTCGGCATCGCCATTGCTAACCCGCTTAAGGGTAGCGAGCTGGTGGGCAACCTCGTCGCACTCGGAGATGGCGCGGTCTATGCCGCCATGGTCACCTATCTGAGATATGAAGGTAAATCGGAAACAGGAAGCGATATCGCGTGGTCTATGCTAGTCGCAGCGATTGTGCTTTCGCCTTCGACATTGCTGTTCGGAGCCGGCGATATTCTGCGCGGCATTCACTATGAGACGCTGGGCGTGACGGTGCCGGTTCTGCTTTGGGTTCTGGGGCTCGGGGTCGTTTCCACGGGGTTTGCCTATCTCGGCATATCGATGGTTCTGAAGACCCTCGATGCAAACGTATATGCCCTGATCGATATCATCGTGTCGCCGCTCGTCGCGTCGTTCTTCGGTTATCTGGTCTTCGGAGACGTCCCCTCGTGGAGGATGGTGCTGGGTGGCGCCATGTTGCTAGGTGCAGGCTTCTGGCTGACTCGGGAAACATCGAGGGGAATGGAAAATCGGGCGGTTCATCCGTGTCAGTGCGCTTAGTTATGACTGATGTAATGAAGGACTCGTCGGTTCACGCGTGTCGTTTTCGCTGGAGGCAACAGGGAACAAGCGATGGCGAAAAAATTTTCTACATATGCTGTGCTTGCAGTAATTGCTGGCGGTGTCGTTATTGGCGCATGGCGGATGTTTGTAGAAGAAGGCGGACACTCTGCGAAGAGAGATGTCGTTGTTCCGCCTCTTTCCGGCGATGCAGCTCTTGGCAAGGCAGCGTTCGACACGAATTGCGCCGAGTGTCATGGCGATAATGCCAGCGGGACCGGTGAGGGGCCGCCGCTCGTACATCAGATCTACAATCCCGGGCATCATGCCGATGAGGCATTT
>NZ_NYVD01000039.1 GCF_002684405.1 Parvibaculum sp. | reverse complement strand
CTACGTCGGTGGCGGGCTGATCATTTTGATCACGCACTTCGACCGCATCCCAGCCGCCTTCGCCGACATCATCCACTACGCGTTCAACCCCGCAGCCGCTGCTGGCGGCTTTGCCGGTGCTACTATCTGGGCAGCAATGCGCTTTGGTATTGCCCGCGGCGTCTTCTCGAATGAAGCGGGCTTGGGCAGCGCACCTATCGCCCATGCTGCAGCGCAGACCAACAACCCGATTCGCCAGGGTACCGTTGCTATGCTGGGTACCTTCATCGACACCATTATCATTTGCTCGATCACTGGTCTGGTGATCATGGTCACCGGCGCCTGGCAGAGCGGCGAGAACGGCGCGGCGCTGACCAGCCTCGCTTTCGCGCACAGCTTTTCCTTCGGCAATGAGATCGTGGCCGTTGCGCTGGCGGTCTTCGCTTTCACCACGCTTCTGGGCTGGAGCTATTACGGCGAGAAGGCGGTGGAGTTCCTGTTCGGCGTGAAGGCGATCATGCCCTATCGCATTCTCTGGGTGGTCGCGATCCCGATCGGCGCGACGAGCAGTCTCAGTTTCGTCTGGCTGCTGGCCGATACGCTGAATGCGATGATGGCGATTCCGAACCTGATCGGGCTGCTCATTCTTGCGCCGGGCATCTTCGCCATGACGAAGGCCTATTTCGCAGCGGAGAAAGCCTGAAATCAGAAAGGGCGTCTCGACTTCATGGCGGCGGCCAGCGTGCCGTCGTCAAGATAGTCGAGTTCGCCGCCCACGGGGACGCCGTGGGCAAGACGGGAAATCGAGATCCCCGTCCCGTCCAGCCGGTCCATGATGTAATGCGCCGTCGCCTGACCATCGACGGTCGCATTCATGGCGAGGATGATTTCTTTCACTTCGCCGTTGCGGGCGCGCTCGACGAGCTTGCCGATATTGAGATCATCCGGCCCCACGCCGTCCAGCGCGGACAGCACGCCACCCAGAACATGATAACCGCCCTGATGTGCGCCCGCCCGCTCCAGAGCCCAAAGATCGCCGACTTCTTCCACCACGCAGATCGAAGCCGCATCGCGCCGCGGATCCGCGCATATGGTGCAGGGATCGCGCGTATCGACATTGCCGCAGGTGGAGCAGATGCATGCCTTTTCCGCCGCGTCCGCCATGGCGGCGGCAAGCGGTATGAGCAGCGCATCCTTTTTCTTGATGAGATGCAGCACGGCGCGGCGCGCGGAACGGGGACCGAGCCCCGGCAGTTTCGCCAGAAGCTGGATCAGTCTTTCGATTTCCGGTCCGGCAACGCTCATGCGCGGTCAGCCGTCAAAGGCCAAGGCCGGGCGGCAGTTGAAGGCCGCCGGTCAGCTCCTTCATCTTCTCCTGCGCGGCGCGTTCGGCCTTGCCCTTCGCATCGGCGGATGCGGCCACGATGAGGTCTTCGAGAATTTCGCGCTCGTCTTCCTTCATCAGGCTCGGGTCGATCGCGACTTTCGTCATCTCGCCCTTGCCCGTCATGGTGACATTCACCATGCCGCCGCCGGCGCTTCCCTGCACTTCCAGCGTTTCAAGCTCGGTCTGAAGCTGTTCCATCTTGCCCTGCAGCTCGCGGGCTTGCTTCATCATGTCGCCAAGGTTTTTCACGCGTCACTCCATTTCATCGTCGCCAATGGGCAGACCGTCGAAATCATCGAGGGCCTCGTCCGGATCGGCAGGCATGATCTCTTCGCCTTGCGGCAATTCCATGTCGGGCATGCGGACGCTTACGATCTCCGCACCCGGAAAGGTGTTGAGAGCCGCCTGAACCAGCGGATCCTTGCGGGCCTCGTCTTTCAACATCTCTTCACGCGTCTGCGCCTGCTCGCGCAGCGTCGGCGCATTGGTCGCGCCCGCGCGCGCCAGCGAGACGACCCAGCGCTGGCCGGTAAAGCTTTTCAGCTTGGTCGCGACTTCATTGGCGATGCTGCCGGGCGTTTCGTCCAGCAGGCTGATTTCGATATGGCCCGGCTCGAAACTGACCAGCCGCACACCGGATTCCAGAAAGGTCTTGAGGCGGATATCGCGCTGCTTGCCGAAATAGGCAACCACCGCCTCGAAACTGTCGAGTGTGACGGCGGGCGCGGCTTCCACATATTCCGCCTGCGGCTGTGCGACGGCCTGACCGCCGCCCTGCACAGATCGCAATTGGGCGCGGGCACCACCGCCGCCGTTTCCGCCCCCATTTCCGCCATTGGCAGGCGCGCCGCGCGACACGGACACCGCGCCGCCGCTCTTCAATTGTTCGAGCAGGTCTTCCGGCCCCGGACCGTCAGAGACATAGGCAATGCGGACGAGGACCATTTCAGCCGCTGCGATGGGACGCGCGGCGTTCTGCACCTCGGTGATGCCCTTCAAAAGCATCTGCCAGACGCGGGAAAGAACCCTGATCGGAAGTTTCTGCGCCATGGCGCGGCCGCGCTCGCGTTCGGTTTCCGACATCGCAAGATCGTCGCCCGCGCCGTCGACGAGCTTGAGCCGCGTCAGCCAATGGGTCAGGTCGGCGAGGTCGGACAGCACGACCACAGGGTCGGCGCCGACATCGTATTGCGCGCGCAGCTCGCCCAGCGCACCGGCGATGTCGCCTTGCATGAGAAGGTCGAAGAGGTCGAAGATGCGCGCCCGGTCGGCAAGGCCCAGCATATCGCGCACATCCGCCTCGACGATGCGGCCTTCCGCATGCGAGATGGCGCGGTCGAGCAGCGAAAGCGAATCGCGCGCCGACCCGTCTGCGGCGCGAGCGATCATCTTCACCGCCGCGTCTTCCAGTTCGACCTGCTCTTTTTGCGCAACGTCGGTGAGCAGTCCCGTCAGCTCATCCGCTGACAGGCGGCGCAGGTCGAAACGCTGGCAGCGCGACAGCACGGTCACGGGCACCTTGCGGATTTCGGTGGTGGCGAAGATGAACTTCACATGGGCGGGCGGTTCCTCAAGCGTCTTCAGAAGGCCGTTGAAGGCGGCCTTCGAGAGCATGTGAACCTCGTCGATGATGTAGACCTTGTAGCGCGCGGAAACCGGCAGGTAGCGCACGCTGTCGATGATCTCGCGGATGTCGTCGATGCCGGTGCGCGAGGCCGCGTCCATCTCCAGCACATCCTGATGGCGCGATTCCATGATGGCTTCGCAATGAACCCCGAAGCCGTCCATATGGATGGTGGGGCCGCCGGCATTGCGCCCTTCGCCCGGCTTTTCGTAGTTGAGCGCCCGGGCGAGGATACGCGCCGTCGTCGTCTTGCCCACGCCGCGTACGCCGGTCAGCATGAAGGCATGCGCGATACGCCCCTGCTCGAAGGCATTGCGGAGAGTGCGGACCATGGCCTCCTGGCCGATCAGATCCTCGAAAACGGTGGGCCGGTATTTGCGCGCCAGCACCTGATAGCCGCTGCCGCTCCCGGGCGCGTCGGTACTCGGCATATCAGTCGGGGGCGCATCGGGCGCCGGTTCGTCGCCCAGATTGAAGCCCGGCTCGGTGGCAGGGTCCGGCTTGTGCGGCTCTTCCTCGGGGACGAGATCATCCACGTTGTCATCCATGGAACGTCCGTGTCCCTCCGGAGCCTGCGCGGAGCCAAGCTGTCGCGCAGAAGATTGAATGAGGTGGGAGGCTGGACAGACGACCCGAGCCAATCTCGTTACGGCTGCTTCCTTCCGGACCTGACCGGGTTGGCGAGGGACCCGTCCGCCGCCAACCTCCCGGGCCCAATATCGTTGGAATGCCCCTATGATGCAAGGGTAGCCATGCACCTGCGTCAAAGGCCCGGAATTCCGCCTTTTGTTGAGACTCAGGCGGGGCTGTGCCACCCTGCGGCACCTTCGAATTCGCCCTCAAAACCAGAAGAGATCAACGCGCATGGGCCTGCCTGAAAACCCCAATATTTTCGCCAATAATCCGCTCGACCGCGCGAGCTACCGCCGTACCGATCCGGAATGGATCGCCCAACAGCTCGCCGAACCGACAAGTCTTTTCGTACCGCTGTGGAAGCTGCGTCCCCTCATCCTGCCGGAAGAGCAGGAGGGCTCAGGCAAGGATGTGGGCTGGCTCAGGACCGCCGTGATCGAGGAGCTGGGCGGCGATGCGGCCACCACCGTCTTTCTTGGCATCAACCGGCGCGGCAAGGCCCTGTTCGCGGTCGATATCAGCCATCTGAAGGACCCGGAAAACGACGGCCCGCTAAAGGGCCTCGGCGCATTCGAGGAACTGCGCGAGATCGCCATGGCGGGCGAGCTGCCGCCCACCGAACTCGCCATTCTCGCCCAGGCGAAAAGCATGATCGACTGGCATGCCCGGCATGGCTTCTGCTCGGTCTGCGGCTCGGAAAGCGCCATTTCCGAGGCGGGCTACAAGCGCGTCTGCCCGACCTGCCAGGCGGAGCATTTTCCGCGCACCGATCCCGTCGTCATCATGCTGCCGGTGTTCGGGGACAAATGCTTCGTGGGCCGCCAGAAAATCTGGCCCAAGGGCATGTATTCCGCGCTGGCCGGATTCGTGGAGCCGGGCGAATCGATCGAGGAAGCGGTCGCCCGCGAAGTGGATGAGGAAGCCGGCATCAAGGTCGACAGGGTGAGCTATCACTCGACCCAGCCCTGGCCCTACCCTTCCTCGCTGATGATCGGCTGCATTGCCCATGCAGCCTCTGAAGATTACGAGATCGACGGGGTGGAGCTTGCCGGCGGGCGCTGGTTCACGCGGGAGGAAGTACAGGCGATTTTCGCCGGCAAGGGAGACGGCACCGCCTGGTTCCCGCCGCCCTTCGCCATCGCGCATCAGCTCATCAAGGCATTTGCCGAAGGCTGATCCCCAGCAGGCTCGCGGTGAGGCCGGCCTTTACCGGCCGGCCAGCCGCTCCGCCACACCGGCGCGATAGGGATGGGCCTTGTAGACGCCGAGGATCGTCAGCTCCGAGGTGAAGAATTCGAGTTCCTCCAGCGCCAGACGCACATGGCGCGAGGCGGGATGGCCTTCGATGTCGGCATAGAACTGGCTGGCATTGAAGGTGCCCTCGAGCTGATAGCTCTCCAGTTTCGTCATGTTGACGCCATTGGTGGCAAAACCGCCCAGCGCCTTATAGAGCGCGGCGGGCACGTTGCGCACGCGGAAGATGAAGCTGGTGATTACCGGTTCGTCCTCCGGCTCGGCGTCATTGGGCTCCTTCGCCATGACGAGGAAACGGGTCGTGTTGTGCTCCGCATCCTCGATATCGGCTTTCAGGATTTCCAGACCGTAGATCTCGGCGGCCAGCGAGGTTGCGATAGCGGCATGCGCCGGGTCGCCCTTTTCAGCCACTTCGCGCGCGGAGCCTGCCGTGTCCGCGCCGACAACCATGCGCAACCCGTGCTCGCGGATCACCTTGCGGCACTGGCCCAGCGCGGGCGCCTGGCTCTGCACCATTTTCAGCCCCTCGATTTTCGAGCCCTTTACCGCCATCAGATGAAAGCGGATGCGCAGGAAGTGCTCGCCGACAATATAGAGACCGGATTCGGGCAGCAGATGATGGATGTCGCCGATGCGGCCCGCCAGCGAGTTCTCGATGGGCAGCATGGCAAGACGCGCCCTGCCCTCCTGCACGGCGGCGATCGCTTCCTCGAAGGTGGCGCAGGACATTTCCGTCATGTCGGGAAAGGCTTCCCGGCAGGCAATATGGGAGTTGGCTCCCGGCTCGCCCTGAAAGGCAATGGTGTTCGCCGCGAGGATTTCGCTCATCTTTTCGCTTTCCGGAACATGATGGCCGCGCTTGGTTCTGCTAGCTCGAGGCGAGCGCGATGCGGGCCTTTTCGAGGTCGGCGGGAGTATCGACACCGAGCGGAACGGTGTCAACGAGCGCCACTTCGATGGACATCCCCGCCTCAAGTGCCCGAAGCTGTTCAAGTTTTTCGCGCTGCTCGAGCTGCGAGGGCGGCATCCCCACGAAACGCGACAGCGCCTCGCGGCGATACCCGTAAAGACCGATGTGATGGTAGAGCGGCCCCTCGCCCCAGGGCGCGGTGGCGCGGGTGAAATAAAGAGCCCGGGCGAAAGGGGTTTCCCCCTTCGCAGCGTCGGGAAAGGCGGCGACGGCCTTCACCACATTGGGGTTTTCGCGCTCGTGCGGGTCGGTAATGACGGCAGCCAGCGTCGAAATATCCGCCCCGGGGCGGATCAGCGCTTCATATGCGACGCGGATCAGCGCCGGGTCGAGCGTCGGCAGGTCGCCCTGCACATTAATGATGATGCTGTGGCGGCCTTGCGGGTCGAGTTCGTTGACCGCCTGCCAGATGCGATCTGAGCCCGAGGGGAGGTCGGGATCGGTAAGCACCGCCTCGCCGCCCGCGGCAGTCACGGCATCGGCAATTTCCCTTTCCGCCGCCGCGACAACCACCCGGCCCAGATCCGCCTCTTCGGCCCGGCGCATCACCTGGACGATCATGGGAGCCCCGGCGATATCCGCCAGCGGCTTTCCAGGCAGGCGGCTGGAGGCCATTCGGGCCGGAATCACGATCAGCGGATTTCCCGCATGTGCTCCTGCGGTCGATTTTCCGGCGGCGGATTGCGCTCCCGTCATGCTGTCTTTCTCCCAAACGGGCGGCATTTCAGACGGTGCGGCGGATCGCCGCAACCCTAAAGTCCAGCCGGACGCTGCGGTATATGCGCAGAAGCGGCTGGCTTGAGCCCGTTTTGCTGGCTCGCCGGACGCTGCATCGGCGATCCGGCGGCATTTGGCGGTTTCCGCCCTATATACGGCTTGCGACCGACGGGCGGAAGCGGCTAATCTCCGCGCCAATTCCGCGGGGGGCCTCGCCTGGGCGGAAGCGCGGCCAGCCCGCGATTCAGCCAAGCCTAATCAACCCGCTTCCCGCAACACGACCCTGGCGGAGCAGGAGCCGATGGACTCATTCGAATTCAACAAATTTGCAGGTGCCGTACTTTTCTCGGTGCTTCTCATCCTCGCAGTCGGAACGCTGAGCGAAGCGCTGTTCTCTACAGAACCGGCCAACCCCAAGTCCTACGCGGTCGCCGTGCCCGAGGACGGTGGAACCGCTGCACCCAAGAAGGAAGAGAAGGCAACGCCTCTTCCGGTGCTGTTGGCCAACGCCGACCCGAAAAAGGGCGAAAAAGCCGCCAAGGTCTGCGCCGCCTGCCAT
>NZ_NYVD01000038.1 GCF_002684405.1 Parvibaculum sp. | reverse complement strand
GCTCGCGGCAGCCGAAGCCTTCAATGCGCTGCCCGATCCCTGTTACGTGACCGACAGGCGCGGCGCGGTGCTGTTTGCCAATGAAGCCTATCGCCATCTGGCGGGCGCCTATGCGCAGGACGAGCGCCCGGCCTCGCTGGAAAGGCTGCTGGCGGGGCGGACGGACGCAGCCGAGACCGCGTTCCGGCTCGCGCAGGCCGCGCGCACCGGCTTTGCCGCTGATGAGGAAGTGCGGCTTGCGATCCGGAGCGGCTTTACCCGTATCTACAAGGTGATCGTGCGCCCCATGAGCGGGATGCGGGGCGGGGCGGTCTGGCTTTTCCGCGACCTCACCGTGGAGCGCGAACGGCTGGAAGTCGCCGAACGCCGGCTCAAGGCCTTTACCTCCTATCTCGACGGCGCGCCGGCGGGGCTTTTCATCGTCGGGCCGACGGGCGAGATCGATTATGCCAATGCCACGCTGGCAGGCTGGCTGGGGCTCGATGCGGGACATATTTCCGAACAGGGCACGACGCTCGATACGATTGCGGCAAGCGCGTTCTCCGACATTCTCATCGCGGACGAAAACGGGCCCGGTTTCGTGGGGCCGGTGGATGCCGAACTGAAAAAGGCGGACGGTACGCTGCTGCCGGTCCGCGTGGTGGCGCGGCCGATCCGGCAGGATGGTGTGGAGAGCTGGTGCGTGCTGACGCTCGACCGTGGCATGTCCGGCGCGGGCCAGGACAATGCGCGGGATGCGCAGCTGCGCTTTGCGCGCTTCTTCAACAATGCGCCGATCGGTATTGCGACGGTCGATACGCAGGGCCGGATCGAGAATGCGAACAGCGCCTTCGTCGCCTATGTCGGCGGCGAGGCGGTGCGCGGGCAGGAGCTGGCCGAGCTGCTGGTCGAGGAAGACCGGCCCGGGGTGCTGGAGACGCTGTCCGATACGGCTGCCGGGCAATCCGCCGGACCGGCCGTCGATATTCACCTGCAGAGCCATCCCGACCGCGTCGCGCAGCTTTATGCCGCGCGGATCGATACGGGGGAGGATGCGTCGCTCGTCGTTTATCTGATCGATGCGACGGAGCAGAAATCGCTCGAAATGCAGTTCGCCCAGTCGCAGAAGATGCAGGCGGTCGGCCAGCTCGCGGGCGGCGTGGCGCATGATTTCAACAATCTGCTGACCGCGATCATCGGCTTTTGCGACCTCTTGCTGGCGCGCCATCAGGCGGGCGATCCGAGCTTTGCCGATGTGGTGCAGATCAAGCAGAACGCCAATCGCGCGGCGAACCTGACGCGCCAGCTGCTTGCGTTCTCGCGCCGCCAGACGCTGCGCCCCAAGGTGCTGTCGCTGACGGACTCGCTTGCCGAACTGCAGAACCTGCTGGCGCGGCTGCTGACGGAGCAGGTGGAACTGAAGATCGTGCATGGGCGCGATCTCGGCCTTGTGAAGGTCGATCAGAACCAGCTCGAACAGGTCATCATGAACCTCGCGGTGAATGCGCGGGATGCGATGCCCGAGGGCGGGCGGCTTACCATCCGCACCGCCAATGTGAGCGAAGAGGACAGCCGCGCGCTCGACCATGCGCTGATGCCGGTGGGCGAATATGTGCTGATCGAGGTGTCGGATACGGGCGTCGGAATCCCTAAGGAAAATCTTGGCAAGATTTTCGAGCCCTTCTATACGACCAAGGATCCCAGCAAGGGAACGGGGCTCGGCCTTTCCACCGTCTATGGCATCGTCAAGCAGACGGGCGGTTACATCTTCCCGTACTCCACGGTGGGCAAGGGGACGAGTTTCCGCATCTATCTGCCGCGCCATGTGGAGACGGCAGCCGAGAAGGCGGCCAGCGAAGAGGAAGCCGCCGCGGTGCCGCAGGAGGCCGCCGACCTGACCGGCAAGGGCACGATCCTGCTGGTGGAAGACGAGGATGCGGTGCGCACCTTTGCCGCCCGGGCGCTGGAAACGCGCGGCTATGAGGTGTTGCAGGCGGAGAGCGGCGAGGCGGCGCTGGACCTTGTCGCCGGGTTCGACGGGCGGATCGACCTCGTCGTTTCCGACGTGGTGATGCCCAATATGGACGGGCCCACCATGGTCAAGGAACTCAAGGGCAGGATCCCCGATACGAAGATCGTTTTCGTCTCCGGCTATGCGGAGGACGCCTTCGCCAAGAGCCTCGACCCGGACCAGGAATTCCACTTTCTGCCCAAGCCCTTCTCGCTGAAGCAGCTCGCCTCGATGGTCAAAGACGTGATGAACGGCTGAAACGGCGGCATTTCGTCCCGGTGGCAGCGTGTTTCATCGTCGAGACTGGTTCTTTAGGGGCAGCTGGCCTATTTTACTGGAACAGCCATGTATTCGGCCGGGCGGGCCGTGGATTGGCGGAGGGCTCTTTTGGCAATGACGACACTCGAAGCAGTGGAAGCGGGCAGTTCGCGCCCCGTGGCCGCGGCGTCGGACGCGCATATGGAACATCACCGGGCGGCGCTGACGATCGCGCGGCGCCATATGGGCGATGTCGCCTGGGGCACGGTGGCCACCTCGCTCGGCTCGCTCGCCGCGCTGGGGCTTTCGACCTATGCCGCGCTTGCCGGTTGGTGGCCCTATTGGGCGGCGATGCTGGCCAATGGCTATCTGCTGCTGATGCAGTTCATGGCGGTTCACGAAGGGCTTCACCGCGCGATCGGCGGGGACGACCCGCGCTGGAAATGGCTGAGCCCGGCGCTCGCCTGGATCGGCGGTATCGCCACGCTCATTCCCTATCGCGGCTATGACACGATGCATATGGTGCATCACCGCTATACGAATGATTTCGAGCGCGACCCCGATACGTGGTGCTCGGGCCGCAACCCGCTGCTGCTCATCCTGCGCTTCTTTACCCAGACGCCGCATTACATCTATCTGATGACGAAGTTCGGTTTCTGGAAGGACCCCAAGGAGCGGGCCGGCTACTGGATCGCGGCGGCGCATCACATCACGGCGTGGTCGCTGGTCGCCGCCGGGTTCTGGTTCGGCTATTGGCGCGAGATCCTGATGCTGTGGATCGTGCCGACCTTTCTCAATGTCGCGTTTATCGGGCTGATCTTCAATTACCTGCCGCACCATCCGCATGTGTCGCGCGAGCGCTATACCGATACCGCCGTCTTCCTGCTGCCCCGGCCCATTCACCGGCTGGTGACGGCGCTGGACATGTTCCAGACCTATCACCTGATCCATCATCTCTTTCCGCGCATTCCGTTTTACCGGATCGGCCGGGCCTTCGACGAGATGCGGCCCATTCTGGAAGCCGAGGGCGCGCCGATCCACGACTGGAGCGACGCCTGGAGCCGGACGCGGAAGCGGGCCCGGGCCTGACGCGGACCTCGACGCGGAATCGGGGAGGCGGACAGGCATGTGCCGCCGGTGCGCCGGGCGCGGGTGTCGGCGCGGCGGAAGGGCCTTGCGAGTCGTGCCCGTTTTTGAGAACGTCACGCGAACTTGTTCTGAAAATCATATTTAAATCAATGGCTTGAAAATATCATTGTCATTGAGAACAAAATAAGTACATTAACTGAAATTGCGCGGGACAATTCGGTATGAAATAAGGGGTGCAGGTCCATGTCCAAGAATGTTGTAGACCTCGTGGCAAAAGACGATTCAGAGAAGAAGAAGGCACTCGATGCGGCTCTGAGCCAGATCGAGCGCAATTTCGGCAAGGGTTCCATCATGCGGCTCGGCAAGAACGAGCAGGTGGTGGAGATCGAATCCATTTCCACGGGCTCGCTCGGCCTCGACATTGCGCTCGGGATCGGCGGTCTGCCGCGCGGTCGCGTGATCGAGATCTACGGGCCTGAAAGCTCCGGCAAGACGACCATGGCGCTGCATACGGTGGCCGAAGCCCAGAAGAAGGGCGGCGTCTGCGCCTTCGTCGATGCCGAACATGCGCTCGACCCGGTCTATGCCCGCAAGCTGGGCGTGCATCTCGACGACCTTCTGATTTCGCAGCCCGATACGGGCGAGCAGGCGCTGGAAATCGCCGACACGCTGGTGCGCTCCGGCGCGGTGGATGTGCTGGTGGTGGATTCCGTCGCCGCGCTGACGCCCAAGGCCGAACTCGAAGGCGAAATGGGCGACTCGCTGCCCGGTCTGCAGGCCCGGCTGATGAGCCAGGCGCTCCGAAAGCTCACCGGCTCGATCTCCAAGTCCAACACCATGGTGATCTTCATCAACCAGATCCGCATGAAGATCGGTGTGATGTTCGGCAGCCCGGAAACGACGACCGGCGGCAATGCGTTGAAATTCTACGCCTCCGTCCGTCTCGACATTCGCCGCATCGGCGCGATCAAGGATCGCGACGAGGTGGTGGGCAACCAGACCCGCATCAAGGTGGTCAAGAACAAGGTCGCGCCGCCCTTCAAGCAGGTCGAATTCGACATCATGTATGGCGAGGGCGTGTCCAAGACGGGCGAGCTGATCGATCTCGGTGTGAAGGCCGGGATCGTGGAGAAATCCGGCTCGTGGTTCTCCTATAATTCCCAGCGCATCGGGCAGGGCCGGGAGAATGTGAAGAAATTCCTGAAGGAAAATCCGGATATGGCCGATGAGATCGAAGCGGCGATCCGCCAGAATGCGGGTATCATTGCCGAGAAGATCATGGATGTCGGGCCGGATACGGACGACGATGACGATCTGGACGATGCCGCAGGCCTGGAGGCCAATGGCTAGGTGCCGGGCCGCCTTCGGCAAGTCCCATGAACAGAGCGGCGCCGGAGCTTCGGCGCCGCTTTTTTGCGTCTATTTCGTTTCTATTTTGCCTCCGGGGCCTTTGCTGGACAGCGCTGAGGGCGACAGGTAAAAGCGTGGGCCCTATATTGCCTTTAGAGAGAGGCAGTTAGCCCGTAGCGGGCGCAGCGAAGCGTATAATTTGCGAGACCCATTCCCATGTCCGGCCTAAACGAGATCAGAACCAGGTTTCTCGACTATTTCGCGTCGAAGGAGCACGAGATCGTGCCCTCCGCCTCGCTTGTGCCGAACAACGATCCGACGCTGCTTTTCACCAATGCGGGCATGGTGCCCTTCAAGAACGTCTTCACGGGGCAGGAGACGCGGCCCTATAGCCGCGCCACCAGCTCGCAGAAATGCGTGCGCGCGGGCGGCAAGCATAACGACCTCGACAATGTGGGCTATACGGCGCGCCATCACACCTTCTTCGAGATGCTCGGCAATTTCTCCTTCGGCGACTACTTCAAGGCCGAAGCCATCGAATTCGCCTGGGAGCTGGTGACGAAGGAATTCGGCCTGCCGAAGGACAAGCTCCTCGCCACCGTCTATTCGGAAGACGATGAGGCGTTCGAGCTGTGGAAGAAGATCGCCGGTCTTTCCGACAGCAAGATCATCCGCATTCCGACATCGGACAATTTCTGGCAGATGGGCGATACCGGCCCCTGCGGTCCCTGCTCGGAAATCTTCTACGATCATGGCGACCATATTCCCGGAGGCCCGCCCGGCAGCCCGGATGAGGATGGCGACCGTTTTATCGAGATCTGGAATCTCGTCTTCATGCAGTTCGACCAGCAGGGCGACGGCGAGCGGCTCAACCTGCCGCGGCCGTCCATCGATACCGGCATGGGGCTTGAGCGGATCGCGGCGGTGCTGCAGGGCACGCATGACAATTACGCGACCGACCTGATGCGCGCGCTGATCGAGGCGTCGGCGCATGCGGCCAATTCCGACCCGGAAGGCCCGCATGGGGTGAGCCATCGCGTGATCGCCGACCATTTGCGTTCCAGCTCTTTCCTGATCGCCGATGGCGTGATGCCGTCGAATGAGGGGCGTGGCTATGTGCTTCGCCGCATCATGCGCCGCGCCATGCGCCATGCGCAGATCGTCGGCGTGAGCGAACCGCTGATGTGGCGCCTCGTGCCGGCGCTGGTTCAACAGATGGGCGCTGCCTATCCCGAACTCAGGCGGGCCGAAGCGCTCATTACCGAAACGCTGAAGCTGGAGGAGACGCGCTTCCGCGAGACGCTGGCGCGTGGGCTGAAGCTGCTCGACGAGGAAGTGGAGCAACAGGCGGCGAAGGGCGTGCTGCCCGGCGAGGTCGCCTTCAAGCTCTACGATACATACGGCTTCCCGGTCGATCTCACCCAGGATGCGCTGCGCGCCAAGGGAATGACGGTCGATATGGACGGGTTCGACGCCGCCATGCAGCGCCAGCGCGAAGACGCGCGTAAAGCCTGGGCGGGATCGGGCGAGCAGGCGACGGAGACGCTCTGGTTCGAGCTGCGCGACCGCGTGGGCGCGACCGAGTTTCTCGGCTATGAGACCGATGACGGCGAAGGCAAGATCGTCTCCATCATCATGAACGGGCAGGAGGTGGATGAAATCTCCGCCGGGGCGAGCGCGCAGATCGTCACCAACCAGACGCCTTTCTATGGCGAGTCCGGCGGTCAAGTCGGCGATACAGGCGTCATCTTCACGCCCAAGGGTGCGGAGTTCCCGGTGAGCGATACGCAGAAGAAGCTCGGTGCGCTGCATGTGCATATCGGCGAGCTGACGCGCGGTACGCTGAAGGTCGGCGATGTGGTGGAAATGAAAGTCGATACGGCGCGGCGCGATGCGACGCGCGCGAACCACTCCGCGACGCATCTGCTGCATGAGGCGCTGCGCCGCGTGCTGGGCGATCATGTGACGCAGAAGGGCTCGCTCGTCATGCCGGACCGGCTGCGCTTCGACTTCAGCCACCCCAAGCCCATGACGCAGGAAGAAATCGGTCAGGTCGAGGAGATCGTGAACCGTATCGTGCGGCAGAATTCTGATGTCAGCACACGGATCATGACGCCGGACAAGGCGATCGAGGCGGGCGCGCTGGCGCTTTTCGGCGAGAAATACGGCGATGAAGTGCGCGTCCTCTCCATGGGGCTCGACGACGAAAAGGCGAACGGGGTCTACTCCGTCGAACTTTGCGGCGGCACCCATGTGCGCCGGCTTGGCGATATTGCGATCTTCAAGATTGTGGGCGAAAGCGCGGTAGCCTCCGGCGTGCGCCGTATCGAGGCGCTGACGGGCGAGGGCGCGCGGCGCTATCTGGCCGATCAGGAACGCATCGCGCGCGAGGCGGCGGGTGCGCTGAAGACGACGGTGGACGACCTGCCGGCGCGGGTGCATTCGCTGGTGGAAGAGCGGCGGCGTCTGGAGCGCGAGCTGGCGGACGCCAAGAAGAAGCTGGCTCTTTCGGGCGGCGGCGCCGGTGGCGGCGAGCGCCCGGCCGTGAAGGAGGTCAATGGCGTGAAACTGCTGGCGCGGCGCCTCGACGGGGTGAACCCGAAGGATCTGCGCGGGCTTGTCGACGAAGGCAAGAACCAGCTCGGCTCTGGCATCATTGCCTATGTGGCCGTGTCGGAAGACGGCAAGGTGGGTATCGCCGTCGGCGTGACGGACGATCTCACCGAGAGATACAATGCGGTCGACCTTGTGAAGACCGGTGCCGCGGCGCTTGGCGGCAAGGGCGGCGGCGGGCGGCCCGACATGGCGCAAGCCGGTGGGCCCGATGCAAGCAAGGCGGATGCGGCGCTCGACGCCGTCAGCGCCGTTGTCGGCGAGTTGGCGGGTGCCGCCTGAACCGGGGCATACGCCCCCCGGGATCTCCGGCGGGGCGGATGATGGCGGGGAGCCTGCTCCCGGTCTCCTGAAACGATTGCGCAGCCGCCTCTACGTCATTCTGGAGGCGGGTCGCACAAGCGACTGGCCGAGCCAGGTCTTCGACTTTTTCATGGTGTCGCTGATCCTGGCGAATGCCGCGGCCTTCGCGCTGGAGACGGTGGTCTCCCTCGCCGCGGCCTATGGCCCGTTCTTCAAGATCTTCAATCTTGTTTCGGTTCTGATTTTCACGATCGAATATGCGGCCCGCCTATGGGTCTGCGTGGAACATAGCGAGCATGAGGAAATGCCCTCATGGCGCATCCGGCTGCAGTTTGCGCGAACCTGGCCGATGCTGATCGATCTCGCGGTCGTTCTGCCGTTCTGGCTGGGGATCTTCGTTCCGCTGGATCTGCGCTTCCTGCGTGTTTTCCGGCTGATCCGGTTCCTCAAGCTCGGGCGCTATTCGCCCGCGCTCTCGTCGCTGGCCCGTGTCCTCTACAATGAACGTCATGCCATTACGGGTGCGCTCATCATCATGGGCGGGCTGCTGCTTCTGTCGGCCACGGTGATGTACGAGCTTGAAAAAGATGTGCAGCCGGAGGTCTTCGGCTCCGTGCCCGCGGCGATGTGGTGGGCGCTCGCCACGCTGACGACGGTCGGCTATGGCGACGTCGTGCCGGTGACGGTACTTGGCAAGATTGCCGGCGGCATGGTGATGATTTTCGGTCTCGGCATGTTCGCACTCCCCATCGCCATCGTGTCGGCGGGCTTTGCGCAGGAAATTCACCGTCGCGAATTCGTGGTGACCTGGGGCATGGTGGCGCGGGTGCCGCTGTTTTCGAAGTTCGACGCGCTCACCATCGCGCGGCTGGCGGAACATCTGAATGCGCGCGTGGTGGAGGCGGGCACGGTGATCGCGCGGAAGGGGGAGGAGGCGGATGCGATGTATTTCCTGCTCTCCGGCGAGGTGCAGCTCGACTTTCCCGACGGCCCGATAAAGCTGGAGGACGGCGCCTTTTTCGGCGAGATGGCGCTGCTTTATCAGCGGCGCCGGGCGGCGACGATCACGGCGCTCACGCGCTGTTCGCTGCTGACGCTGCAATCGGAAGATTTCGCGCGCTTCATGCGCGGTCACCCGGATGTGCGCAACACGGTGGCGCAGATTGCCGAGCGGCGGCTGACGGAACTCCGGCAACGCAGCGAGGCGGAGGCCGAAAGGCAGGAAGCGGAGCGCGCCCAGGAGGCGCACCCCGCTTCGGAGTAGGTTTACCTGATTTCGCGCCTGAGCCCGAAAGCTTCAATCCCCCTCTATCTGTCATTGCCGGGCCTGACCCGGCAATCCAGCGCATCATGTGCCGCAGGCACAGAACTGGATGCCCGGATCAAATCCGGGCATGACATTGGGGAAGCGCTTACTTCTTCAGGGCTTTGGCGAGGTTTTCCGAGACCTTGTCGAGGAAGCCTTCGGTGGAGAGCCAGGACTGCTCGGAGCCGACCAGCAGGGCCAGGTCCTTGGTCATGTGGCCGCTTTCCACGGTCTGCACGCAGACCTTTTCCAGCGTATGAGCGAACTCTTCCAGCGCCGGGGTGTCGTCCAGCTTGGCGCGATGGGCAAGACCGCGCGTCCAGGCAAAGATGGAGGCGATGGAGTTGGTGGAGGTCGCCTCGCCCTTCTGGTGGTTGCGATAGTGACGTGTCACCGTGCCGTGCGCGGCCTCGGCTTCCAGCGTTTCGCCATCTGGGGTCATCAGGACCGAGGTCATGAGGCCCAGCGAGCCGAAGCCCTGCGCGACCGTGTCGGACTGCACGTCGCCATCGTAGTTCTTGCAGGCCCAGACATAGCCGCCCGACCATTTGAGCGAAGACGCGACCATGTCGTCGATCAGGCGGTGCTCGTAGAGCGCGCCGACCTTTTCGAACTCGGCCTTGAATTCCTTCTCATAGACCTCGGCGAAGAGATCCTTGAAGCGGCCGTCATAGGCCTTGAGGATCGTGTTCTTGGTCGAGAGATAGACGGGGTATTTGCGGGGCAGGGCGTATTTGAAGCAGGCGCGGGCGAAATCGCGGATGCTGTCGTCCAGATTGTACATGCCCATGGCGACGCCGGAGCCGGGGAAGTCGAAGACTTCTTCCTCGATCGTCTCCGAGCCGTCTTCGGACACCCATTTCATCATCAGCTTGCCCTTGCCGGGCACGCGGAAGTCGGTGGCGCGATACTGGTCGCCATAGGCGTGACGGCCGATCACGATCGGCTCCGTCCAGCCGGGGACGAGGCGTGGGATGTTGCGGCAGATGATCGGCTCACGGAACACGGTGCCGCCCAGAATGTTTCGGATGGTGCCGTTGGGCGAGCGCCACATCTTCTTCAGGCCGAATTCCTCGACGCGCGCCTCATCCGGGGTGATGGTCGCGCATTTCACGCCGACGCCGTAATGCTTGATGGCCTCGGCGGAGTCGACCGTCACCTGGTCGTCCGTCTCGTCGCGGTGTTCGATCCCGAGGTCGAAATATTTCAGATCGATGTCGAGATAGGGAAAGATGAGTTTGTCCTTGATCAGCTTCCATATGATCCTGGTCATCTCGTCGCCATCGAGTTCGACGACCGGATTTTTCACTTTGATCTTGGACATGGAGTTACCCTTCGAAACATAACGGACGGGGGTCGGCGAGGACCTGCGGGGGCGGTCTTGAAACAAGACCGGGCGTGGCTCTCCTATAACACCGCTGGCGGATTGATTAAAGACAGGCGATCCCTTATTGACGCAGGCTTGTTTGATCAAAAACGCATGTCGGAGCAATGGCCGGAACGGATCGTAGAAAGTCGGGTATGACGCTGGGTGAAGAAGGCCCCGCCATTGTGCTGGTTGCGCCTCAACTTGGCGAAAATATCGGCACGGCTGCCCGCGCCATGCTCAATTTCGGGCTCACCGATCTGCGACTCGTCAGCCCCCGGGACGGATGGCCCAACAGCCGCTCGGTCGCGGCCTCGGCGGGCGCCGATATCGTCATCGACAATGTACGCGTTTTCGAGACGACGGCCGACGCGGTGGCCGATCTCGACTATGTGCTCGCCACCACGGCGCGCCCACGCGACATGGTGAAGCTGGTCTATACGCCGGATCGCGCCGCCGCGCGGCTCAGGGAGGCCTTTGCCGGCGGGGGCAAGGCGGGCGTTCTTTTCGGGCCGGAGCGGACGGGGCTCCATAATGACGATGTGGCGCTGGCCGATGCGGTGCTGACGGTGCCGCTCAATCCGGCCTTTTCCTCGCTCAACCTTGCCCAGGCCGTGCTGCTGATGAGCTATGAGTGGCACAAGGCCGCGGACAGGACGGAGGCCGAAACGCTGGAAATGCGCGAGGGCAGGCTGGCCACCAAGGAAGAACTGCTCATGTTTTATGCGCATCTGGAGCGTGAGCTCGATGCGCATGGCTTTTTCCGGACCGACGACAAGCGTCCCGGCATGGTGCGCTCGATCCGCAATCTTTTCGGGCGGGCGAGCATGACCGAGCAGGAAGTGCGGACCTTCCGCGGCATCGTCGCCTCGCTGGTGCGCACGGTGCCGAAGGGCAATGGGCCGGAAGAGGGGTAACCCCCCGATTCTGCCGGGAAAACGCCTCCCTTGAGGCCGGACATGCCGATTGACACGGGCAGGGGCAGAGGCTAGAAGAACGCCCTTACGGGACTGGCCCAAGGCCGGTCCCCGTTTCATATGAGAATACGCACCCGAGGGCCGGATACGCTTTACGCCGGTTCCTGTCGGTCTCACCTCCAAACGGGGATGAGGCAGAGGAGGGCGCGTTTCCTTGGTTTTTGAAAGGAAACAGCGATGTCAAAGCGCATTGCCGCCAAGCATAAACTCGACCGCCGTATGGGCGAGAACATCTGGGGTCGCTCCAAGAGCCCGGTGAATCGCCGCGATTACGGCCCCGGCCAGCACGGCCAGCGCCGCAAGGGCAAGCTCTCCGACTTCGGCGTGCAGCTTCGCGCCAAGCAGAAGCTCAAGGGCTTCTACGGCAACATCACCGAAAAGCAGTTCCGCGCCATCTACAAGGAAGCCGAGCGCCTTCGCGGCGATACGGGTGAAATCCTGATCGGCCTGCTGGAACGTCGCCTGGATGCCGTCGTCTACCGCTCCAAGTTCGTGCCGACCGTTTTCGCCGCGCGCCAGTTCGTGACCCATGGTCATGTGAAGGTGAACGGCAAGCGCGTGAACATTCCGAGCTATCGCGTGCGCGAGGGCGACGTGATCGAGGTCAAGGACGCCTCCAAGCAGATGGGTCTGGTGCTCGAAGCCATCCAGAGCCCGGAACGCGACGTGCCGGATTACATTGATGCCGACCATGACAAGCTGACCGCGAAGTTCGTGCGGACGCCGGGTTTCTCCGACGTGCCCTACGCGGTGCAGATGGAACCGAACCTCGTCATCGAATTCTACTCGCGGAGCTGACGCTCCGCTGACGGGAATTCTATTCGCGCAGCTGATCCCGGCAGCGCGATACGCCGAATACGAAAAGGCCGCTCTTTCGAGCGGCCTTTTTTGTTTCGTC
>NZ_NYVD01000037.1 GCF_002684405.1 Parvibaculum sp. | reverse complement strand
GGATTATGTAAGCGGCAATCCGCTTCTCGGCCCCAATCAATGGCCGGAAGACATGCCCGAATTCCACGATGCCGTTTCCGCCTATTACGACGCAATCTTCGCGCTCGGTCATCGCCTGCTGCACGGTTTTGCCGAAGCGCTGGGGCTCGAGCCGACGGCGCTTGACGAATATTTCGCCAAGCCGCCATCGCAGCTTCGCCTCATTCACTACCCTTACGATCCCGCTCCCGATGTTCAGGGCATCGGCGCGCATACCGATTATGAGGTTTTCACCCTGCTGCTGCCGACCGCACCGGGACTGGAAGTGATGAACGGCAAGGGCGAGTGGATCGACGCCCCGCCCGTCGAAGGAGCGTTCGTCGTCAATATCGGCGACATGCTGGAAGTCTGGTCGAACGGCGTCTTCACCGCCACCTCGCATCGCGTGCGCAAGGTGCAGGAGGAACGCTATTCCTTCCCGCTCTTCTTTTCCTGCGACTACTGGACGAAGGTGGAACCGCTTCCCGCCTTTGTCTCAGCTGACCGTCCAGCGGCCTATCCGCCCGTCATCGCGGGCGAGCATCTCCATGCACAGACCGTTCAGACTTTCACCTATCTGAAGGAACGTCTCGCCCGCGGCGAGATCGACATGCCGGAAGGAAGCCTCGGTCTTTCCTCCTTCGGGCGCGAAGCCCGTGTGAGGGGTACATGACAGCAGAACCGGTCCTCGAAACATCCGTCCAGCCCCGACGCAGGTCTTCCCCGATGCCGAAAAGGAGCTTGTTCGAGATCTACGGGACGATCTCCCGCCGGCGCAGATTTGCGCTTGGCGTTCTGGGCGCAGGCGCCTTTCTGCTCTGCTGGCAACTGACATCCGTACTGGGGCTGACGTCGCCCCGGCTTCTGCCTCCCCCCCTTCAGGTCGGCAGCGCGCTCATCGACTTGCTGGCGCACGGCTTCGCCGACGATGTGATGGTGAGCATCTACCGCATCGCTCTAAGTTTTCTGGTCGCCACCGCGATCGCCTATCCTCTGGGGTTGCTCATCGGCACGCTGGCCGCGGTCTCCGCGTTCTTCTCGCCGGTCGTCTCCGCCTTCCGTTATCTGCCCGCGCCCGCCTTCGTCCCGCTTCTCCTGATGTGGTTCGGCCCGGGCGACGAACAGAAGATCGCGCTTCTCTTCCTCGGCGTGATCTGGTTCCTCATCACCATCATCGCAGACCATGTGCGCAGCGTGCCCCGCGAACTCGTGGAGTCCGCCCGCACGCTCGGCGCCAACACACCTCTCGTCTTTCTACGGATTATTGCGCCGGCCTCGCTGCCCCGCGTCTGGGATGGATTGCGCCAGATGCTGGCGGTGAGCTGGACCTATCTTGTCATCGCCGAAATCGTCGCCGCCACAGACGGCATCGGCGCGATGATGATGCGCGCCCAGCGCTTCGTGCGCGTCGACGACGTCATGGCAGGCATCCTGACCATCGGCGTGCTGGGCGTCATCTTCGATCTTCTCTTCCGCTTCGCCGGAAACATCCTGTTCCCCTATGAACGCTTCGAGCGGGAACGCAACTGAGCGGCGGACGAGTACCCGCCGAGCAAGGAGTATGATTATGACTTACTCGATCAGGGGCTACATGCCGGGCCGGGCTTTTCGGCTTGGTATGACCGTCGCCCTGCTGGCGGTCTTCGCCGCCTCCGGCATCGCCCGCGCCGCCGAACCCGTCACGGCGCGCGTGTCGCTCTTTTCCTGGCCGGGCTATGCCTTCTGGTATGTCGCCAAGGAAAAGAACCTCGTTCCCGAGGTCAATCTCGACATTCAGATCATCGAGGACCCCTATCAGAGCTTCGCGCTGATGTCGGCGGGCAAACTCGATGTTGCATCCAGCACGGCGGAATATGCGCCGCTGGCCTCCGCCGAGGGCAACCCGGTGCGCCTCGTCGCCAACACCAACCCCTCCTGGGGTACGGACAAGATCATCGTCCGCCCCGAGATCAAGTCTGCCGCCGACCTGAAGGGCAAGAGCGTCGCCGTGCTCGAAGGCGGTCTCACCCAGATCTATATGGGCATCTGGCTTGAGAACAACGGCGTCTCCATCAAGGACGTGAAATTCGTCAACCTCGTCATGGACAGTGCCATGGCCGCCATGCTGAGCGGTCAGGTCGCCGGCGGCGAGTTCTGGGAGCCCTATGGCCGGAACGTGCTGGAGAACCTGCCGGGCGCCAAGGTGATGGCGAACTCCGCCACGCCCTATTGGTCGAAGACGAGCCTGCTGGGCGACGCGATGTATATGCGCGAAGGCTTCATCGAGCAAAAGAACGGCGCTGCCGCGCTCGCCATGAAGGCCTATTTCGCCGGTGTAAAGTACTGGCGCGAGCATCCGACGGAGTCGAACAAGATCATCGCCAAGGCACTGGGCTACACCGTCGCCGACGTGGAAGCGATCATCGGCGCGGACGGCAAGCCGCTTAAGGGCGGCATCGTGGTCTATGGCCTGAAGGATGCCGGCCAGTTCATGGGCGTCATCGACGGCGACCCGACCATGGCCAATCTCGGCCAGACCCATGGTCAGATCAAAGACCATTTCGACCTCACCGCCGATTGGTGGGTGAAGTTCGGCCTGATCGACAAGAAGCCTCCCTTCGAGGGCGGCGTCTCGTTGAAGCCGATGCAGGAACTCGTCGCCTCCGGCTACACCGCCGACTGACGCGAAACATTGCCGGGGGGCAGCAGTCGCCCCTCTCGCGGCACTCCGTTTGACGAGCACGGAGCCCGCGGGAGGGGCGTTCTTGTGCTAGGGTTCGGGGACCGGGATATGCCGCGATGAAGAGCCCCATGACCCCTCACGACCTGCTTTGGCGCCGCCTGGACTGGAACCTGATGCGGCTCTTTCACGAAATCGTCCAGCATGGCGGTGTGAGCGCCGCTGCCCGGGCGTTGGGCCGCCAGCAGCCCGCCACCAGCCAGGCCCTTTCCCGCCTCGAAGACCAGCTCGGCGTTCAGCTATGCGAGCGAGGCCCCGGCGGCTTTTCGCTGACGCCGGAGGGCCGGATCATTTTCGACATTTCGTCTGAAATGGTGGAGCTGATGCGTCAGGCGCCCGACCTGCTGACACAGGCCGCGGGCAGCGTGCGCGGTCATCTGCGCATCGCGATCATGTCGAGCATCCGCGACCGCGAGTTCGACCAGATCCTCGCCGCCATGGCGCGCCGCCACCCGCTGCTGGAAGTCTCTATCGACCTCGCGCCCTGGCAGAGCATTCTCGATGCGGTCCGCACGGGCGAGGCGGATGCGGGCATTGCCTATGTGCAGATCCTCGATTCCGTACTCGCCTATGAGCCGCTCTTCAGCGAAACGCAGCAGCTCTATTGCAGCGCGAACCATGCGCTGTTCGGCCAGAGCTTCGACAATCCGCGCGCGCTGGCGGACGAGCATTTCTTCCTGACGGGACGCGACGAACCGGTGGAGCTGATGAATTTCCGCCGCCAGTTCGGCCTCGGCAAAAATGCGCGCGGCGGCTCGGAGGATCTGGGCGAGTTGAAACGCCTGATCCTTACAGGCGCCGCCATCGGCTTCCTGCCGACCTGCATCGTGGAAGAGGAAGTGAGGCGTCGCGAGCTATGGCCGCTGCTGTCCTACCGCCCGCTGCCGAGCTACCCGGTCTATCTCGTCACAAGGCCTGCGAAGACACGCCCCCTCCCCGCCCAGCTATTGCTGGACGAGGCGCGACGCCGTCTGACGGCGAAGAAGGGGGAGTGAGGCGGATCATTGCTCTTTCCTTTTCGCCTTTTCCCTTGAAACGGATCGCACCATTTTACCGAACGCACGGTCGCGGGCCCGCCGCTCCGAAAGCGTTTCGCTATTATAGGCTTCCTCGGCTGCGAGTTTCCGCCAGCGGTTGAAGCGCGCCATATCCAGCGCCCCCGCATCGAGAGCGGCCTGCACGGCACAGCCGGGCTCGGCGTCATGCGCGCAATCGGAAAAGCGGCACTGCCGCGACAGCGCAACGATGTCTTCGAAAACCTCTTCGACCCCCGCAGCCGCCTCGGTCAGTTGCAGTTCGCGCATGCCGGGCGTGTCGAGCAGCCATCCGCCCTTTTCCAGTCGGCGCAGCGATCGGGCCGTTGTCGTATGCCGCCCCTTGTCATCGTCATCGCGGATCGCCTGCGTCGCAATATCGCCGGCCCCCGTCAGCGTGCCGACAAGCGTCGACTTACCGACACCCGAGGAGCCGAGCAGAGCCACTGTCTGGCCTACGCCGCACCATGCAGCGATCCCGGCAACGCTTTCAGGATCGCGCGCATTGACGGTCTCGACCATCAGCCCCGGCATGAGGCTGCGGGCCGCCTTGGCATAGTCTTCCGGCGCATCGGCCAGATCCGCCTTGGTCAACACCACGACAGGCGTAACGCCTGCTTCCCGTGCCAGCACGAGATAGCGCTCCAGCCGCGCGACATTGAAGTCCTGATTGCAGGACGAAACGATGAAGAGCGTATCGATATTGGCCGCGATGAGTTGCAGCTTGCGCCCCGTACCGGGCGCTCGCCTCTTGAACAGGCTCGTCCGGCGCAGAATACAGTCGGGCCGAAACGTGTCGTGATCGACAAGCAGCCAATCGCCCACCGTCGGATATTCCTCTTCCGAGAGGGCGTTCGGCATATGGGAGGGGATCGTCATCTCGAACCCGTCTCCTGCCACGGCAAGCTGTCCGCGATGGACCGCCATCACGCGCACGGGAAGAAAGCGGGACAGGTCGTCGATTGTGTTTTGAGATTGAAAGAAAGGCGTCCAGCCGAGTTCGGCCAGATCGGCATTTTGCGATGTCATTGTTGTTCACCAGCTGTCTTGGAGACGCACCCATGGGTGCGAAAAGCACAGAAAAGGCTCGCGCGCGCTCAGGCGCCCTCGCCGAGGCTGGCTTCGGCCGGCGAATAGTGAGTCCGCGCAGAACAATTTCTGCGCCTAATCAGGCCCCTTTACGGAACCCGATGGCTCACGCGACCGTTCCAGCCATTCTGGAAACAACGACAATCACAAAATATTCCTTTTTTCCGGGGTTCGATCTTATGAACGTAGGTACTGCGCGCGGCCCCGACAAGCCCGCGACAGAGCCCCGGACGCACCCAACGGTGGTCCGACGAAACGAAATAAATTTTCGCGATAAAACTGGAGCGGGCGATGAGATTCGAACTCACGACCCCAACCTTGGCAAGGTTGTGCTCTACCCCTGAGCTACGCCCGCATCCGGGTCAGGCAAAATCCGGCGGAACCGGCTGCCTGTGAGGGCGGTTTTATGACCTATCGCTTGAGCCAATGCAAGGGCCAAAAAGAAGCTCGACGACAATTTTGCGACCGAATCCGCCGCCTCGACGCCCTCGAGCGCCTTCCCGGGCCGCCTGTTACGCCCGCGCCCCCTTTCGCTCGCCCGCGCTTCTCGCTAAACCATGAGCTAAATCATTGTTTTCGCATGGCCTCGCCCCATCTTCTGGGGAGCAAGGTCAGGATGGAAAGGCCGGAGAAACATGGACCCCATTATCGGCAACGGAAACGCGGGCGCCTCCCCCCTGGGTAGCGGGGGCGGCAATGGCGGCGCAGGCGGCGCGGATGGCGACCTCATCAAGGAAACCACCACGCAGAACTTCATGGCCGATGTCGTCGAGGCCTCCAAAAAGGTGCCCGTGCTGGTGGATTTCTGGGCGCCCTGGTGCGGCCCCTGCAAGCAGCTCACGCCCATCCTCGAAAAGGTGGTGCGCGAGGCGCGCGGCGCGGTGAAGCTCGTAAAGATGAATATCGACGACCACCCGGAAGTCGCCCAGCAGCTTCGCGTGCAGTCGATCCCCGCCGTCTATGCCTTCCGCGACGGCCAGCCGGTGGACGGCTTCATGGGCGCGATCCCGGAAAGCCAGCTGAAGGAATTCATCAAGGGCCTCGGCGCGCCCGAGCCCGGCCCCACCCAGACCGACCAGCTCGTCACGCTCGGCAAGGCCGCCTTCGAAGGCGGCGATCTGAACCGCGCCGCCCAGGCCTTTGCCGAGGTCATCCAGCAGGAGCCGGGCCACCCGGCCGCCGTCTCCGGCCTTGCGCAGTGCTATATCGCCAATGGCGATCTGGAGCGCGCCCGCCAGACGCTGGCGCTCATCCGCCCCGATGCGACCAACGATCCCGACTACAAATCCGCGCAGGCCGCCCTCTCGCTGGCCCAGAAAGCGGATGAAGCAGGCGACACGGCCGAGCTGGAGGCGAAACTCGCCGAAAATCCGAAAGACCATCAGGCCCGCTTCGACCTCGCCCTCGCGCTCAATGGACGCGGCGACCGGGAAGGCGCAGTGGAGCAGCTTCTCAACATCATCGAGGTCGATCGCGGCTGGAACGATGAAGCCGCCCGCAAGCAGCTTCTGGAATTCTTCGACGCCTATGGCCCGACGGACGAGGCAACGCTTGCCGGCCGCCGCCGCCTTTCTTCCATCCTGTTCAGCTGAACGACCGGCCAGCCAGCAAAGGACGCATTTTGGGACTCACCGACCGATACCGATCCCTTGAGGACCTGCCCTCGGTAATCCCCGTCTTTCCGCTGGCCGGCGCGCTGCTGCTGCCGCGCGGGCAATTGCCGCTGAATATTTTCGAGCCGCGCTATCTGCAGATGGTGGACGACGCGATGCGCGGCGAGCGTATCATCGGCATGGTCCAGCCCGAGCCGGAATCGGAAGATGTGATCCGCCCCTCCGACAATCCGCCGCTGCTGAAAGTGGGCTGCGCGGGCCGCATCACCTCTTATGCCGAAACGCCGGACGGGCGGCTGGTCATCACACTGACCGGCATTTCCCGTTTCAGCATCGTCAGGGAACTCGACGCGATGACGCCCTACCGGCAATGCGAGGTCGCGTGGGACGAGTATGTCGACGACCTCACCCCTGGCCGGGGCGAGGAGGAGGTGAGCCGCGAGCGCCTCATCGAAGTGTTGAAACAATATCTGGACGTCTATGAACTTCAGGCAGACTGGCGCGCCATCAAGGCGTCGTCGAACGAGAACCTCGTAAACTCGCTGTGCACCATCAGCCCCTACGGGCCGAAAGAAAAGCAGGCGCTGCTGGAGGCCCGGACCCTGGAAGACCGCAACCAGATGCTGATCGCCCTCACCGAGGTGGCTCTCCAGGGGTCGGATAACGGCAACACCGTTCAGTAATTTCTCCCCGCATGGGTTTCATGGCATAAGGGCGCGCGAAAGACCGCCCGCCAAAAAGGAAACAGGATGAGCGAGAACACAGAAACCGCCCCGCGCGGCGCCCGGCCGGAAGTGGATCCGAAACTGCTGGAAATTCTGGTCTGCCCGCTGACCAAATCCACGCTCACCTATGACCGCGAAAAGCAGGAACTGGTCTCGGAAAAAGCGAAGCTCGCCTTCCCGATCCGCGACGGCATTCCCATCATGCTGGTGGACGAAGCCCGCGCGCTGGACGACTAAGCCCCATGGCCGACGCTTCCCCGACCCCATGGCCGACCGACATCAAGCTCAGAAAATCCGAACGCGCCCTCGAAGTTACGTTCGATGACGGTAAGACATTCCATCTGCCTGCGGAATATCTGCGCGTCGAAAGCCCGTCGGCGGAAGTACAGGGCCATGGCACCAGCCAGAAGGTGACCCTCGGCGGCAAGCGCGATGTCGCCATCGACGGCCTTGAGCCAGTCGGCAACTACGCCGTCCGCCTTGTCTTTTCCGACGGCCACGACACCGGCCTCTACACCTGGGAAACGCTTTATCGGCTCGGAAGGGATCAGGAAAAGATCTGGACCGACTATCTCTACGCGCTGGAGCAGAAAGGCCTCAGCCGAGATTGACCGACTCCGCCTGTCCGACAGGCTATAGTCCTCCTGCGAGGAGGATCCCATGGCAGCTAATGCGTCCACGAAACTCCGAATGCTGTGTCTCGCGCTTCCCGAAGCGACCGAGAAGGCGATGAAGCGCGGCCCGACCTATCGCGTGAACGACAAGATATTCGCAATGGACCGGCCCTGGGAAGATGCAGTGTCGGTGTGGTGCAAGGCGCCGCCTGGCAGCCAGCGCGTGCTGGTCGGCGCGGACCCGGCACGTTTCTTTATCCCGCCCTATGTCGGTCCGAAAGGCTGGGTCGGCATGTCGCTCGGCCCCGGCGTGGATTGGGATGAAGTCGAGACGTTCCTGCGCCGCAGCTACAGCCTCGTCGCACCCAAACGGCTCGCCGACCCGGCGTTGGCCCGCACAAAATCCACAAAGGCGCGGAGCTGAGGCGGCACCTGCCGGCGGCCCGGATAATAGAGATAGAAACCGTCAAACGGGGCGCACCAGTCTTCCAGAATGCGCGTCAGGCGTCCCGCCTCGATCTCATCTTCGACCAGCCCCTCCATGACGATGGCAATGCCCGCTCCGTCGCACGCCGCCGCGACCGCCGTGTCGGGCCTGTCGACGACAAGCGGTCCGGCGGGACGCACGCGCATCTCGCGGCCATCCTTTTCAAATTCCCAGTCATAGACATTCCCGCCCGGAAAACGCCGCGCGATGAGCGCATGCGCCGACAACTCATCGGGCGCTTGCGGCACGCCATACTTTGCCAGATAGTCGGGCGCGGCGACGAAGGCAAAACGCTGCGCCCCGCCGAGGGGCACGGCGATCATATCGCCATCAAGCTGTTCACCCAGCCGCACGCCTGCGTGGCAGCCGGCCGCGACGATGTCGGCCAGCTCATCATTTGTAACGATTTCGAGCCGAACCCCGGGATAGGCCCTGAGAAAGCGCGGCACAAGCGGCTCGAGACAGAGCCGCGCAGCGGTGGCAGGCGTATTGATCCGGAGATCGCCGCGCGGCGCCTCGCCAAAAGCGCGGGCCGCGTCCACTGCATGGTCGATCTCGCGCAAGGCCGGTCCGAGCCGGTTCAAAAGCGCCTGCCCCGCAGCCGTCAACGCCACGCTGCGTGTCGTCCGCTCGAAAAGCCGGACCCCCAGACGTTCTTCCAGCGCACGGATGGAATGGCTCACTGCCGAGGGCGACAGGCCCAGCGCCTTCGCCGCCGCGCGAAAGCTCCGCCGCTCGGCGATGGCGATGAACAGGATGAACTGATCGAAACCGGGCCGGGTGTTTGATGAATTCATCTCATCATTATATTCGAAATGTTGGTGATTATCGAACGGTCTATTCGTCCCCAGATAGGGCTCACGCATCATCCCGCGCAATCGCCCCAATAGGAGGACCTCATGAAAAAACGCATGCTTGGACGGACGGATATGGAAGTGACACTGCCGGGATTGGGCTGCATGGGCATGTCCTTCGCCTATGGCGCGACCGATGACGACCTCTCCCGCGCCACGCTGAAACGGGCCTTCGAGGAAGGCGTCGATTTCTACGACACGGCGGATATGTACGGCTCCGGCCACAATGAAAAGCTGTTGGCCGGTTTCATCGCTGACAAGCGGGACAAACTGATCCTGGCCACCAAGTTCGGCATCCGCCGCAAGCCCGGCGAATATGCCCAGGAGATCGACAACCGGCCCGAATATGTCATGGAGGCCTGCGACGCCTCATTGAAGCGGCTCGGGACCGACCATATCGACCTCTATTACATGCATCGCCGCAACCCGGACGTGCCGGTGGAAGACTCCGTCGGCGCGATGTCGCGCCTGGTCGATGCGGGCAAGGTGCGCGCCATCGGGCTCTCGGAAGTCAATGAGGACACGTTACGCCGCGCCCATGCGGTCCACCCGATCACAGCCCTGCAAAGCGAGTATTCGCTCTGGACGCGCGACCCGGAAGAGAACGGCGTGCTCGACGCCTGCCGCGATCTGGGCATTTCCTTCGTTGCCTATTCGCCGCTCGGCCGCGCTTTCCTGACCGGCACCGCCAGCGATCCGGCCGCATTCGGCAAGGACGATTTCCGCTCCATACTGCCCCGCTTCAATGGCGAAGCGGCCGAGCGCAATACGACGCTGGTCGACAGACTGAAAGCCTTTGCCGGAGACAAGGACGCAACCCCGGCGCAGATCGCATTGGCCTGGCTGGTGGAAAAGAACGACATCGTCATTCCCATCCCCGGCACGCGCCGTGAGAAATATCTTATGGAAAACATCGCTGCGATGGATATCGCCCTGAGTGCGGATGAGATCGCCATGCTTGATGGCATATTCGATCCCGCGGCAATTGCTGGCGACCGCTACACCGAAGAAGGCATGAAAGGGGTTGGGCGCTAAACCGCCTCGCCCCTGAGAAGCCTCGGCAGATCGCCGACCGCGCCGCCGGCATGACGCATGAAGAGCCGGCGGAGCGGGCCGATCTGGTTGACGGCGCCGAGCCCCAGATCGCGCGCAAGACGCACGGGCGCGATGTCATTGGAGAACAGCCGGTTGAGCCCGTCCATCATGAAGGAGAGCGCGGTGTTGTCGAAGCGGCGCCATTGCTCATAGCGCTTCAACACATCGATCTGGCCGATATCAAGCCCGAGCCTAGCGGCATCCACCAGCACTTCGGCCAGCGCCGCCACATCGCGCAGGCCCAGATTGAGCCCCTGCCCGGCGATCGGGTGCACGCCATGCGCGGCATCGGCGACCAGCGCCAGGCGCGGCCGCACATATTCGCGCGACAGCTGGAGTGTCAGCGGATAGGACCAACGCGGGCCGACCGGCGCGCAGTCGCCCAGATAATCGCCGAAACGCTCGCGCATCTCCTCGGTGAAATCTTCATCGTTCAGCGACAGGATCGCTTTCGCATTCGCCGTCCTCTCCGTCCAGACGAGCGAGGAGCGGTTGCCGACCATAGGCAGAATGGCGAACGGCCCGCCGGGCAGGAAATATTCCTGCGCCACGCCCTCATGCGGCAGCTCATGTTCCACCGTGCAGACGATACCGGTCTGGTTGTAGGACCAGCCGACGGTCTTGATACCCGCTGCATTGCGCGTGGGCGAGCCGCGCCCGTCACAGGCAAGGCAAACCTTGGCCTTCACCGTCGAGCCGTCGGCGAGATGCCCCGTCACATGCGACGCGCCATATTCGACGCTCTTCACCGCATTGGGCGCGACGAGACGGATATTGGGCTCCGCCGCCACCGCCTTTTGCAGCGCAATACGGGTATGCCGGTTCTCGATCAGATTGCCGAGCGGCTCGTCCCCGATTTCCGTGTGATCGAAATGCAGGAAGAAAGGCGACGCTCCTTCCGAGAGCCGCCCGTCCGACACCACGATGTCATTGATGGGCTGCATCCGGCCTTTCAGGTGCGGCGTCACCCCCAGCCGGTCGAACATGCGGCAAGAGGCAAAGGCGATGGCGGAAACCCGCCCGTCGAATTTCGCATCCGTCGCAGTCGCGGGGTCCAGCGCGTCCACCGCCGTTACCTGAAGCCCGCCCTGCGCCAGGGCCAGCGCCAGCGGAAGGCCGGACAGGCCGCCGCCGACAATCAGCACATCGCTGTCGATCATTTCGCTCATGACGACAAGATTGGCCGGAAGCCGCCATATGTCCAGTGCTTAACCGGTGCCTTCTCGTCGCAGGGGAGGCCCCGATGGACGGGCGCCCTCCCCGAGCGCTACTCTTTCCCCAACAAACAAGAAAAACGGGAGGAGACGGCCATGGGTGAGACCCGAGACGACCTGAAGGCGCCTCATACGGCCCCAAAGACCGGCATCGGCCTGACCGCGCTAGACGACGATTATCGCGAAGACCTCTACCGCGTGCTGGACGAGATGCGGCAAGCCGATCCCGTCCACCGCGACCGTGAACTGGGCCGCCTCTTCCTCACCCGCCATGACGATGTCCGCGCCGTGCTGCGCGACAAGTCGCTCCATGTCGATCCGCGGGGCGCGCTGCCCGACTCCTATATCCGCCTGATCACCAACGCGCCCAAAGATCGCGAGGACGAGTTCGAGCCCTCCATGATTTTTTCTGATGAGCCGGACCATATGCGTCTGCGCCGTCTGGTGAGCCAGGCCTTCAATCCTCGCTCCATCGAAACCACGCGGATACGCATCGGCGAAATCGCCGACGCGTTGCTCGATGAAATGGAAGGAAAAGGGGAAGTCGATTTCATCAAGGCTTTCGCAGGCCCCCTCCCCACCATCGTGATTGCGGAGATGCTGGGCGTGCCGCTCGACCGGCGCGACGACTTCAAACGCTGGTCGGACGATATCGTGCTCGGCTTCGACCCCATTGCGAGCCCGGAAACGCGCCAACGCATCGAGGCCTCCTCCGAAGCCATGCGGGCCTTTTTCACCGAAACGATTGCGCGCCGCCGGCAAGAACGCAGCGACGATCTCATTTCCGATCTCATCCGGGCCGAGGAGGAAGGCGAGAAACTCACCAATGACGAGATCCTCTCCATGTGCACGCTATTGCTCACAGCGGGGAACGTCACCACCACCGACCTTATCGGCAATGGCGTTCATGCGCTGCTGGCTCATCCGGCGGAGTTCGAAAAGCTGAAAGCCGATCCCGACCTGATCGAGAACGCGGTGGAGGAAATGCTGCGCTATGACTCACCGGTTACGGATTCCGGGCGCTTCCCACTGGAGCCCTATGAGGTCGGCGGTGTAGCCGTGGGGCCGGGCCGCTCCATTTCCACCTCGCTCGCGGCCGCGAACCACGATCCGTCCGTCTATCCTGAACCGCATAAATTCGACGTGACGCGCGAGGACACGCATAACCAGTCCTTCGGAGGCGGCATGCGCATCTGCCTTGGCGCACCGCTTGCCCGTCTCGAAGCGCAGATCGGCATTGCGAAACTCATTGAACGCTTCCCGGATATGAAGCCGGGCACGAGCGAGCCCCGGCGGCGGCATTTGCCCTCTTTCCGCGGGTTCGAGAAGATGCCCATCCGCTTGCACTGACCGCCTGTTAAAGCCAAGGAGTTCCGACGTGACGACCCCCCGCAAGCAGCCCGTCGCCGCCATCACCCATGACTGGAGCCATATGAGCGCGCTGGAACTGGGCGCGCTCTTCGAGGACTGCGTTGCCGATCCGCGCGACGTGACGGAAGTTTTCCTCGCCCATGCCGAGGAAAACGACCCCGACCACCGCATCTATGTACGGCTGACGAAGGAGCGCGCCCGCGCGGAAGCCGCCGCCGCCGCCGACCGCGCGAAACGGGGACTTCGGCGCGGCCCGCTCGACGGTGTGCCTCTCTCCTGGAAGGACCTTTTCGATATGGCGGG
>NZ_NYVD01000036.1 GCF_002684405.1 Parvibaculum sp. | reverse complement strand
CGCGACGACCGCGCGGGCGACATCCACCGTGGTGCGCTCCGCCCCGCCCGTTTCCAGCGCCGGGATCACCTGCAGGATCGTCGGGCGGCCGAGATCGGCAAACGGGTTGCGGTCGGGATTCATGTCGGTCCTTGCGGTTCGGCGCGCAAAGCCACAGGTTAGGCGCGTCCTTAAGGGAAGAGCGTTCGAGGATGTCCAAGATGACCGAGACGACCGAAACGGGCAAGTTCGCCCGCCCCCCGATCACGCCCGGCGCAGAGGCCGAGACCATCGCCTATGCGCGCGAAGTGCCGACGACGCCCGCCGGCCCCACCGGCCTCACCTGGCTCGGCGGTTTCAAATCCGACATGACGGGGACCAAAGCGACGGCGCTGGCCGACTGGGCGAAAGCGGCCCGGCGGGCGTTTCTTCGTTTCGACTATTTCGGTCATGGCGCGTCGTCGGGCCGTTTCACCGAAGGCACGATCGGCCGCTGGCGCGACGATGCGCTCGCCATGATCGACGAGAAGACCGCAGGGCCGCAAATCCTGATCGGCTCCAGCATGGGGGGATGGGTTGCGCTGCTAGCCGCTCTCGCCCGCCCGGAGCGCGTGCGCGGGCTGGTGCTCATTGCGCCTGCGCCAGATTTCACGCAGGCGCTGATGTGGGAAGGTTTCTCCGACGAGGTGAAAGCGACGCTGAAACGCGACGGCATCTATCGCCAGCCGTCGGAGTATGACGACGAGCCGTATGAGATTTCGATGAAACTCATCGAGGAAGGGCGCGAGCACATGCTCCTCGACAAGCCTATTCCGCTCACCTGCCCGGTGCGCATCCTTCAGGGCATGAAGGATGAGGACGTGCCGTGGCAACATGCGATGAAGCTTGTCGAGACGCTCGCAAGCGAGGACATCACGATCAGCCTGTCGAAAAGCGGAGACCATCGCCTCTCGACGCCCGCCGACATTGCGCGGCTGAGGGGCGAGATCGAAGCGCTGATCGCCGATTTGGAGAAGTAGGAAATTTCTAGTCGACGATCTGCGGGAGCATACGGTCGGCCTTCATGAAATAGGCTTTCGCGTAGTTCACCAGCTCGCCATTGGTGGGATGGTCGACGGTTTCGATGCCGACGACCTTCTCCGCCGTCTGCGGATGTTTCGCCTGCAGATATTTGTAGAGCTCGAATTTCGCATTGGCGGGGCCCACCAGCAGCGCTTCGCCGATATCGACGAGCTTCGTCGCCACCTCGTCGAAATATTCCTTGTCTTCCGGCGCGCGCCAGCTCGACAGCGTACCGGCCTTCACATGGAGATGTTTCACCGGGTGGCGCGGGTGCACCGTTTCGCTCTGCGTATCGTCGGGATTGAAGTCGAGGATGCGGGCCTCGTGATGGTCGATCCAGACGATGGCGTGGAAATGGTGCGACTTTTGGTGCGGCATGGGGGCTTCTTCTCCGTAAGCGAACCTAATGCCGTCATCGCTACCAAGGCGTTGTGAAAGCGGCAATAAGGGGTTTTACGGGCCCGCTCCATAAAACCGCCCGCTGTCCAGAAGAGCCTTCAGGCCTTCGCGGTAGGTCGGGAAGGCGAGATCCACCCCGAGCTCCTCCCGGATACGCCGGTTGGAGACGCGCTTGGAATCCGAATAGAAGCTCGCCGCCATGGGCGACAGCTCGGCTTCCTCGAAGGGAATTTCAGGCGGCGGCGTCATGCCGAGAAGCTCCGCGGCATAGGCGACGACATCCTGCGGCGGCGCGGGCTCGTCGTCGCAGACATTGTAGGCCGCGCCCGGATCGGGCTTTGCGATGGAGGCTTCGAGGATCGCGGCTATGTCGTCCACATGGATGCGCGAAAAGACCTGACCGGGCTTCACGATGCGCTTTGCCTTGCCGTCCTTCAGACTACGAAGCTGGTTACGACCCGGCCCGTAAATGCCCGCCAGACGAAAGATGTGGAGCGGGGCGCCCAGCGCGCGCCAGTCATCTTCGGCGCGAAGGCGACGCCGGCCGCGTTCGGTATCCGGCGTCAGAGCGCTTTCTTCATCCACCCACGCGCCCTGCCGGTCGCCATAGACGCCGGTGGTGGAGAGATAGCCGACCCATTCAAGCTGCGGCACGAGGCGGCTGAGGATATCGGCATGAGCGGCGAGGACAGGATCGCCGTCTTCACCCGGCGGCGTGGAAATCAGGAGATGAGTGGTGCCCGCCAGGGCCCTTTCAGGGTCTGCGATCCCCTTGCCGTCCGCGAACAGCCAGGGCTCGACATCCTCGGCCTTCATGCGCATCGCCTTCGCTTCGCCGCGGGTGGTGCCCGCGACGGTAAAGCCCTTCGGCGCGAGGCGGCGCGCCAGCGCTTCGGCACTGAAGCCGAAGCCGAAACAGAACAAACGCTTGCTCACCCGATCGCTCATAAATGCTGCCGTTTTAACTTGTTTTTCGATCCCCGCTCCCCGACCCTACCGGCCATGAAACGGAACCTGTCATGCCTTGTCGGCCTTCTGGCCCTGCTCGCCCCTCTCACCTATGCGTCGCAAGCGAGCGCCGCAAGCCAGAAGGTAGAGGACTATCAGTCCTGCCTCGACCTCGTTCAGAAAAATCCAACCGAGGCCGCGAAGCAGGCGGCCGTCTGGCGCAAGGCGGCCAAGACGGACGGTGCGCTCGTCGCCGCGACGCATTGCGAGGGACTGGCCCTGAGTGCACAGGGCAAACACGAGAAAGCGGCCTTCTTATTCTTCGATCTCGCGGAAGCGATGACGGGCGCGCCGGACGCCGAGCGCGCCAAGGTCTATGCGCAGGCAGGCGATGCCTGGGGCCTTGCCGGGGATTACAAGCAGGCGCGCCGGGCCTTCGGCTATGCCATCGCGCGCGAACCGGATGAGGCGGAATATTACATCGGCCGGGCCAGGCAGGACGCGCTGGCGAGCGACTGGAAAGCCGTGCGCTCCGACGCCAGCGAGGCGCTGGCGCGCGAGCCCTTCACCATCGATGCGCTGGTGTTGCGCTCTATCGCCAATCGCAAGCTCGGCTACCCCCGCGCCTCCGAAGTCGACATCAACCGCGCGGCGGAGACGGCGCGTCATCGTCTCGACGTGCTGCTGGAGCGCGGGCGCGTGCGGGCCGATCTCGGACAGGTCGCCGCGGCGCGCGTGGACTGGCAGGACGTGGTGCGCTATGCCGAAGCGACAGGCCGCGCGGATGCGCCGGAAGCGCAGGAAGCCCGCAAACTGCTCGACGCCGAATAGGATCAGCCGGCGAGCGACCGCCATTCGGCGCGCACATCCTCATCTTCCTCTGACGGCAGATGTTCTTTCGCCAGCGCCGCCACCTCTTCCCCGGTGAACAATTCGCCCAGCGCCCAGACGGCCATGGCCCGCACCAGCGGCGAGGGATCGGACAACAGGCGCCTTGCATGGATCGCCAGTACCGGATCGCCCGCATTGCCGACGGCGATCAGCACGTTGCGGATGAAACGGTCGCGGCCGATCCGCTTGACCGGCGAGCCGGAAAAGCGGGCGCGAAAGGCCGCATCGTCCAGCGTGACGAGATCGGCGAGCAGCGGCGACACCAGATCCTCGCGCGGATGAAACGCCGTCTCGCGCGCCTCCTGCGCAAACTTGTTCCATGGACAGACGGCCAGACAATCGTCGCAGCCATAGATGCGATTGCCCATCGGGCGGCGGAACTCGTGCGGGATATGCCCCTTATGCTCGATGGTGAGATAGGAGATGCAGCGCGTCGCATCGAGCTCATAGGCTTGCGGGAAGGCATCGGTCGGGCAGACATCCTGACAGGCCCGGCAGGAACCGCAGCGGTCCTCATGCGGCGTATCGGGCTCCAGCGCCTGCGTGGTGAATATGGCGCCGAGAAAAAACCACGAGCCAAGCTCGCTCGAAACGAGATTGGTGTGTTTGCCCTGCCAGCCAAGCCCTGCGGCCTCGGCGAAGGGCTTTTCCATCACCGGCGCGGTGTCGACGAAAACCTTCACCTCCACGGACGCCTCTTCCGCCAGCCAGCGCGCAACCCGCTTGAGCCGTTTCTTGACGAGGTCGTGATAGTCGCGGTTCTGCGCATAGACGGAGAAGACGGCCCGGTCGCGTTCTTCCAGTCGGGGCAGCGGATTTTCCGCCGGACCGTAATTCATGGCGAGCATGACGACGGATTTCGCTTCCGGCCAGAGCGTCAGCGGGTCGGAACGGCGCGCGGCGGTTTCTTCCATCCAGCCCATATCGCCCTGACGGCGAAGCTCCAGCCAGCGCGAAAGCCTCGCCGGCAGGTCGGGCCGCGCATCGGCGCGCGTAAAGCCGACCGCATCGAAGCCTGCCTCGCGCGCTTTCGCGGCGATGCGTGTCTTCAAATCCGCGTTTTCAGAAGTCGAGATTGGCATAGAATTTCGGGGGCGGCATGCCGGGCACGTGGTCGGCCAGGACGCCGCGGAAGGACGGCCGCGATTTGAGCTTCACATACCATTCCTTGGCCGCCGGATACTGGTTCCAGGGCACGTCGCCGACATAGTCGAGACAGGAAAGATGCGCGCTCGCTGTGAGGTCGGCAAGGGTGAGTTCCTCGCCTGCCAGCCAGTTCCGCTCTTCCATCAGATAGCTGATGTAATCCAGGTGGTAGCGCAGATTGTGGAGCGCGGCGCGGACCACGGCCATTTCCGGCCCGCCGCCGCCCTGGCTTGCATGCAGGTAGCGCTTGGTCACCTTTTCGAAGAGCAGGCCTTCGCTGACTTCGGCGGCGAATTTCCGGTCGAACCAGTCCACGATCCGGCGCACTTCGGCGCGCGCCTTGGCGTCCCCCGGCAAAAGCGGGGCGTCGGTATAGGTCTCTTCCAGATATTCGGCAATCGCCATGACACCGGCGAGCGGCTCGCCATCCTCCTCCAGCAGCACGGGGACTTCGCCGGCCGGGTTGAGGGAGAGGAATTCAAGACGCCGCTCCCAGTCCTTCTCCTCGACCAGTTCGAAGGCAATGTCCTTTTCCGCCATCAGAAGGCGCAAGGTCCGGCAGGCCGGAGAAATAGGCATGTGAAAGAGGGTGCGCATATCGGCAATCTGGCGGTAGGGGAAACGCCGCACGGCTAGGATGCGACAGGTGAATCACAGCGCTTCATTACTATCGCGCAAACACCGCCGCCGTTAAGCGAAATCGCCCATATGCCGTTTCAGCCCGCATTCTCGCCGGAGATGTCGGCGGAAAGCTCGTCGAGAATCGGGCAGTCGGGCCGCTCGTCGCCATGGCATTTGCGGGCGAGCCTGTCGAGCGTCGCCCGCATGGACCGGAGTTCGCCGATCTTGCGGTCGATCTCCGAAATATGATCCTGGGCGATCTGCTTGACGTCGGCGCTGTTGCGGTCGCGGTCGTTGTAGAGCGCCAGCAAGTCGCGGCATTGCGCAACGGTGAAGCCGAGCCCGCGCGCATGGGCGATGAAGCGCAGCATATGGACATCGTCCTGCGAATAATCGCGATAGCCGTTCGCCCCGCGCCGCGGCGCGTCGATCAGCGAGATTTCCTCGTAGTAACGGATCGTCTTGGCGGGAACGCCCGATCTTGTCGCTGCTTCGCCGATATTCATCCCGGCTCCTTCGCGATAGGCGGCATTCGCCCGATCAATCCCTCCGGCGCTCAGCTCGTCTTGTATTGGGCATACTGGCCCTGACGGTTGAAGCGGAAGAGATAGGTCTCGAGAATCGCTTCCGCCATGACCGGCTTGATGCCCAGGCCTTCCAGCGTGCGGCCTTCATTCGCCGCGTCCTCGCTCACCACATTGTCGTGACGCAGAAGGCGGACCTGATCGACGGTGAGCGGCGCACCGGGCAAAAGCTGGGCGAACCAGCCGATGAAGCTCGCCAGCGGGAAGGGCAGCGGCAGCAGGATGCGCTTGCGGCCGATTTCGCGCAGCGTCAGTTCCATCAGCTCCTTGAAGCTGCGCACATCCGGGCCGCCCAGCTCATAGGTCTTGCCTGCCGTATCCGGGCGCTCCAGAACGCGAACCACGGCTTCGGCCACATCCTTCACATAAACCGGCTGGAACTTCGTCTTGCCGCCGCCGATGAGCGGCAGGGCGGGCGAGACAAGCGACATCGCGGCGAAGCGGTTGAAAAAGCCGTCCTGCGGACCGAAGACGATGGAAGGGCGCAGGATGACCGCCTCGGGCAGCGTCTGGCGCAGGGCGTCTTCGGCTTCCGCCTTGCTGCGGGCATAGCCGGACGCGCTCTCGGGATCGGCGCCCAGCGCGGACATCTGCACGAAGACGGAAATTCCCGCCGCCTTCGCTTCGCGCGCCACGCGGGCCGCGCCCTCGGCCTGGACGGCCTGGAAGGTCTGCTTGCCGCCTTCCGCGAGAATGCCGACCAGATTGACCACCGCGTCGGCGCCGCGAATGGCCGCCCTCACGGATGCGTCGTCGCGCACATTGGCCTGAAACGGTTCGACCTGACCGACAGCGCCCATCGGCCTGAGAAACATCGCATCATTGGGCCGGCGCACCGCCGCGCGGATACGGTAGCCGCGCGCGGCCAGATTCTGGACGATGTGACGGCCGAGAAAGCCGGATGCGCCGAAAATGGCGATGGTCGCGCCGGGTTTGAGCCGTTTGGTCCGGTTTTCGGTGGAATTCGACATGCCTGCCTCGAATGAACGCGGTGGTAAGCCCTGCAGCCAGAACTCCACCCCTAGATAGCCCAATGGTGCCTTGCAGCAAAGTCCCCCGAAAGCCTGTACGGGCCGCGGGACTTCAAAAAGGCCGGAATGAGCGCTTCATCCGATTGACAAACCCTGCCTGCCTCTTTAAGTCAACGCCTCCAAGTGCCCAGGTGGCGGAATTGGTAGACGCACCAGCTTCAGGTGCTGGCGCCTGCAAGGGCGTGGAAGTTCGAGTCTTCTCCTGGGCACCATTCTCTTTCTTCGGCGGCGCAGCCGCGCCGCCCGCCGAGCGGAGTTCCGATGTCGGATGCGATCACGCTTCACAAGGGCGATCTTCCCGACGGACTGACCTTCGGCGACAGCGTGGCCGTCGACACCGAGACGATGGGCCTGAACCCGCATCGCGATCAGCTTTGCGTGGTTCAGCTTTCGGCGGGCGACGGCACCGCCCATCTCGTCCAGCTCGACCGCGCGAGCTATAACGCCCCCAATCTGCGGGCGCTGATGGCCGACCAGAACGTGCTGAAGATCTTTCATTTTGCGCGTTTCGACGTCGCCATGATGCAGCGCTATCTGGGCGTGGTCACGACGCCGGTTTATTGCACGAAGATCGCCTCCAAGCTGGTTCGCACCTATACCGACCGGCATGGCCTCAAGGATCTTTCCAGAGAACTGCTGGGCGTCGACATGTCCAAGCAGCAGCAAAGCTCGGACTGGGGCGCCGACGAGCTCAGCGATGCGCAGAAGGCCTATGCGGCCTCCGACGTGCTGCACCTGCATGCGCTGAAAGAAACGCTCGACGGCATGCTGATGCGCGAAGGCCGGATGGAACTTGCCAAGGCCTGCTTCGCCTTTCTGCCGGTGCGCGCCTCGCTCGATCTGTCCGGTTGGGCGGATGAGGATATCTTCGCCCATTGAGGGGTGCGGCGGCGGCGCTTCGCGCGTGAACGCCATTGGCCGTTGACCAGCCACCTTCCCATCGCCATCTCCTTGAAAAGGCGTAATTTTCGCCGGTATCGCACGGCTTTGGCCATTTGACGCCCGGAAAGGCTTGCGCGCATACTTGAGAAAGCGCGGCCAATGGTCGGCCCTGCCGGCAAAGGCTGTCCCATGCGGCCCCTCCTGCAGCAAAAGGCTTCGGGACGAGCGTGAAACCGCCCGAATCGGCCAGACGAAACGCAAGAAGAACAACCGTGCCGCAAGTGGAGCAAGACCAGATGGACGAACCGGCAGGACGGCAGGCGCGCGGTCGCGCCGCCCCTTCTCACGCCTCCGTTGGACATGCCTCTGTCGGACACGGCATGCCGGCGGGCGGCGACGGCCCTGCCCGGTCGAGCTACAGCCGCTTCGTCAGCTTCATGAAATTTCTGCTGCCGGCCGCCGCCGTGGTGCTTTTCATCTCGCTTTTCGTTTATTCGGGATTTTTCGACCGCGACGACAAGCTCGACATCACCTTCCGCGACATCGCCACCCAGAATGACGATCTGCGTATGGTGAGCCCGCGCGTGAGCGGCCTCAACAAGGAAGGCCGCCCCTATGAGCTGAACGCGGACACCGCAACGCAGGACGCCGCGCAGCCCAATCTCGTGCGGCTGGAAAATATCGATGCGGACCTGAAGACGGATGAAGCGAATGGCTGGCTGACGCTGAATGCCGCCAGAGGCCTTCTCGACACCGACCGCCAGACGCTTAAGCTCGACGACAAGGTCGATCTCTTCACCACGCAAGGGTATGAATTCCACGCCAAGAAGGCGGATGTGAATTTCGACAAGGGAACGGTCGAGAGCGATGACGAAGTCTGGGGCCAGGGACCGATGGGCACGCTGCGCGCCGACAGCCTGTCCGCCGACAATGCGTCGGAGACCATCAATTTCAGCGGCCGTGTGAAGGCGACAATCTATCCGGGCGGCGATGCCGGATCCGAAAAAGGCCAGGACGAGACGCAAGCCGGTACGCCGGACGATCAGAACGAGGGGGCACAATGAAGCGATTGAAGACCGTGCGGGCATGGCGCCTTGCAGGTATCGAGGCGATGCGGCGCAGCCGGCGCCATGCATGGCACCATGCCCTTCTGGGCAGCCTGCTCCTCCCGATGTGCCTCGGCGCCGCCGCCACGGCGCATGCGCAGAGCATGTCGGGCTTTGCCAACAAGCCCGATGCGCCCATCGAAATCGAGTCCGACCGGCTGGAAGTCGCCGACAAAAAGGGCACCGCCACTTTCGCAGGCAATGTGGTCGTGGTGCAGGGCGATGTGCGCATGAAAGCGGACAAGCTGACCGTCTACTACGCCAGCAAGCAGGGAAGCGGCGGCAACCGGATCGAGAAGATCAAGGCCACCGGCAGCGTGCATGTGAGCGCGCCGAACGAGCAATCCGCGAGCGGCAACTGGGCGGAATATCAGGTCGCGACGCGGCGCATCAATATGGGCGACAGCGTCGTGCTGCGGCAGGGCAAGAACGTCATCCGGGGAAACCGGCTCTTTGTCGACCTGAATAGCGGCGAAAGCCGTGTGACCGGCGGCAAATCGTCCGGAGGGACGGAAATTGGCGGAAACGGGCGGGTCAAAGGCCTTTTCCAGCCCCCGGAGACCGACAAGAAGGAATAAGGGACTTGGTAATTCACGGCATTTCATACAATTTTAATGCCAAGTGTCTTTTGATGAGCTTTCAACGCTGAGGTGGTAATGACTTCGACCCAGACCGGACATAGCGCGACACAGCGCGCCGCGGACGCGGAGCGGGGGCAAAACCCCTCCGCTTCCCCCGACGACGGTCCGCAGCTGGTGACCCGCAATGCCGGCCTCCAGGTCGAGAAGATCGGCAAGAGCTTCAAGGGCCGTCCCGTGGTGCGCGGGGTCAGCTTCAACCTCCATCGGGGCGAGGCCGTGGGCCTTCTGGGCCCGAACGGGGCCGGCAAGACCACCGTCTTCTACATGATTACCGGCCTGATCCGGCCCGATTACGGCAGCATCGCGCTTGACGGTCTCAACGTGACCGGATTGCCCATGTATCGGCGCGCGCGGATGGGAATCGGCTATCTGCCGCAGGAGGCCTCGATCTTTCGCGGGCTGACGGTGGAGCAGAATATCCGCGCCACGCTGGAAGTGGTGGAACGCGACCGCGACCGGCGCGAGACGGCTCTCGACGATCTGCTGGCGGAATTCTCGATTACCCATTTGCGCCGGACACCTTCCATCGCGCTGTCGGGCGGCGAAAGGCGGCGCGTGGAAATTGCGCGCGCCCTGGCCACGCAACCTTCCTTCATGCTGCTCGACGAACCGTTCGCGGGCATCGATCCCATCGCGATCGGCGATATTCGCGATCTCGTGGCGCATCTGAAGGACAGGGGCATCGGCGTGCTGGTCACCGACCACAATGTGCGCGAAACGCTGGAACTGATCGACCACGCGGTCGTCATTCACGATGGCCAGGTACTGATGGAAGGCGAGCCTTCCGAAATCGTGGGCAATGAAGATGTGCGCCGTCTCTATCTCGGCGACCGCTTCAGCCTGTGAAAACGATGATGGGGCTTGAGATCGTAATGCGTAACGGACGGGGGGCATAGGGGCTCATGGCGCTCGCACCGCGGCTGGAGATGCGACAAGGCCAGAGCCTTGTCATGACGCCGCAACTGCAGCAGGCGATCAAGCTGCTGCAGCTTTCCAATCTGGAGCTTGCCGAATATGTCGAACAGGAACTCGAGCGCAATCCGCTGCTCGAGGCGAGTTCCGGCGAGCCAGAGAGCGAGCGCGCCCGCGACGACACCCCTGCCGACAAGCCCGAAGAGCCGCGTTCCTCCGAGGAACGGCTCTCGCTCAGCGAGGACTCTCCCCTGCCCGGCCGGGAAAGCGACCTCGATACCGATTACGACAATGTCTATGCCGACGAAGCGCGCAGCGACGTGCAGAACGAGGCGGCGGCTGCCGGCTCCTCAAGCTCCGACTGGCAGTCGCTCAGAACCTCCAGCGGCGGCGGACAGGGCAATGACGAGTTCTCCTTCGAGGCCACGCTGACACGCGAGGCGACGCTTTCGGAACATCTCACCGAACAAATGCAGATGTCTCTCAAAGTGCCACAGGACCGGCTGATCGGCGCCTATCTCATCGACCAGGTGAACGAGGCCGGTTACATCGTCGCCGATATGGACGAGGTCGCGGAGCGGCTCGGCGCCGAAATCGAGGACGTGCTCAGTGTGCTCGAGGTTCTGCAGGGCTTCGAGCCGGCAGGTATCTGCGCCCGCAACCTGAAAGAATGTCTCGCGATCCAGCTTGCCGAGCGCGACCGGCTGGACCCGACCATGAAGAGCTTCCTCGACCATCTGGACCTTTTCGCCAAGCGCGACTTCGACCAGCTCATGAAGGTCACCGGCGCCGACCGCGACGACATCGCCGGCATGATCGAGGACATCCGCGCCTGCAACCCAAAGCCCGGCCTTGCGTTCGGCGGCGAGCCCGTGGTGCCGGTCATTCCGGACGTGTTCGTGCGGCGGGGATCGGACGGCGGCTGGCTCGTCGAGATCAATTCCGAAACGCTGCCGCGCGTTCTCGTGAACCAGCAATATTACGCGGAAGTCTCCAGCCTCGCGGATG
>NZ_NYVD01000035.1 GCF_002684405.1 Parvibaculum sp. | reverse complement strand
GGCCATCCACGTCTTTGGCTAAAGTGAAGGCGTGGATGCCCCGCTTGAAGCGGGGCATGACGGCGCGGTGTGAGACGCTGCCCTATTCCTCTTCCATCAGCACCGGCACGGGCACGCCCGGCTCGTATTTCGACTGGCGGATGGTGAGCGAGGTGCGCACGCTGGCCACATTCGGCGCGGGCGTCAGGTGCTCGGTGAGGAAACTCTGGAAGGTGGAGAGGTCCGGCGCGACGCATTTCAGAATGAAGTCGATCTCGCCGTTCAGCATGTGGCACTCGCGCACGAGCGGCCATGTACGCACCAGCCCCTCGAAAGATTTGAGATCGGCCTCGGCCTGGCTGTGCAGCCCGACCATGGCGAAGACCGTCACCTCGAAGCCCAGCGCCTTGCCGTCGAGATCGGCGTGATAGCCGCGAATGAGCCCCGCCTCCTCCAGCGCGCGCACCCGGCGCAGACAGGGCGGCGCGGAGATGCCGACACGCTGCGCCAGCTCCACATTGGTGATGCGCCCGTCCGCCTGCAGCTCGGTCAGGATCTTGAGGTCTGTTTCGTCGAGCTTCTGCCGCTTCATGGGATTCCCGGGCGCTTCGCCGGGTAGAATTCCGGCGTGACATGAGAGGCCCGGCACCGTAACAACTGCCGGTGGCCCGACGGGGCCCGCCTTTCGCAATCGGGTACAGATACAGATTCTCACGCCCGTTTTCAGCAATAAAATTACGTTGCAGCGCATTATTATGACTGAAGCCGCTCATAAAATGGCTCAAATCCGCAAGAATATCCCGCACGACTTCACCTGCTGGGTGCTGACCAACGGCATGGCGGGCTTCGAGGTGCAGGGAATCGGGATCGCCCATGCGCTGGGGCTGGAACCGGAGCTGAAACGCGTCCGCCCGCCCGCGCCCTGGAAATGGATCGCACCCCACGGCCCCTCGGGCCCGGCCGACGGCATCGCCCCGCCCTGGCCGGACCTCCTCATTGCCTCCGGACGGCAGTCCATCCCCTATGCCCGCATGATCCGGCGCAAATCGCAGGGCCGCACCTTCGTCGCCGTGCTGCAGGACCCGCGCGTCTCGCCCCGGGAGTTCGATTTCGTCTGGGCGCCGCTGCACGACCGGATCGACGGCGGCAATGTGCTGAAGACCCTGACCTCGCCGCATCGCCTGACGAGGGAAAGGCTCGCCGAGGAAGCCGCCCTGATCGACCCGCAAATTGAAAACCTCCCCCATCCGCGCGTGGCCGCGCTGATCGGCGGCACCAACGCGGCCTATACGCTGACCGAGGAAACGGCGGGGCGTATCGGCGCGCAGCTTGCCGGCCTTTGCGACCATTACGGCGCCGGGCTGATGGTCACCCCTTCGCGGCGCACCGGCGACAAGGCCGTCGCGCTTTTGAAAGAACATCTGGAAGGCCGCCCTGCGACGATATGGGACGGGACCGGCCACAACCCCTATTTCGGCTATCTGGGCGCCGCCGACGCCGTCGTCGTCACCTGCGACTCGGTCAATATGGTCGGCGAGGCCTGCTTCACCGGCAAACCCGTCTATGTCATCGAGCTGGAAGGCGCCAACACGCGGAAGGCCGCCAAATTCCGCCGTTTTCTGGACGCACTCTACACCGCCGGCGTGGCGCGACCTTTTGCCGGACAGCTTGAAAGCTGGGAGTACGAGCCATTAAATGCTACCGAGGAAATCGCCGCGGCGATCGCGTCGCGTCTCGAAGGGCATTCGGCGCACTGACGCGCGATCACGCCGCCTTAACGCGATTTTCCTATGGTCGGCGGATGCGGGCTTGTTCCGCGCGCGGAAAGACCGATATGGACATGACCGCCGGCCCATGAGCCACATGGGGGCGACGACACGGAATAGGACGATGGGCCTGATCGATATCGACGCGCTGCGCGCGACACCGCTGAAAACCGATCCTTACGATTATCTGGTCGTGCCGGGCTTCGTCTCCGGCGAGGCGCTGACCCAGGTCATCGCCGATTTTCCCGATATTCAATCCACCGGCTCCATTCCGCCGAGCGAGCTCGACATCCATGGGCGCTTCGACGCGCTGCTGGAGGAGATGAAAGGCCCGGCCTTCCAGAAGGCCATCGAGGAAAAATTCGGCCTCGACCTTTCCGGCCGCCCGACCATGTTCACCGTGCGCGGCCATTGCGCGCGCAATAACGGCAAGATCCACACGGATACGGAATCGAAGATCATCACCGTGCTGCTCTATCTCAATGAAGAGTGGGAAGCCGGTGGCGGCCGCCTGCGCGTGCTGCGCTCGGGCACCGACCTCAACGACGCCGCGGAGGAAGTCTCCCCCAATGGCGGCACGCTGCTCGTCTTCCGCCGCTCCGACAATTCCTGGCACGGCCACGAGCCCTTCGAGGGCCAGCGCCGCGCCATCCAGATGAACTGGGTCCGCGACGAGGCCGTGGTCGAGCATGAACAGCGCCGCCACCGTTTCACCGCCTTCCTCAAGAAACTCAATCCCTTTGGCGGCACACGCGCCGCGGCCCGCGAGGCGATGTAACGCCCCTCTACAGGCGGACCGCAAAACGGGTTAGGCTGGGTCTTCCCCCGCCCGCGCCCATAGTTACTGAAAAGAGCAAGAGCCTGATGACGCTCCAGATCGAGACCTTCAAGAATGCCGACCTCTCGCAGGGCTGGCGGCCGGGCAACAATGCGGGCGGTGCCACGCTCTTCAAGGCGCTCGGCCATCCGCTGACCGCGCCGCGCGCCCATGCGCTGATGGACGAACTCAAAAGCGAAGGCCCCGTCGCCCTCTTCGATCCGATGGGCTATGTGAGCAATTTCCACGCCTATTACGATCTGTCGAAGCTCGACCTCTCCGGCTATTTCGTGCAGCGCCTGGAAGATCTCGGCGGCACGTTCCTCGGCCACGAAGCGGCGCCCCTGAGCGCGCTGAAGGCGAGCGGCGCGAAAGCCGTCCTTATCCTGACCTTCGACACCGACAAGACCTTCGGCTCGATCAAGCATCTCTTCCCGGAAGACGCGCGCATCGTCTCGCTTGACGATATCCGTATCGACGACGACATGCTGACCAACCGGAAGAACTATCTGGACCCGCTCAACTTCGCGACCAACTTCGCGCTGATGCGCGAACAGGAAGGCCCTGCGAACGGCGCCGATCACGGCATCCATACGCGCGTGGCGACGGCGAATTACTGGGCGCTGCATGGCGCGGAGAACCCGGAACTCTGGCTTGCCCTGTTCGACGAGAAGGGCGAGCAGATCGCCGAATGGCGCGAACAGCTTCCCGGCGCAGGCGCGCCCTTCGCGATCGACAGCAGCGAAATCCGTGAACGCTTCGGGCTCGGCGATTTCACCGGCTCCCTCTTCATCCATGCCATCCGCATTGCGGGCCATGACGTGGTGAAATACGCCCTCGACATGTATGGCGAGGACGGGCTTGCGCTGTCCTGCAGCCATGACGCCAATGCCTGGCCCGCCGATTTTTACGCCGGCATGCCCGCGGGCGACGAGGACGAGGAAGTCACGCTCTTCATCCAGAACTCGCACCCCATGCCGATTCCGCCGCATTCCGTTGGCCTCAACATCATCGGCGCGCAGGACGTGTCATGGTTCGAGGAGGAAATTCCGCCCTTCGGCACGCGTGCCATGTCGGTCGATGCGCTGCTGCCCCAGGCGAGCTGGCCCGACCAGGTGGAAATCGTGGCGGGGCGCTATTTCGTGCGGCCGCGCTACGAGGTGAAGCGCAAGGGCGGCAATCGCCGCATCGCGCACGCCAATGTGGAGCGCACCGACCTTGCGCCCGATCCGCATATCCCCGATCTCGAAAAGCATATGGGCAAGGGCTACATCATGCCGCTGCCCATCCTGCCGCGTGACGAGTTCCAGTCCGTCATGCTGCCGACGCCCATGGCGACGGAGCAGCACGAACTGCCGATCCGCGCGGAAATGATCGACGCAACCGGCGAAACGGTCGCGGTGAAGTTTCTCGGCCGCATCCCCCGGCGCGAAAGCGTGGAAGTGGATGTGGAAAGCTGGATTGCCGAAGAAGGCGCGAAACTCCCCTCCGGCTACGGCCATGTGGAGTTCCTCTACGACTTCCGCGACGGCGGCGAAGCCGATGGCTGGCTGCATGCGCTGGGACGGTTCGAGCAGAAGGCAAGCGGCCATCGCGCGGAAACGATTTTCGGCGCGCATATCTACAACACCGCGACCATCTACAAGGACGAGCCGCAGAGCTACACCAACAAGCCGCCGGGACTGACCACGCGCCTCTTCCTGCGCGTCGGCTCCCTGTCGGGAGACGATGGCGGGCTCGACACGATGTGCCACCTCATCTATCCGGCCTCGACGCCCTGGCATGAGAAAAGCTCGACGCTGCTCATCCTGCACGACGCGGAAGGCAAGCCCGTGGCCGAGCGCAAGGTGGAGATCGCCTGCGGCGGATCCTTCCACTGGCGTCTCACCGAAATGTTCACCGCCGAGGAACGCGAAAAGACCGGCGGCGCGGGCTATGTGATCGTGCGCGACACGAGCTGCCGCCTGTTCGGCTTCCACGGCCTGCTGAACGGCGAGAAAAGCTTCTGCCTCGACCACATGTTCGGGTTCTGAGCGCAAAACAATCGGCGCTGCCATTTGACGCCCCTGGGCCCCGGGACAAGCCCGGGGTGACAGCTTTGGTTTTACCGCCACCCCATCATGTCATCCCGGCCTTGTGCCGGGATCCAGGGGCGATGGTGCACCGCCCTCTCCGATCAGATCCCCATACAGGTCACGCCATTGCGGGTTCATCTCCTCAATGACGTTGAGCTTGTAGGCGCGGGGCCATTTCTTCATCGTCTTTTCGCGCTGGATCGCAGCATCCACATCCGGCGTCTCGCCATACCAAACCAGACTGTACACACCGTGTTTCCTGGTGAAGCCGTCGGCGATGCCCGCCTTGTGTTCAGCTACCCGCCGAATGAGATCGTTCGTCACGCCCACATAAAGGGTGCCGTTTCGACCGCTCGCCAGAATATAGACGTAGTAACTACGCATAAGCGGAAGCGTACCGCCTCCGCCCCCCGGGACAAGCCCGGGATGACATGGTTCGCTTTTTCGCGTTCGCCCCATCTTCCGACTAGGAGATTACGGCGAGGTACGGGACTATCACGCAGCCCTGCCCGTCTCCCGGGCACCATCCAGGATAGGTGAACCGATGAAGACGTTTCGTAGGGCCGCGATACTCGCGGGCGCGGTGATTTTACTTTGTCCCCTGCGGGCCCTCGCCGCCGAGCCCGGGCATTGGGACTATGAGGGCGCGACCGGTCCCGACCATTGGGGCGCGATGTCGAAAGACTGGGCGGCCTGCGCGACGGGCAAGGAACAATCCCCCATCGACCTGACCGGCAGCGTGAAAGCCGAACCGCCCGTGACGAAACTGTCCTGGAACATGGACACGGTCTGGCAGGCGCAGAATACCGGCCATGACCTGAAGCTCGTTCCCGAGGGCAAAAAGAGCGCCGGCTACATCGAGATCGGCGGCAAACGCTACGAGCTGTTGCAGCTTCGCTTCCATGCGCCGTCCGAGCACACGATCGAGGGCAAGCATGCCCCGATGGAAGTTCACTTCGTCCATCGCGCCGCGGATGGCGAGCTGGCCGTGATCGGCGTGATGATCGAAGCGGGCGGCACGAACGGCCTGTTCGACCGCCTTGTCGCGACCGCCCCGCGCAGCGTCGGCGAAGCCTCTTTCGGCGAAGCCCGTCCCGATGCGCTTCTGCCCTGGCATGCCGAGGTCTTTTACCGCTACGCCGGATCGCTCACCACGCCGCCCTGCTCGGAGACCGTCCGCTGGACCGTCCTGAAGGAACCGCTCGAAGTGTCCGGCGCATCGATCAAGGCCTATGAGGCCATGTTCGCCCCCAATGCGCGTCCCATCCAGAGCACCGGCCGCCGATACATCCTGGAAAGCGACGACTGAGCGGGCAAACGCCCCGCGCAGACAACAAAAAACCCGGCGCGGGAAAGTCCCGGCCGGGTTTCATGTTTCGGGGCGACCCCGATCCCGTGCTTAGAGAAGCTCGAGATTGGCCGCCGAAGTCTTGCCGCGCTCGGTGACGAGCTCATAGGCAATCTTCTGGCCGTCGGCGAGACCGGAAAGGCCTGCGCGCTCGACAGCGGAAATGTGGACGAAAACGTCCTTGCCGCCATCATCCGGCTGAATGAAGCCATAGCCCTTTTGGGAATTGAACCATTTGACCGCGCCCTTGCTGGACATGGTGTCTCCTTTAGTCATGTCTACGTACGGCCCGAGCAACCGCGCACGGGCCATGTCAATCTATCGAATTAGTCAGGAAAGCCCGGCGCTCGATCTCGAGCGAAGAGAGCATGCCGAACCAAGCGGGATGACGGCTCATTAAATGGGGATACACTGCCAAATAGCAAGGGAAAACGAGTCGAAGGCTTCAAGCCGGGGTCGCAATGTTCCAGAAAAATCTCCGTCGTTACGCCTTCTGGATCGCAATCTCAGTCGCCCTAATTCTTGTCTTCAGCCTCTTACCCGGCGACAAACACCTCCCCCCGCAGGTTCCTCTCTGGGCCTGGATCCTTATCCCCGCAATTGCTGTGTTCCTCCTCCGCTATTTTTTCTCGGTGAACAATGCGGAAAATGCCCGTAGCGAACTCTCGCTGGATATTGACCCAAGAATTAAACGATGGCTCATCCCGGCAGGCTTCATGCTTATGGCTACAGCGATTGCATGGGGCGTGTTTTATGACTACCTAGAACCTGTCTTCAAAACGGATTCGCCACGCATTTTCGTGTCGTTCTGGCTTTTCGCGTTCGGTGTCATGGCAATTCTCTTCAGGATCGCCCTTGGAGCTTTGAGCTTGGCCAATCGTGCTGCGGACAAAGCTTTTGGACAGGAAAAATCCGACCGCGACGCCTGAAAGCCACGCATCGGCCCCCGCCACGTGGCCCGCGACAAACTTATCCACCGCTTTCTCGCCGCACCGCAGCATTTCCCCCTTGAAAACAGCCTAGAGTAATTCTAATTAGCACTGGAAGGCCGGCCTCCCCGGCTACCAGTTTGAATTTGAATGAATGGAGTTGGAAATGGGCGTTCTCGTCGGAAAACAGGCACCGGACTTCACCGCCGCCGCCGTGATGGCGGATGGCGACATCGTTGAGGATTTCAACCTGAAGTCCTATCTGAAGGACAGCTACGGCCTCGTCTTCTTCTACCCGCTCGACTTCACCTTCGTCTGCCCCTCGGAAATCCTCGCCTATTCGAACCGCGTGCCGCAGTTCGAGGAAAAGAACGTGAAGGTCGTCGCGGTGAGCGTGGACAGCCAGTTCTCGCATTTCGCCTGGCGCAACACGGAACCCAAGGATGGCGGCCTCGGCCCGGTGAAGTTCCCCATGGTGGCCGACATCACCAAGCAGATCGCCCGCGACTATGACGTGCTCATCGAGCAGGACGGCGTGGCGCTGCGCGGCACCTTCCTCATCGACCGCGAGGGCGTGGTCCGCCACCAGCTCGTGAACGACCTGCCGCTCGGCCGCAACGCCGACGAGGCGCTGCGCATGGTCGACGCGCTGCAGTTCCACGAGGAAAACGGCGAAGTCTGCCCTGCCGGCTGGCAGAAGGGCGAGGAAGGCATGGTTGCCGACCAGAAGGGCGTCGCCGAATATCTCGGCAGCCATTCCGAAAAGCTCTAAGGCCACACGAGAGCAAGCGCCGAAACCGGCAGATCGCCGGTTTCGGCAGCCCCGCGCCGCGCCTATATTGTGTTTTGCGTAAACGGCGCGCGCGGGCGCTCCCCTCCTCTTCCGCCCCGAACGGGCAAACAGAACGAACGGAAAGACCATGTCCGATACCAAACATGCCAAGGTTCTGATCGTCGGCGGCGGGTCCGCCGGATATACGGCCGCCATCTATGCCGCGCGCGCCATGCTCGAGCCCGTTCTCATTCAGGGCATCCAGCCCGGTGGCCAGCTCACCATCACCACCGATGTGGAGAACTATCCCGGCTTTGCCGACCCCATCCAGGGCCCCTGGCTGATGGAGCAGATGGAAGAGCAGGCAAAGAATATGGGCACGGAAATGATCGGCGACACGATCACCGAGGCCGACCTCTCCGCCCGTCCCTTCAAGCTCAAGGGCGACAGCGGCACGCTTTACACCTGCGACGCGCTCATCATCGCGACCGGCGCGCAGGCGAAATGGCTGGGCCTGCCCTCTGAAGAGAAGTTCCAGGGCTTCGGTGTGTCGGCCTGCGCCACCTGCGACGGCTTCTTCTATCGCGGCAAGGAAGTGATCGTAGTCGGCGGCGGCAACACCGCCGTGGAGGAAGCGCTCTTCCTGACCAATTTCGCGAGCAAGGTGACGGTCGTTCACCGCCGCAACGAATTCCGCGCCGAAAAGGTGATGCAGGAACGCCTCTTCAAGAACCCCAAGGTCGACGTGGTCTGGGACAGCACGATCGAAGAGATCGTCGGCGGCACCGACCCGATGGGCGTGACCGGCGCCAAGGTGAAGAATGTGAAGACCGGCGACGTGACGGAAATTCCGGCGGACGGCGTCTTCATCGCCATCGGCCATGCGCCCGCGACCGAACTCTTCATCGGCCAGCTCGAAACCAAGGAAGGCGGCTATCTGAAAACGCTGCCCGGCACGCCGCGCACCAATGTGGAAGGCGTCTTCGCCGCGGGCGACGTGACGGACGATGTGTACCGCCAGGCGGTCACCGCCGCGGGCATGGGCTGTCAGGCCGCACTCGAAGCCGAACGCTTCCTCGCCGCACAGGAAAGCGACGTCACCGCACAGATCCCGGAAAGCGCCACGGCGTAAAGCCCGGCTTTAATCCGAACACGGAACGCCCGCACCGAAAGATGCGGGCGTTTTGCTATTCGGCGGACACCGCACCCCGCGCCCGCATGCGTTCGCGCGCATTGGCATAGGCACCCTTGGCGGGCACGACCGGCATGGCGCCACCGAGACCGAAGGGCGGCATGTTGCCATAGATGCATTCATAGCTGCCGGGATCGACCGGATAGGTCTCGTGCCAGATGCCGACCGTGCCGTCATCGCCGACATTGCGCGTGAACTCCGCCCAGGCGGAAACATGCGTCCCGCCCTTCGCGCGCGCATAGTTTTCAAGATCCTCGAAAGAGCGCCAATACTGCATCAGCCCACCGCCGCGCCAATAGGTAAAGCCCGTCGCGCCGAGAAAGCCGGTCGATGCATCCGCATGAAGCTCCTTCAGCATGCGCGGCATGGCGCGCGCCACCGGCAGCCATTTGCCGGGCTTGAGCAGCCTGTTCACCCGCATGCCGATCAGGAACACGACAAACGGCGCCTCCGAGATGACCGTATAACGGCCCGCACGAACGCCCGACATGGAAACCCTCCCCTCGCTGACGATGGGAGGAGCTTAGCGGGAACAGGCATAAAGGGGGAAGTCAAACACCCCGGCACGTTGTCATTGCCGGACCCGATCCGGCAATCCAGCACAATATGTGCGGCTCATGCCGCTCTGGATGCCCGGATCAAGTCCGGGCATGACAATGATTAGACGCCGAATAAAAAACGCCGCGGAGTTTCCTCCGCGGCGTTGCGCGTTCGTATCGGGATCGAGGCTTACTCGATCATGCTGCGGAGCATCCAGGCGGTTTTCTCGCTGGCGTTCATCCGCTGGACCATGAGGTCCGCCGTCACCTCGTCCTTCGCCTCATCGGCGAGCTGGAAGAGATCGCGCGCCGTCTTCACCACCGTTTCATGGCCCTTCACGAGATTGGCGACCATCTGGTCCGCGCTCGGGACGCCATTGTCCTCCTGAATGGAGGTGAGCTTCGCGTATTCCGCATAGGTGCCCGGCGCGAAATAGCCCAGCGCGCGGATGCGCTCGGCGAGCTCGTCGGTCGCCGCCCAGAGCTCGCGATACTGCTCCTCGAACATCAGATGGAGCGCGCGGAACTGCGGGCCGGTCACGTTCCAGTGGTAATTATGGGTCTTGAGATAAAGCGTATAGGTGTCCGCCAGCACACGGCCGAGACCGTCGGAGATTGCATTGCGGTCGCCCTGAGCGATGCCGGTGTCGACTTTCATATCCATGATGTACCTCCTGTTTTCGCATTCATCTCAGATGAACTCTCAAGGAGATGTATGAAGTCATATAGCGGTTACAACCCTGTTTAGAACTATTTCAAAATTACTTTTTGACGCAGAAAAAGGGCCGGGAATGCCCGGCCCTCTTCATCGTCGGTCGATAGGGCTCAGCTCAGCGAAGCGCAGAAGCGCTGGATCCGCTCGCAGGCCTTTTCGAGGTTCTCCGTCGAGGTCGCATAGGAAATGCGGAAGTAAGGCGAAAGCCCGAAGGCGCCGCCATGGACGCAGGCCACGCCCTCGGCTTCCAGAAGCTGCTCGACGAAATCCTGATCGTTCTCGATGACCTTGCCCGACGGGGTCTTCTTGCCGATCGTGCCCTTGCAGGACGGATAGACATAGAAGGCGCCTTCCGGCGTCGGACAGGTGATGCCGGACGCCTGGTTCAGCATGGAGACCACGAGGTCGCGGCGCTCCTTGAAGACGGCCGCGCGCTCGGGGATGAAATCCTGCGTCCCGTTCAGCGCTTCCACCGCCGCCCATTGCGAAATGGAGGTCGGGTTGGAGGTTGACTGACCCTGCACCTTGGCCATCGCCTTGATGAGTTCCACCGGCCCGGCGCAATAGCCGATACGCCAGCCCGTCATCGCATAGGCCTTGGAGACGCCGTTCATGGTGAGCGTGCGCTCGTAGAGACCGGGCTCCACCTGCACGGGTGTGACGAACTGGAAATCGTCATAGACGAGATGCTCATACATGTCGTCGGTGAGGATCCAGACATGCGGATGCTTCATCAGCACATCTGTAAGCGCCTTCAGCTCATCGCGCGTATAGGCCGCGCCCGACGGGTTCGACGGCGAGTTGAAGATGAACCATTTCGTCTTCGGCGTGATCGCCGCCTCCAGCGCCTCCGGCGTCAGCTTGAAACCGGTTTCCATGGAGGCCTCGGCAAAGACCGGCTTGCCGCCCGCCAGCAGCACAATGTCCGGATAGGACACCCAGTAAGGCGTGGGGATGACGACCTCGTCGCCGGGGTTCAACGTGGCGACCATCGCGTTGAAGATGATCGGCTTGCCGCCCGGCGCGACGAAGGCCTGGTTCGGCGCATAGTCGAGCCCGTTCTCCCGCTTGAACTTGGCGCAGATCGCGGCCTTGAGCTCCGGGATGCCGTCCACGGCAGTGTATTTCGTCTCGCCGCGGCGGATCGCCTCGATGGCGGCTTCCTTGATGTTGTCGGGCGTATCGAAATCCGGTTCGCCGGCGCCAAGGCCGATCACATCGACGCCCTGCGCTTTCAGATCGCGCGCTTTCTGGGTCGCCGCCATGGTGGCCGACGGCTGAATGCGGTTGAGTGCGTCTGAAATGAAACCCATGGCGTGATCTCCTGTCGCGGGAAAAGGCCTGAAAAGGCGGCTGAAACCTAAGCCTGCCGCCTTTGCAGTGCAACATGCTAATCGGACAAAACGCCCTCCGCATCCACCGAAATGTCCCGCAAGGGCTTTCCCCGTATCAGCTCAAGCGGGATCGTACCCGCCCAGACGGGAAGCGCCATATCCTCCGGGTCGTCCTTCGGGCCGCCGCTGCGCAGCTTGGCCGCCACCTGCTCCAGCGGAACGGCGAAGACGGCGGTTGCCTTCATCTCCTGCGCATTGGCGCGGCGGGCCCTGGCGGACCGGCCTTCTTCCACCCTCTCCACCATCAGGTCCAGCGCATCGGCCTTCTCCTCGCCTGTGAGTTCCACCGCCGCGCCATGGATGATGACGGAGCGGTAGTTCATCGAATGATGGAAGGCGGAGCGCGCAAGAATGAGCCCGTCCAGATGGGTGACGGCCAGCGTCACCGCCTCACCCCGCTTCAGCGCGATGGAGAGCCCGGCCTTCGCGGAAAGGTGGATCAGCACCCGCTCTCCCTCCCGCACATAGAAGACGGGAATGATCTCCGGCCCCTGCGCGCCCTGAAAACCGGCATGGGCGACATAGCCATCGTCGAGGATCGCATGGACGGTGGCACGGTCGAAGCGCTCGCGGCCCGGTGCGCGCCGGGGCCTGAAGGCCTTGTCGGGACTGTAGTCGCTGTTCTCGCTCGCCATGTCGCTCGCTCCATTGGCTCCAACCGTGAATGGCATCCCTATCGGCCAGAATTGGCCCTATCAGAAGGTCCATTGATGGAATTATAGTAGAACCATTCTTGGGGAGACCGTGGGAGAGAGGCCGGATGCCGGACACACCATTGCCGCTGGGCACGCTGTCGCTCGACACGGCAAGCGATCTACCGCTTTACCGCCAGCTCTATGACGGGCTGCGCGAGGCCATACTGGACGGACGGTTGAAGCCGGGGGCACGTCTCCCCTCCTCGCGCGGCCTGGCCACGGAACTTGGCGTCGGGCGCAACACCGTGGTCTCCGCTTACGAGCAATTGACGGCGGAAGGCTATCTCGACAGCCATATCGGCGCGGGCACGCGGGTGGCGCATCTGCTGCCGGACCGGCTGACGGGACCCGGCGAGCCGCCCCCGCGGCGGACGCAAAGCCGAACGGCCCGGCCCGCGAAACGCCTCCTCTCCCGGCGCGGCGATGCCATGCAGGGCGTCAGGCGGCCCGCGGCGAACTACCGCCGCGGCGTCACCCGCCCCTTCCAGCACGGATTGCCGGACATCGAAGACTTCCCCGCGCTTTTGTGGAGCCGCCTGCTGGCAAAACACAGCCGCGACCCGCGCCACGATTTGTTCGGCTATGAGGTCGACAAGGGCCATAAGGGCCTGCGCAGGGCGATTGCCGATTACGCGGCCGCCGACCGGGGCGTCGTCTGCGCGCCCGAACAGGTGATCGTCACCGCCGGGGCGCAGGCGGCCCTCGACCTCGCCATCCGCATGCTGATCGACCCCGGCGACAAGGTGTGGATGGAAGACCCGGGCTATCTCGGCGCGCGCGGCGCGCTCATGAGCGCGGAAGCCGATATTCGCCCCGTCGAAGTGGATGGAAACGGCATGGATGTGGAAGCGGCCATCGCCACCCTGCCGCCGCCACGCCTGGCCTATGTCACGGCCTCGCACCAGTTTCCCATGGGGGCGACGCTCTCCCTGCCCCGCCGGCTCGCGCTGATCGAGCATGTGGCGCAAAGCGGCGGCTATATCCTCGAAGACGACTATGATTCCGAGTTCCGCTTTGCCGGGCGCCCCATCGCCTCGCTGCAGGGTCTCGATCGCGGCGACACCGTGATTTATATGGGCACGCTCGCCAAGACGCTCTTTCCCGCGATCCGGATCGGCTATCTCATCGTGCCGCCCGCGCTCGCCGAGCCCTTTTCCGTGGCGATCCGGCTCACCGGACATATCCCGCCCGCATCGCTGCAGGCCGCGCTGGCGGAGTTTATCGAAGAAGGCCATTTCGGGGCGCATGTGCGCCGCGTCCGGCAGGTCTATGCAAGACGGCGGGCGATCCTGCTGGAAGAACTCGACACCACGCTTGCCCGCTGGCTGCGCCCCGCGCCCGGCGAAGGCGGGTTGCAGCTCGCCGCCCTGCTGCCGCCCGGCGCGGATGACGCGAAAGCGGCCGCCGCCGCGCGACGAGCGGATATTCACGCAACCGCGCTTTCCGCCTACCGGCTGGCACCGGGCGGCAGGCCGGGCCTTCATATGGGTTATGCGGGCGTGCCCGACGATGCGTTACGCAAGGGCGCAAGGACGCTTGCAACGGTGCTGGAGAAAGAGAAGATGGCGGAGTTTTGAAGAATATTCGTCCTGCCCCGGCTTTATGCGGGGCATGACGCAGAGATGGAAAGCGACACCATGCGGCTCTACCAGATGCAGGATTCCGGCAATTGCTACAAACCGCGCCTGCTCGTCCATATGACGGGACGCGATCTGGCGCTTGTCGACATCGACATTCTGAAAGGCGAGAGCCGCACGCCGGACTTCCTGGCGAAGAACCCCAATGGCCGGGTGCCGGTGCTGGAACTGGAAGACGGCCGCCTGCTGGCGGAATCGAACGCCATGCTCTTCCATCTCGCGCAAGGAACACCCTACTGGCCGGACGACGCCTTTGAGCAGGCGCAGGTGCTGCAATGGATGTTCTTCGAGCAATACAGCCACGAGCCCTATATCGCCGTCGCGCGCTACTGGCGGTCGATCAGGCCGGGCGGCGCGGAAGAGGCAAGGGACCGCTTCCCCGAATGGCACGACCGCGGCTATCAGGCGCTCGACGTGATGGAAAGGCAGCTTGCCGCGCAGGACTGGTTCGTCGGCACCCGGATGACCATTGCCGACATCGCGCTCTACGCCTACAGCCATGTGGCGCATGAAGGCGGCTTCAGCCTCAACGCCTATCCGGCCGTCAGGAACTGGATTGCGCGCATCGAGGCCCAGCCGCTTTATGTGCCGATGAGCTGGCGGCCCGTGTAAGGAATCAACGCCTTACCCGGTGTCGCCATAATATGGCCGCAAAATCTTCAGCCCACGGCCCGTTTTTCTGACCGGCACCGCCCCATTCCTCCGTGAAACTCACTCATACCGAAACGCATGGATGAGGGGATGTCACCATGAGGAGCCTGCCGCATCGGTCTGCGCACCACACAGGTCCGCGCGACGCCATTGTTTTCATTATCGCCCTGTTTGCCACTCTCTTCGCCGTGACCGGCCTGTTGACGGTCGCCGCGAAAGCCGATGGCGCGGCCGCCCGAAACGGCCTCGTCACGCTGAACGATGTGCAAAGCGGCACGCTGCTTCTGAACTCGAAGGAACCGGGCAAATATGTGCCCGCTCCCCTGCTCGCCACCGATGCGAAGATCGAGGTGACCGGCCCCATGGCGCGGGCCCGCGTGACGCAACGCTTCATCAATCCCGGCGAGGGATGGGTGGAGGGCAAATATGTCTTCCCCCTGCCCGAGGACGCCGCCGTCGATACGATGAAAATGATCATCGGCGACCGCGTCATCGAAGGGAAGATCAAGGAGAAGGAAGAGGCGCGCAGGATCTACGAGAAGGCGAAGGCGGAAGGCAAGAAGGCCGGATTGCTGGAACAGCAGCGCCCCAACGTCTTCACCAATGCGGTGGCCAATATCGGCCCGCATGAATCCGTGACCATCCAGATCGAATATCAGCAGACCGTGCATCGCGACGGCGACCGTTTCTCGCTGCGCTTTCCCATGGTGGTCGCGCCGCGCTATGTGCCGAAGGAAGCCGCCGACCCGCAGGTCGTGGATTTCGTGCCCGGCTCCGGCTGGGGCACCACGCAGCCCGACGAAAAAGACCTGCCGCCCGGCACCGCCCATCCCGGCAATGCGCCCGACCTGACGCAGCCGCCCGTTCTCGACCCCGAAGAGGGCAAGGTGAACCCGGTCGCGCTTGAGATATCGCTGGAAGCGGGCTTTCCGCTCGGGCCGGTGAAAAGCTCGTTCCACAAGGTGGACATTCAGCGGACCGGCAAGGAAGGCGCGAAGCTATCGCTGGCCGAAAAGGTCGTGCCCGCCGACAAGGATTTCGAACTGACCTGGGAGCCCGCCGAGACCGCCGCGCCGACCGCCGGCCTCTTTCGCGAGACGGTGGACGGCAAGGACTATGTGCTGGTGATGCTGATGCCGCCCTCCGGCGCGGTACAGCCGCAGGCCAAGCCGCGGGAGGCGATCTTCGTGATCGACAATTCCGGGTCTATGGCGGGCGCCTCCATGCCGCAGGCCAAGGCCGGCCTCCTTTTCGCGCTCGACAAGCTGAAGCCGGAAGACACATTCAACATCATCCGCTTCGACGACACGCATGAGCTGCTCTTTCCGCAGCCCGTCCGCGCCGACCGCGAGAACATCGCCGTCGCCCGGAAATTCGTGAACGGGCTCAGCGCGGATGGCGGCACGGAAATGCTGCCCGCGCTGAAGGCTGCGCTCAACGACCGCACCCCCAATGCCACGAGCCATGTGAGACAGGTGATCTTCCTCACCGACGGCGCGATCTCCAACGAGAAGGCGCTGTTTGAGGAAATCGCCCGCCATCGCGGCCGCTCGCGTCTCTTCACGGTCGGGATCGGGTCCGCGCCCAACTCCTATTTCATGACCCGGGCCGCCGAAGCGGGACGCGGCAGCTTCACCCATATCGGCGACCTCGCCCAGGTGAAGAGCCGCATGGCCGAGCTCGTGAACAAGCTCGAACACCCCCTCGTCACCAATGTCACCGCGAGCTGGCCCGAGGGCACGCATACCGAAAGCTGGCCCGATCCGGTGCCCGATCTCTACAAGGGCGAACCGGTGGTGCTGGCGGCACGCATGGACAAGGCGCAGGGCGACCTCACGCTCAAGGGCGATCTTGCCGGCAATGCATGGCAGGTCCGCATCCCGCTCGATGCGGGCGAAACCCGGCCCGGCATCGGCAAGCTCTGGGCCCGGCGCAAGATCGCGTCGCTCGAAGCCGACAGGCTGATGGGCGGCGACTATGAAAAGACCGACGCTGAGATCCTGAAAGTGGCGCTCGCCCACCATCTGGTGAGCCGCCGCACCAGCCTCGTCGCCGTGGACGTGACGCCCACGCGCCCCGACGGGGAGAAGCTGGAAAGCCGCGACATGCCGGTGAACCTTCCCGATGGCTGGGAGTTCGACAAAGTATTCGGCGAGAGCATGCCTGCGCCCGTGATGCGCAAGGCGATGCGTGCCGCGCCGACCACCATGCTCGCCTCCGCGCAGAGCCCGGTCATGGATAGCGCGCAGGACCGGGGCCTTGCCCTTCCCCAGACGGCAAGCGATGCGCCGGGCCTCATCCGCAACGGGCTCTTCACGCTGCTGGCCGCCTTCCTGCTGATGCTGCTCTGGCGGCGGGTCACGCGGCGGGGCTGAAATCATGACGCAGGCGTCAATACTATCCGTACAGAAACGACACGGATGGACGGCCCCCGCGGGGGCCGTCCTGATCGCGATCCTGATGGCGATTGGCGGCTGGCAGCTCGGTCACGGCCTCTACATCAAGGCGAAAGCGCAGTTAGCGCAAATGCTTCTCGATAGCGCCTGGAACGAATCCCTGCGCACAGGCACACCCCACAAGGCATGGGCCTGGGCCGATGCATGGCCCGTCGCCCGGCTTTCCGTTCCGCGTCTCGAAATTTCGGAAATCGTTCTGTCGAATGCCAGCGGCGAAGCCCTCGCCTTCGGACCGGGGCAGATGTCCGCCACCGATCCGTCCGGCAAAGGCCTGCGTGCCATTGCGGGTCACAGGGACACGCATTTCGCTTTCCTGAAAGACCTGCAGGTGGGCGACGAGATCACGCTGACAACGCTGGACGGCGGGAAAGCAACTTACTCAGTAACCGGAACACAAATTGTTGACGCCGCTACAACAAACCTGGACCCCACCGCAGAGAACAGCCTCGTTCTCGTGACATGCTACCCGTTCGACGCCGTGGCACGGGGCTCTCTGCGCTATCTGGTAGTTACTAAGCAAGTTATATCGTAAGCAAGAATAATAATGGAGTAGAACTTGCTTACGAAAAAGGTATTGGCGCTCCAATACGAGGACTGAACCTTCGCATCTGAAATATTTTTTCTCTCGGAACACTTGACCCGATTTGTCTTTTCAGTCCTATAGAAGGCGGGGTCTGCCTCTGCCAGACATGGCACCGAAAGAAAGAAACAAGTTTGGGACTGGAAACCTACAGACGCACCGTCAGCGACGCCAAGCGCGCATCCATTCTTCAGGCAGCGCGCCAGAACTTTTTCGCCGAAGGCTATACACGCGCGGCGATGGCCGAAATCGCTCGGCAGGCGGACGTATCGACGGCCACGCTCTACAAGCATTTTTCATCGAAAGACGTCCTGTTCGTCGCAGTGGTCGAGGATGCCTATTCCGGCGCGCCCATCGGCCCGGAGAACTATCAGGGAAAGCCGGTACGCGACGCGCTGCTGATGCTGCTCAGCAGCTGCATCGACCAGCAGTTCTCGCATGACGGCAATGCCCTGCTCCGCGCGGTCATTGCGGAAGTCCCCTCCGCGCCCCAGCTCGCGCAGGAGGTTTACGACCGCAGCACGAAGACGCGTTACCGGCACATTCAGGAGCTGCTCGACAAATATATCGAGCTGGGCCAATTGAAGCCGCATGACACGGCAACGGGCACGAGACAGATTTCCGGCATGGTGAAGGAGTTTTTCATCTGGCCGGCCCTCTTCGGCGAGGACGTCTCCCCGCATGAGGACAAGGAGAGGATCGTCCTCTCGGCGATCGACATCTACCTCGCCCGCTACGGCGCGTAAGCCGGATCAGCGATAGGCCAGGAAGGCGTAACGGTTCACGCTGAAGAAGAACTCGCCGCGCTCGATGAGCCGGAGCTGGTCGTCATGCCAGGCCTGCACCTCGTCTGCCGGGACGCCATGCTTGTCGGCATGGGTCCGGACGAAGTTCGAGATCATGCGGAACATGCCCGCGGCATAGGAGACCGGCTGCCATTGCGGCGCCAGCATCGGCACGACGTCCACTCGCGCCACCTTGAGGCCCGCCCGGTTGAGACGCGCCCCCAGCGTCGCCGGCAGATGCGGGTCGGCCAGATGATCGTCCCAGACCGTAAGCATACGGGTCATGCGCGCCTCGTCGGAGGAGTGCCAGACGATGCTGCGCCAGTCCGTATCGAGAATGAGCGCCCGCCCGCCGGGCTTCAGCAGCCGCTTGATGGCGGCGAGCGACTTGTCCACGTCGGTCACATATTCATGCACCTGGGTGGAGACGACCGCGTCGAAAAGCTCGTCGGGAAAATCCGGCGCGGTCGCATCCCCCACCAGACAATCTGCCTGGGGCAGCGCGGCAAGCCGCGTCTTCGACATGGTGATCATGGCCGGCGAGAGATCGAGCCCCACCATGCGGCCCGTCTCGCCGACAAGCCGCGCCAGATCATAGGCAAGAAGGCCGGGCCCGACGCCGAGATCGAGAATATGTTCGCCGGGCCGGGGCGCCAGCATATCGATCACCCGGGCGCGCTGCGCGACGACATCCGGCGTCAGATAGGTCGCCTCCAGCGACTTCGCAGCCTTCTCGTCGAAATCGATGATCGCACTCATGACGCTCCCCCTCACTTCAACCCGTCGCCGCGGGCAATTCTCTTGCTGTCCGCTTCCTCATGCACCGGATGGATACCGGCCATGAGACGGCGCACCGCCGATGCGGCTGCCACGGCATCGGCCAGATCGTCCAGCCGGATGCGGGCGCCGCTTTCGGTGCGGATATCGAGCCGCCCGGCGCCGAAATACCTCTGAAGCGGCGACTGGCCGAAGTCAAGTTCGGCAATCTCACGCGCGCCCACCTCGATGACCCGGCGGCGGGGAAAACCCGCCCGCGCCTCCAGCCCCCGCGTCCCCACGCGCAGGCCCAACACGCGGGTCCGCCCCCAGGCATGGAGAATGAGGATCGGCACGATGAGCCCCTCCACGGCAAGCGCCAGCGACGCGATGGCGGAAAGCCGCGGCGTCCAATTGTCCGCCCACAAATAAACCAGCGCCCAGAGCAGCGCGGCGGCAAGCGCAGGCAGAAAGATCGACCAATGCGCGCGGGCGACGAACGCCGCCACATGCTCTTTCGGTGCAACGCCCGGCCCGGTCTCCGCCTGTTCTGTCAGCTTCCCATTCATACCCGCAGCATCGCAGAAGGGCCCGAATACAGGAAGTACGCTGCGCTGCGAAAAACGAAAATGGCCGCCTGCCCCCGAACGCGCATCGCCGCCTTGCGCTGTGGAATGGAAGGCATAGGGTTAAGGAAACGGAGCGGCCCGGCACAAACGAGCCGCCCGGTATGGACGAGGAGGAACGCCATGCTCCGAATCGAAAAAGACACCGAAGACCTGCCCCATGAGAAAAACGGCGCGGGCCTGCGCTACGCCCTCGGCATCGCCACAGCACTCGTCCTCTTCGCCCTTGTGGCGCTGGCCTATGGCATTAGTGGGTAATAATGGACCGGAAATCCGGCACGGCGTGACGCCACGCTCTGGATAATCGCCCCCGCCCGCGCCATATTGGGCGTATGGCACGAGGTAATTTCAAGTCCTTCGGGCGCGGGTCGGAACCCGTTCCCACGAAAGAGAATGGCGGGCTGTCGGAAGGGCCGGCGGGGCGCTTTACGCCGGAAAACCGCGAGGCGCTGGCGCAGGCCGACCGCGACTCATGGCAAGGCGCGCTGAAGGGCGACCCGGCGAACTGGCCGCTTTTCGAGCCGCACCGCCCCGACCGCCCGGAGAAATCCGAAGGCGGCATCGAGCTTCAGCTCGTGTCGGAATACCAGCCCGCGGGCGACCAGCCGGAAGCCATCAAGGAGCTGGTGGCCGGCGTCGATGGCGGCGACCGCGACCAGGTGCTGCTGGGCGTCACCGGCTCCGGCAAGACCTACACCATGGCGCAGGTGATCTCGCGCACGCAGCGCCCGGCGCTCATCCTCGCCCCCAACAAGACGCTGGCAGCCCAGCTCTATGGCGAGTTCAAGAGCTTCTTCCCGAACAATGCGGTGGAGTATTTCGTTTCCTATTACGACTACTACCAGCCCGAAGCCTATGTGCCGCGCACCGACACCTATATCGAGAAGGAAAGCTCGATCAACGAGCAGATCGACCGGATGCGCCACTCCGCCACGCGCGCCCTGCTGGAGCGCGACGACGTGATCATCGTGGCGTCCGTGTCGTGCATCTACGGTATCGGCTCGGTGGAGACCTACTCCGCCATGACCTTCACCATCAAGCGCGGCGAGAAGCTCGACCGGACGCAGCTCATCGCCGACCTCGTGGCGCTGCAATACAAGCGCAACGACGCGGCCTTCGGGCGCGGCACCTTCCGCGTGCGCGGCGACACGGTGGAAATCTTCCCGGCGCATTATGAAGATCGCGCCTGGCGCGTCTCGCTTTTCGGCGACGAGGTGGAGGAGATTTCGGAGTTCGACCCGCTGACCGGCCAGAAGACCGGCAAGCTCGACCTCGTGAAGCTCTACGCCAACAGCCATTACGTGACGCCCAAGCCGACGCTCAACCAGGCGATCGAGGAAATCCAGCACGACCTTCAGGTGCGCCTGCAGGAACTCAAAGGTCAGGGCAAGCTGCTGGAAGCACAGCGGCTGGAGCAGCGCACGCAATTCGACATCGAGATGATGGAGGCGACGGGAAGCTGCGCGGGCATCGAGAATTATTCGCGCTATCTGACAGGCCGCAAGCCCGGCGAACCGCCGCCCACCCTCTTCGAATATCTGCCCGACAATGCGCTGGTCTTCGCCGATGAAAGCCATGTGACCGTGCCGCAGATCGGCGGCATGTTCCGCGGCGACTACCGGCGCAAATCAACGCTTGCGGAATATGGCTTCCGCCTGCCCTCCTGCGTGGACAACCGTCCCATGCGGTTTGAAGAATGGAACGCCATGCGCCCGCAATCGGTGTTCGTCTCGGCAACGCCGGGGCCCTGGGAGATGGACCAGACGGGCGGCGTCTTCGTGGAGCAGGTCATCCGCCCGACGGGGCTCATCGACCCGGTGACGGAAATCCGTCCCGTCGCAACGCAGGTGGACGACCTCATCGCCGAATGCCGCGAGGTCGCCGCCAAGGGCAACCGCGTGCTCGTGACGACGCTGACGAAGCGCATGGCGGAAGATCTGACCGAATATATGCATGAACAGGGCATTCGCGTGCGCTACATGCATTCCGACATCGACACGCTGGAGCGCATCGAAATCATCCGCGACCTGCGGCTCGGCGCCTTCGACGTGCTGATCGGCATCAACCTGCTGCGCGAGGGCCTCGACATTCCCGAATGTTCGCTGGTCGCGATCCTCGATGCGGACAAGGAAGGTTTCCTGCGCTCCGAAACCTCGCTCATCCAGACCATCGGCCGCGCGGCGCGAAACGTCGACGGCAAGGTGATCCTTTATGCGGACGAAATGACGGGCTCGCTGGAACGCGCACTGGCGGAAACCGAACGCCGCCGCGAAAAACAGCTCGCCTACAACACCGAACACGGCATCACGCCGGAATCGATCCGCAAGAATATCGGCGACATTCTCGAAAGCGTGTATGAGCGCGACCATGTGCGCGTGGACACCGGCACGAGCGGCGACACGGAACTGGTGGGGCACAATCTGCGCGCCCATATCGAGGATCTGGAAAACCGCATGAAGACCGCCGCCGCCGATCTCGAATTCGAGGAGGCCGCAAGGCTGCGCGATGAGATCAAGCGGCTGGAAGCGACGGAACTGGCGATCTCCGACGACCCGATGCAGCGGCAATCATCCGTCGAGGACCGCGTGGCGGATGCGGGCGGCAAGAGAGTTTCGGGCCGCTCCACCTCCGGCAAACCCGGCACACGCGGCAACAAATTCCGCGGCAAGGGGAAGAAGCGGTAAGCTTGCCGCCGCTTAATCCTCGGCTGTTTCTTTCAAAGCCTGTTGCCGATTCCGCGACTGCTTCAAGCTGGAGCGGTAGGACACGCTGGACGGCAGGTCATTATAGAAGCGTTCCGTATTCCGCGCGATAGCGTCCCGCCAGCTATAAACCAGCGCTTTCTGTAGGACAGAAGGCTGCAGACCCGAGCGCGATCCAACCGGCGCGCCCTCGATCATCACGGTCGGCCTGATGCCCGTGAGTCCCCCCGCAAGGCCGGC
>NZ_NYVD01000034.1 GCF_002684405.1 Parvibaculum sp. | reverse complement strand
GAGGTTGCAGCGGCGCTCGAACATGCCGTCTTCGTCCAGCACATAGGCGATACCGCCCGACATGCCGGCCGCGAAGTTGCGGCCCGTCTCGCCGAGCACGACGACAACGCCGCCCGTCATGTATTCGCAGCCATGATCGCCCGTGCCTTCGACAACGGCGACGGCGCCGGAGTTGCGGACGGCGAAACGCTCGCCGGCCACGCCGCGGAAATAGCATTCGCCGCCGATGGCGCCGTAAAGCACGGTATTGCCGACGATGATGCTCTTCTCCGGCACGATGCCGCTGACGGCAGGCGGATAGACGATCAGGCGACCGCCCGAAAGGCCCTTGCCGACATAGTCGTTGGCTTCGCCTTCAAGCTCCAGCGTGACGCCGGTGGCGACCCAGGCGCCGAAGCTCTGCCCCGCCGTGCCCTTGAACTTCACATGGATCGTTTCGTCGGGCAGGCCGATATGGCCGTAGTGCCGGGCGATCTCGCCCGACAGCATGGCGCCGGTGGTGCGGTCGGTATTGTGGATCGGAAGCTCGATCTGTACCGGCTTCTTCTCTTCGATCGCGCCCTTGGAGGCTTCGATGAGCTTGCGGTCGAGGATGTCGTGGATCTTGTGATCCTGCTCCTCGCATTTGAAGATGCTCACGCCCGCCGGTGCATCCGGCTTGTGGAAGAGCTTGCCGAAATCGAGGCCCTTCGCCTTCCAGTGGTCGACGACCTTGCGCTTGTCGAGCATCTGCATCTGCCCGATCATTTCGTTCACCGTGCGGAAGCCCATTTCGGCCATCAGCTCGCGAACTTCCTCGGCGACGAAGAAGAAGTAGTTGATGACGTGCTCGGGCGCACCGACGAAGCGCTTGCGCAGTTCCGGGTCCTGGGTGGCGACGCCGACAGGGCAGGTGTTCAGATGGCACTTGCGCATCATGATGCAGCCCGCCGCGATGAGCGGCGCGGTGGCGAAGCCGAACTCGTCCGCGCCCAGCAGCGCGCCGATGACGACATCGCGGCCGGTACGCAGGCCGCCATCGACCTGAACGGTGATGCGGCCGCGCAGGCGGTTCAGCACCAGCGTCTGATGGGTTTCGGCCAGGCCGATTTCCCAGGGGCTGCCCGCATGCTTGATGGAGGTGAGCGGTGAGGCGCCCGTGCCGCCGTCATAGCCGGAGATCGTCACATGGTCGGCACGCGCCTTGGAGACGCCCGCGGCCACCGTGCCGACACCGACCTCGGAGACGAGCTTCACGGAGATGAGCGCCTTGGAGTTGGTGTTCTTCAGGTCGTAGATCAGCTGGGCCAGATCTTCGATCGAATAGATGTCATGGTGCGGGGGCGGAGAGATGAGGCCCACGCCCGGCGTCGAATGGCGCACCTTGGCGATGACCGCGTCGACCTTGTGGCCGGGCAGCTGGCCGCCTTCGCCGGGCTTTGCGCCCTGCGCCATTTTGATCTGGATCATGTCGGAGTTGACGAGATATTCCGTCGTCACGCCGAAGCGGCCCGATGCGACCTGCTTGATCGAGGAGCGCATGCTGTCGCCATTGGCCATCGGCTTGAAGCGATCCGGCTCCTCGCCGCCTTCGCCCGTGTTGGACCGGCCGCCAAGCCGGTTCATGGCAATCGCCAGCGTCGTATGTGCCTCGCGGCTGATGGAGCCGTAGGACATGGCGCCGGTGGCGAAACGCTTCACGATCTCGGAAGCGGGCTCGACTTCTTCCAGCGGAACAGGCTTGCGGCCCACGTCCTCGGCCGTCTTGATGTCGAAGAGGCCGCGCATGGTGAGCAGGCGTTCGTTCTGCTCGTTGATGCTCTTGGCAAAGGCCTTGTACTGGTCCTGGCTGTTGCCGCGCACCGCATGCTGCAGGTCGCGCACGGATTCAGCCGTCCAGGCATGGTCTTCGCCGCGAATGCGCTGGGCATATTCGCCGCCGACATCGAGTGCGCTCTTCAGCACAGGCGCATCGGAATAGGCGAGGCGGTGCCGCGTGAACGTCTCACGGGCAATCTCGTCGATGCTGACGCCTTCGATCATGGAGACGGTGCCGGTGAAGTATTTGTCGCAGAACGAGGTGGCGAGGCCGACCGCGTCGAAAATCTGCGCGCCGCAATAGGACTGGTAGGTCGAGATGCCCATCTTGGACATGACCTTCAGAATGCCCTTGTCGATCGCCTTGATGTAGCGCTTCTCGGCTTCCTTCTGCGAGAGGCCCTCATCGAGGTTCGGCAGCAATTCATGCAGCGTCTCGAAGGCGAGATAGGGGTTGATCGCCTCGGCGCCGTAGCCGGCCAGGCAGCAGAAGTGATGCACTTCGCGCGCCTCGCCCGTTTCGACGACGATGCCGACCTTGGTGCGCAGGCCCTTGCGGATCAAATGGTGATGCACGGCGGATGTGGCGAGCAGCGCCGGAATGGCGATGCGCTCCGCCGAGATCAGGCGATCCGACAGGATGATGATGTTGTAGCCCTGATCGACGGCTTCTTCTGCGCGCTGGCAGAGCCGGTCGACCATTTCGGCCATGGCTTCCTCGTTGCGATCGACGGCGAAAGTCATGTCGAGCGTCTGGGTGCGGAAATGATTGTCCGCGACCTCGCCGATCATGCGGATCTTTTCCAGATCCTCATTGGTGAGGATGGGCTGGCGCACTTCCAGGCGCTTCACCGAGGACATGCCTTCCAGATCGAGCAGGTTCGGGCGCGGGCCGATGAAGGAGACCAGCGACATGACCAGTTCCTCGCGGATCGGGTCGATGGGCGGGTTCGTCACCTGCGCGAAGTTCTGCTTGAAATAGGTGTAGAGCAGCTTCGACTTGGAAGAGAGCGCGGAGATGGGCGTGTCCGTGCCCATCGAGCCGATCGCTTCCTGTCCGTCGGTCGCCATGGGCGACATCAGGAACTTCAGGTCTTCCTGCGTGTAGCCGAAGGCCTGCTGCGTATCGAGCACCGAGCCGTAGCGCGGCGTCTGCATGCGTGTGGACGGGGCGTGCATATCCTCAAGCTGGATCTGCGTTTCGTTCAGCCACTTCTGATAGGGATGAAGCGTCGCGAGGTCCGCCTTGATCTCGGTATCGGAACTGATGCGGCCCTGTTCAAGGTCGATCAGCAGCATCTTGCCGGGCTGCAGCCGCCACTTTTCGACAATCTTGTCTTCCGGTGCGGGGAGCACGCCCATTTCGGAGGCCATCATCACATCGCCATCGTCGGTGACGTAATAGCGGGCCGGACGCAGGCCGTTACGGTCCAGCGTCGCGCCGATCTGGCGGCCATCGGTGAAGGCGACCGCGGCGGGGCCGTCCCAGGGCTCCATGAGGGCTGCGTGATATTCGTAGAAGGCGCGGCGCTCTTCATCCATGAGCGGGTTGCCCGCCCAGGCTTCCGGGATGAGCATCATCATCGCATGGGCCAGCGAGTAGCCGCCCATGATGAGAAGTTCGAGCGCATTGTCGAAGCAGGCCGTATCCGACTGTTCCTGAACGGCAATCGGCCAGATCTTCTTGATGTCGTCGCCCAGAAGCTCCGATTCCATGGTGGCGTAGCGTGCCGCCATCCAGTTCACATTGCCGCGCTTCGTGTTGATCTCGCCATTGTGGCAGACCATGCGGAAGGGATGGGCAAGGCTCCAGGTCGGGAAGGTGTTGGTGGAGAAGCGCTGATGCACGAGGGCGAGCGCCGTCACCATGTCCGGATCGGTCAGGTCCTTGTAGTACTGGCCGACCTGGGCCGCGAGCAGCATGCCCTTGTAGACGATGGTCTGAGAGGAGAAGGAGGGAATATAGAGTTCCTCCGGCACATGGCCTTCCTGCTCCAGCAGCGTGTTGAAAATGCGCTTGCGGATGACGAAAAGCTTGCGCTCGAACGCGGCCTGATCGGCACAGTCGTCGGCGCGCTTCACGAAAACCTGCATGTGGCGGGGTTCGGTCGGGATGACCGACTCGCCAAGGTCGGAATTGTCCACCGGCACGTCGCGCCAGCCGAGAAGGGTCTGGCCTTCCTCGGCGACGATCCTGTTCACCAGTTCGACGATCTTCGCGCGTGCGTCGTCCGCCTTGGGCATGAAGAGCATGCCGACGCCGTAATGGCCTTCTTCCGGCAGCTCGATACCAAGCTTGCCGGCTTCCTTGCGGAAAAAGGCATCCGGCATCTGAATGAGAATGCCCGCGCCGTCGCCCGCCTTGGGGTCGGCGCCGACCGCGCCGCGATGCTCGAGATTTTCGAGGATACGCAGACCGTCTTCGATGATTTTGTGCGATTTCCGGTTGTGGATGTTCGCGATGAAGCCGATGCCGCAGGCATCATGCTCGTTCCGGGGGTCATAGAGGCCCTGCGCCGCCGGAAGGCCCGCAGCGTAAGCCATGGGCGCAGTGGCGGCGGAAGCTTTCAGCTTCGCCATGCTGGTCCGCGTCTGGCCGATGTCTGCCCGCATTTCCGTCATTTCTTTCCATCCCTAACCTAGGCCCGGGCCGTGCCGATCCGGACGGAATGTCTTTCCGTTGCCGGACCCCGAACCGGGTCGTCACCTACGCCACTTTCGTCTCTCGCCTCGTCCTTCCGGTTCTGACCGGAGGGCCGGGCATTCCGGCATGCCGGAACCCCGAGGGCGGGGGACGTCAGCGGATTACGCCTGATCGCAAGATCCCCGCGCGGTGGGCCCGCAAGCCCGTCATCTAGCACGCTCCACGACCCGGGCCAGCAGCCCGGGGGACAAATCTTAGGTCCCGTTATCCTGGCGCGTGCCCCGGCTGCAGTGCCGCGTAGCCGCTCAGCTTTCTGCAGGGTGCTCCTTTTGCCCGGAGCGGGGCCACCTGACAAGTCTCCCGGCGGCCCAAATTACGCTTGACCGGCCATCCGAAAGGACCCCGGGAAGCGGGGCTTCTCCGGGAGCGCGATACTGCCAGAACGGGGGCTTTTTAGCAAGAAAATATGACAGGATTACTGACCTATAAAATGACTTTTTGAATCAGGCGCTTAGCGGCTCCGGGCTTCATGTCCGGCAATCACGACCGTGTGAAAATGCGTGTCCGCGCGCGCCCTTCTTCGTGACAGCAGTTGATTTCACGGCCCGCGTTCCGGCGGGCATGCTCGATCCCGTTCCGGCAAGACAGCACATGCATGCCGCCGGGACGGATGGACAACATCCATTTGACCCAATCAGCGGAGATCCAACATGTCGAAGACCCTTTCCCGTTCCACGCTCGCCCGTTCCTCGCTGGCCATTGCCGGTGCGCTCACCGCCGCCATCAGCCTGTCCGCCGCCGCCCATGCCGACGATATGGGCAAGGGCGCGATGGAAAAATGCTACGGCGTCGCCATGGCCGGCCATAACGACTGCAAGGCCGGAGCGGGCACGACCTGCGCGGGCACGTCGACACTCGACTATCAGGGCAATGCCTGGAAGCTCGTGCCGGCCGGCACCTGCGCCAGCATCGAAACGCCCTATGGCAATGGCAGCCTCGACCCGAAGGACACACAGCTTCCCTCGTAAGTGTGTGTTTCAAGGGACCGGACGGAGATCATCATGACCATCCCCCCATCTCATGATGCACCGGCAAGTAGCGCCGGAAGCGGCCGGTCCCGTCTCGGCCGCCCGACCCCCGCCGCCTGCCCCCGGGCGGCCGGGGTCGGGCTCAAGGCCGATCACTATCGCGAAATCCTCGACACGCGGCCCGCCATCGGCTGGTTCGAGGTGCATGCCGAAAACTTCATGGGCGCGGGCGGGGCGCCGCATCGCTATCTGACCGCTATTCGAGAACATTATCCGCTGTCGCTGCACGGGGTCGGGCTGTCGCTCGGCTCGGCCGGGCCGCTCGACCGGGCGCATGCAAAGCGGTTGCGCGCGCTAGTGGACCGGTACGAGACCGGCCTTGTCTCCGAACATCTCGCCTGGTCGCGGCACGATGGCATCCATTTCAACGACCTTCTGCCTGTGCCACTGACAGAGGAAGCGCTCGACATCGTCGCGGAGCATGTCGAGGAGACCCAGGACATTCTCGGGCGGCGCATGCTGATCGAAAACCCGTCCACCTATGTCGCCACGCGTGACGAGATGAGCGAGACGGAATTTCTCGTCGCGCTGGCGCGGCGCACGGGATGCGGATTGCTGGTCGACGTCAACAATGTCTATGTCTCTTCGATGAACCACGGCCGGGACGCCGCCGCCTGGCTCGACGCCATTACCGCCGATCTGGTGGGCGAAATTCACCTGGCGGGCCATGCGGTGGAGATGGTGGAGGGCGAAGCGCTCCGGATCGACGATCATGGCAGCCGGGTATCGCCGGAAGTCTTCGAGCTCTGCGGCCGTTTCCTCGACCGGGTCGGGCCCGTCCCTACACTGATCGAATGGGACAGTGACGTGCCGCCGCTTAGCGTGCTGCTTGAGGAAGCATCGAAGGCGGACAAGCTGTTGCTTCGGGCTCAGGCACAAGCCGCCATGATGGGGCGTGCGCATGACTGACGCGCGCCCCTCACTGGCAGATTTTCAGGCGCGCTTTGCCGCATCACTGCGCAAGCCCGAAGACGGCTCGGCGCTTTCCCTGTTCTCGCCTTCCGAGCGCATACCGCTCGCGCGCCGTTTCGATGTTTACCGAAATAATGTGCATGCCAGTCTTGTCGATGCGCTTGCCGATATTTTCCCTGCCGTGGAACGTCTTGTTGGGCGTGACTTCTTCCGGGCGTCGGCGCGGCTCTTCCTTGCCGACAGCATGCCGTCGCTCGGCACGCTGATGGGTTTCGGCGACGGTTTTCCGGAATTTCTCGACCGGTTCGAGCCGGCCGCCAGGCTGCCTTATCTTGGCGATGTTGCGCGGCTGGAGCTTCTTTGGCTTGCTGCCTATCACGCGGGCGAGGCGCCGCCGGTCGATCCCGGCGCGTTGCAGGCCGGCGATGATCCGTCCGGGCTTTGCCTCCGTTTCCATCCTTCGGCGGCGTTGCTTTCTTCCAGCTGGCCCGTGTTTCAGATCTGGCGAAGCAATCGCGAGGATGCCGAGGTCATGCCCATCGACCTCGATACCGGCCCCGATTTTCTGATGGTGTTCCGGAGCGGGGGAGAGGTGCGCATCGCATCGCTCGATTTGGGCATGCATGCGTTTTGCGAAAAGTTCGCCGCGGGCGCGGCGCTGGGCGATGCCGCTGAGGCGGCGGCTGCCGTCGACACGGATTTCGATCTCGTCGCGGCGTTTCGTTTCATCCTGTCATCGGGCGCCTTCGCTGCGCCCTTATCCGAGCGAGGAGATACCTGCCATGTCCAACATCTCTGAGAGTGCCGCGTCGCGCGCCGCGATACCACGAGCGGCTGCGTTTGCCGGGCGGGCGAATGCGCTTTTGGCTAGCATCCCCGTTTCGCTCTACACGCTGATGATGAGGGTGGCGATCTTTCTGGTCTTTTTCCAGTCCGCCCGCACCAAGGTGGAGGGACTACTCACGATCAAGGAGAGCACTTTCTTCCTCTTTCAATATGAATATGCGCTGCCGCTTCTGCCGCCGCATCTCGCAGCCTATATGGCGACCTATTCGGAACATTTCTTTTCGCTTCTCATTCTGCTCGGGCTCGCCACGCGCTTTGCCGCACTACCTCTTCTCGGCATGACGCTCGTCATCCAGATCTTCGTCTACCCGGAAGCCTATACGGTGCATCTTTCCTGGGCGGTCATGCTCGTTGCCCTGGCGGCGCTGGGGGGCGGCAGGTTTTCGCTCGATCACCTTCTCTTTCGCCGGTGAGCCCGTTACGATCCGCCCGTTCAGGTGAAGAAGATGGCGGGATCGGAAATGGCGGCGATGGATTTTACCAGTGACAATGCGTCGGGCGTGGCGCCCGAAATCATGGCGGCGCTGACGGAAGCCAATCATGGCAGTGCCGCTTCCTATGGCGCCGACGATGTGACCGCGCGGCTTCAGATCGTCATGGCGGATCTGTTCGAACATGAGGTCGAGGTTTTTCCCGTCGCGACCGGCACGGCGGCGAATTCTCTGGCGCTGGCCTGCCTCACGCCGCCATGGGGCGCGGTTTTCGGTCACGAACACGCGCATGCCCATGTCGACGAATGCGGTGCGCCTGAATTCTTTTCCGACGGTGCCAAGTTCGTGCCGATTGCAGGCGAGAACGGAAAGCTCGAACCGGATGCCTTCAAGGCCGCATTTCGTCTTCTGCCGCTTGGCAATGTCCACAATGTACAGCCTTCGACGCTGACGCTGACGCAATCCACCGAATGCGGGACGCTCTATTCCGTCGATGAAATCCGGGCGCTTACGGATATTGCGCATTCGCGCGATATCGCGGTTCACATGGACGGCGCGCGCTTTGCCAATGCGGTTGCGGCGCTCGATGCGTCGCCGGCGGAGATCACATGGAAATCCGGGATCGATGTGATGTCGTTCGGCGCGACCAAGAACGGCGCCATGGGGGCCGAGGCCGTGATCTTTTTCGACAAGCATCTGGCACGCGATTTTGCGTTCCGGCGAAAGCGCGGCGGGCATCTCTTTTCGAAGATGCGTTTTCTTTCGGCCCAGCTCGAAGCCTATCTGAAAGACGGATTGTGGCTGCGCCTGGCCGCTCATGCCAATGCGATGGCGGGCGAGCTTGCCGAAGGGCTCGGTGCAATACCCGGCGTTGGCATTCATTTCCCCGTAGAGGCGAACGAGATTTTCGTCCGCATGCCGGTTTCCATGTCGAAAGGCCTCAAAGAGGCGGGCGCGCGCTTCCATCCCTGGCCGATGGTGGGGGACAATGACCGGGCGCGGACGGTAAGACTTGTCGCGTCATTCCAGACGGAAGCCGCCGCTGTCGCGGAATTCCTTGCTTATGCGCGCGCGACGGCGGGATGATTGTCAATCCGACACATGCGTTTTTAGGCTTTCTTAATGCTGACCCGCATATCGTCTTGGATCTCCGTATTGCATGCCTCTTTTCACTCAGATGCTCGAAAACGGAACCATGGCCTCATTCGACGAAAACGATTCGAGCGAATATGCGCGCCTGATCGCGAAAGCGGAGGCTGCCGTGGAAGCATTGCGCGACAGTTACAAGGACCAGTTCCGCAAGGATGTCGATCAGATGTTCCTGCTCTGGGCAAAGCTGGAAGACGGGGCGGACCGCCGGCAGGTCATGGATGAGATCTACGCCATTGCCCACAATGTGAAGGGGCAGGGCGGGTCCTTCGGCTATGATTTTGTGACGGCGCTCGGAGCGTCGCTATGCCGCTTCCTGCGGGCTACATCCGCCTATTCCGATGACGATCTGAAAATCGTTCGCGCGCATCTGGACGCGCTCTTGCTTGCCGCTTCGGACGATATGTCGGGCGATGGCGGGGGGAAAGGACGCGATATCCTGCGCGACCTCTCCCTGATGACGGGCTATCCGGTCGGCAGCGGTGCGACCGACGGCTGAGCTTTCCATAGCCTCTCTTCTTTGCGTTAGATCAAACCCATGCGGTTTTCCACAGATTGGGCGTGGCGCGGCCACTTGTCCGCTCGCGATATACGCCGTTCTGTGTTTCCATTCCCCTTGCGTTCGAGCATCTCTTCCCGGCTTGAATTCTGCCCCCCATATTCGTCGAGGTTCCCATGAGCATCCGAAACCTCCATCAAATGTTCGCGCCGAAATCCGTCGCGCTGATCGGAGCGAGCAATCGCGACGGCAGTATCGGCAAGGTCGTGCTGCGGAACCTGAGAAGCGCCGATTTCAAAGGGCCCATATGGGCGGTCAATCCGCAGGGCGGTGAGATCGGCGGGGAGGAGGCCTATAGGGATGTTGCCTCGCTGCCGGAGGCGCCCGACCTCGCCGTGATCGCGACGCCGCCTCACACCGTGCCGGGCATTATCGGCGAACTCGGAAAGAAGGGAACGCGCGCCGCCGTGGTCATCACGGCGGGCTTTGGCGAACTCGGCGAAGAAGGACGGGCGCTACAGCGCGAGATGCTGGATGCGGCTAAGCCCTATCTTCTGCGTATCGTCGGGCCGAACTGTCTTGGCATCCTGGCACCGGGAAACCAGCTCAACGCCTCCTTCACCCATCTGCCGCCGCTCGATGGCAATGTTGCCTTCGTCTCGCAATCGGGTGCCGTCGTCACCGCCGTCCTCGACTGGGCGACGAGCCGCAATATCGGATTTTCCCATATCGTTTCGCTGGGCGGCATGTCGGATGTGGATTTCGGCGACATGCTGGATTTTCTCGCGCATGACCCGAAGACGAAAAGCATTCTGCTTTATGTCGAGTCGGTGACCGATGCGCGCAAGTTCATGTCCGCAGGCCGGCAGGCCGCGCGCCTGAAGCCGGTCATGGTCATCAAGGCGGGCCGCCATGAAGAAGGCGCCAAGGCGGCGCGGTCGCATACCGGTGCGCTGGCCGGGTCCGACGCGGTCTATCACGCCGCTTTCCGCCGCGCGGGCATGTTGCGCGTGCAGGGCGTGGAAGACCTCTTCGATGCGGTGGAGACCCTTGCCATGCGTTCGGAGCGCAAGCCGCTCCTCGGCGACAGGCTTGCCATCCTTACCAATGGCGGCGGTGTCGGGGTGCTGGCGACCGATGATCTGATCGACGAGAGCGGGCATCTCGCTTCGCTGGCGCCGGAGACGATCGAGAGCCTCAACAAGGTGTTGCCGCCCACCTGGAGCCGGGGCAATCCGGTGGACATTATCGGCGATGCCGGTGCGCAGCGTTATGCGGATGCGATCGAAGGCCTGATGGGAGACCCGAATACCGATGCGCTTCTGGTGCTCAACTGTCCGACCGCCGTGGTGGACAATGTCGAAGCCGCGCGGGCGGTTGTCGATGCCGCTGCGAAGAGCCGCAAGCCGCTTTATACGAGCTGGCTTGGCGATCAGGGCGCGCGGGAGGCGCGACAGGTTTTTCTCAACAACAAGGTCGCGACCTATGACACGCCCGGTCAGGCGGTTCATTCCTTCATGCTGCAGGTTCGCTATGACCGTAACCAGCGGCTGCTGATGGAAATTCCGCCGGCGGGGCCTGCATGGCCGCAGCGCGATCTCGATGCGGCGCGTGCCATTATCGACAAGGCCGCCGGCGAGAAGCGCGAATGGCTGACGGAACCGGAAGCAAAGGCGCTTCTGAAGGCCTATGGCATTCCGGTCGTGGAAACGCTCACGGTGAGTTCCGTCGATGAAGCGGCGGCGTGCGCGGAGGAAATCGGCTATCCGGTGGCGCTGAAAATTCTTTCCCCCGAAATTACCCACAAGACCGATGTCGGCGGCGTCGCGCTCGATCTCGAAGACAAGGAAGCGGTGCTGCGGGCGGCGCGGCGCATGCTCGACCGCGTGGCGGAAGCCAGGCCAGATGCGAAGATCGACGGGTTTACCGTTCAGCGCATGGCGAGCCGTCCCAGTGCCTTCGAGCTCATCCTCGGCATGATCGACGCCGCGACCTTTGGCCCGGTGCTTCTTTTCGGGCAGGGCGGTACGGCGGTGGAAGTCGTGCGAGACCAGGCGATGGCGTTGCCGCCTCTCAATCGGGTGCTGGCAGAAGATCTGATCCGGCGCACGCGGGTCTCAAGGCTTCTCGATGGCTATCGCGGACGTCCCGGTGCCGATTTCGATGCGATTGCGGGCACTCTGATGGCGATCGGAGATCTCTCGGCGGATAATCCCGACATCGCGGAACTCGACATCAACCCTCTCTGGGCGGATGAGGAAGGCGTGCTGGCGCTGGATGCGCGTGTGCGCATCAAGGCGCCGCATGGCAAGGGCTCGTCGCGGTTTGCGATAAGGCCCTATCCCGGTGCGCTGGAAGGGGCGATTTCCGGGCGAGACGGCAGGATTTATCCGATGCGGCCTATCCGGCCCGAAGACGCGCCGCTGACGGACGACCTTCTGGCGCATACCGATCCGGAAGACATACGGCTGCGTTTCCTGTCGCCACTCAGAAAGCTTCCGCGCCAGTTGGCCGCGCGTCTGACGCAGATCGACTATGACCGGGAAATGGCCTTTGTGGTCTTTACCGACGAGACGCGCCAGCATCTTGCCGCGGTAGGCCGGCTTTCCGACGATCCCGACAGGGAGCGGACGGAATATGCGATCCTGGTGCGGACCGATCTTCACGGACATGGTCTCGGCTACGGGCTGATGCACAAGCTCATCGACTATGCGCGGGCTCGCGGTGTGAAGCAGATCTTCGGCCATGTGTTGCGCGAGAACAAGCCGATGCTCGATCTGTGTACCGAACTCGGCTTTACGCGCCATCAGCTGCCGGGCGAACCGAGCGTGTTCGAAATGCAGCTCGATCTCTGAGCATATGAAAAAAGGCGGGCCGTTTCCGGCCCGCCCCGTTTCATTCTCATTATGCGCGTTATGGCATCCGATCAGTCGGCGGCCGTCGCGTAGCTGCCTTCCAGCGATTTCGACCCCGCCGAGGCATTGGTGATCGCAATGCGGCGCGGCTTCATCTCTTCGGGAACCTGACGCTGCAATTCGACATGGAGGAGGCCGTTTTCGAGCTTCGCGCCCGTGACCTCCACATGATCGGCCAGCTGGAAGCGGCGCTCGAAGCTGCGCGCGGCGATACCCTGATGGAGGTAGTTCGTCTCGCCGTCCTGCTCGCTCTTCTGACCGTTGATGGTGAGCACGTTCTGCTTCACCTCGATCTCCAGATCGTCTTCGGCGAAGCCCGCCACCGCCATGCTGATGCGGTAATTATGCTCGTCCACCCGTTCGATATTGTAGGGCGGATAGGTAGAGGTCTGGGCCTCGCGGGTCGCATTGTCGAGAAGCGACTGAAGCTGGTCGAAGCCGACGCTGGCACGATAGAGAGGGGAAAAGTCGAAGTTTCTCATTTGAACACCCTTGGTTGAAGCGATGCATCCTTCGGGCCGCCCATCCGCCTTACGGCCGGCTGGGACCTCGGCCCGTTCCGGACCCGTTTTGGCGTCCGGTCCCTAATAGATGGGTGGTGTTTCAGGCTCTTCAAGTGAGGATATCCGCCGCTTTTGTCGCGGCCTGCGCGGGTGAACCCCGGCTGAACGGAAGGTCCACGATAGGTTCAGCGAGGTCCCGTCATTCTGTGTCTCAGCATTTGGTTTCCCCAGCTGACACAGGAGGCAGACATGACGAACATTCTTCTCAAGACCGCGGCGGCAGCCGGCATTCTGGGCGCGATGGCAATGGCCGCTCCGGCACAGGCCGGCAATGCGAATTTCGTGCTGACATTCGGCAGCCATCATGCCGGGCCGCAGATGACGGCCCAGACCATCGACTATCGCCGCGGATCCCCGGGATGGCGGGCACATAACGGGCGGGTGATGCCGCTCAACCGCGTGGTCCGCCTCGTCGAAAACCGCTCGGGCGGCACGGTGACCGATATTCGCCTCGCAAAGAACCAGCGCGTCTATCGTCTGGAAGGCGTCACGCGCCTCGGGATGATCGTGGACGCAAAGGTGGATGCGCGCACGGGCCGGATCCAGTCGATCGACTTCAAGAAGTTCCGCCCGCGCTACGATCCCAAGGGCATGGACATCAACCGTCTGCTCGCCAAGCTCAAGCGCAAGGGCTTTCACGGGTTCGATGTCGTCAGCCTGAAGGAGGAGCGTGGCGTCTATCGTGTGCGGGCGCTCAACAAGCGCGGCCGTCCGGTGGTCGTGCGGACCAGGGCGCATAACGGGCATATTCTCAATGTCCGCAGCGCCACCAACTACAACGGCCCGGCCTATAAGCGCGGCGGCCGCCATGGCTTCAACCATTGGCGAAAGGGCGTGGCCGCTCACGGCTACAGCCATTTCAGCAAGGCGACCGATTACGGCGACTATTACGAGGTGAATGCGCGCAACCGGCACGGCAAGCAGGTGCGTCTCGATATCTGCTCCTATACGGGCAAGGTCCTTCGGGTCCTCTGACAGATGACCGGCCTGCCGGATCGTTCCGGCGGGCCGGCCCCCGCCTTTTCCCGAAATCCCGGAAACCCTCCCCCGAAGCTGAACGCCGGATGAACGGCCATGCCAGCGCCCGTTCAGCGCGGATGGCCGATCATCGTTTCAACACCAGGGGGACGATCGAACGACAGAAGGAGCAGGAAGCATGAGAAAGGCATTCATTGTTGCCGGCCTCGCGGCCGGCATGGCGTTTTCAGTACCCCTGGCGGCGCAGGCTTCGGCAGGTGTGCTGGGCGTGAATATCAAGGCGAATACGGCTGCCAATGTGGAGACGGTCGACTACCGGCATGGCCCCAGAGAGGGTCGCCGCCATGATCGCGACTACCGCAAGCATCGCCGTCACGACAGATATGAGCGGCGTCACTATCGCCGCTATGACCGGTATGAACACCGCGAAAACAGGCGCGGCAGTTATTACCGTCCGGCGCCGAGGCGCGAATACCGGCCTTTCGCCCATTGGCGCCCGCGCTATGAGCGCCGGTACCGCCGTTGGGGCAAGCCGGTCTATTACGCGCATCATCGGCGCTGGGGTTCCGCCTATCGCGTTCGCGCCTATGACGATGCGCGCGACCGCGCCGTGATCCTGTGGATCAGTGCGATCACGGGCGCAATTCTCCTGTCCCAGTACTAACGGACACTCCCCGCTCATTTGAGACGCTGAGGGGCGAGTTGCGTGAGTGGGGACGACTGGGCTCCGGTGCGTATCGCCGGAGCCCTTTTTTACGGGCGCATCGTCGCGAGATAGGGCCCCTTCGCCGTTTCGCGGCGGGGCGCGGCCCAGTCCAGCCATTCGCAAAGCCGCGGGCGTGTCTCGCGCGGATCGATCAGCTCATGGACGGAAAAGCCTTCCGCGCGGGGAAAAGGCGATTGCCCCGCGGCGAGTTTTTCTTCCAGCTCCTGGCGCAAGGCTTCCGGGTCTTCGGCTTCGGCGATCTGGCGGGCGAAGGCGACGGCGACGCCGCCTTCCACGGGAAGGGCGCCGGTTGCTGCGCTCGGCCATGAGAGGACGAAACCCTCCGGCCCGAAATGCGCGGCGCCCGCCACGCCGAACACCTTGTGCACGATGACACTCGCCCAGGGAACGCGGCTCTGCATCACGGCGGCAATCGCCCCCGTGCCGTGGCGGATGGTGGCAGCCTGTTCGGAGGCGGAGCCGATCATGAAGCCCGGTTCGTCCACGAAGGAGAGGATGGGCAGGTTGAAGGTGTTGCACATATCGACGAAGCGGCGGAGCTTCTGCGCCGCCTGCGCGGTCATGGCGCCTGCGTAGAATTTGCAGTCATTGGCGATCACGCCCACGCTTTTGCCGTCGAGGCGCGCAAGCCCGGTGATGAGGGAGGGGCCGTATTTTTTCGTCATTTCGAAAAAGCTGCCCTTGTCCACCACGGCCTTGACGATCTTGCGCATGGCGAAGGGCTTGCGCCGTTCGCGCGGGACGATGTCGATGAGGCTTTCATCCATGCGGTCGGGGGTGTCTTCGGTCTCGATATCGGGGGGCAATTGCCAGACATTGTCCGGCAGGTAGGAAAGGAATTGCGCGATCTGCTTCAGCGCGTCCTCTTCGTCGCTCGCTACATTGTCGATGACGCCCGAGCGCGCATGGACTTCGGCGCCGCCCAACTCTTCCTTGGTCAGGTCTTCGCCAAGCGCGCGCGCGACGACCTTCGGCCCCGCGATCAACACCTGCGCGTTCTCGGTCATCACGGAGAAATGCGAGGCGACGAGGCGTGCGGCGGGCATGCCCGCGACCGGGCCGAGTGCCGCCGTCGCGACGGGCACTTCGCCCAGCACCTGCGTGATCGACCGGAAGCGCGGTGTGGAGAAAACGGGATCGCCCATGGGGCGTACGCCCTTCTTGCCGGATCCGGCGACACTGCCGCCGCCGCCTTCATGCAGGCGGATGAGCGGGACCTTGTAGGTAAGCGCCAGCTCTTCGGCATAGACGCTCTTGCGCAGGCCCGCGGGGTTGGGCGAGCCGCCCTTCATGGTGAAATCCTCGCCGCCGACGGCGACGCGCCGGCCGTTCACCTTGGCAAAGCCCAGAATGTAGTTGCCGGGTTCGAAACCGATGAGGTTCCCCTCCTCGTCGAAATGCGGCACGCCCGCGCCTTCGCCCATCTCCCGGAAGCTCTCATGGTCGGTCAGCTTCTCGATCCGTTCACGGATGGTCAGTCGGCCTTTTTCGTGCTGGCGCTCGATGGCTTCCTTGCCGCCCTGCTCGCGGGCCAGGGTGCGGCGTTTCCTGATTTCCTCGGCTTCCTTTTCCCAGCTCATGGCCTGCTGTATCCTCCGGCATGTTTCTGTTGTCGCCGACCCTAAAGGAATTCAGGGCTTGAGTTGAGTGTTTCCGGCTTCGTTCCAGGGCGTGACGAGGGAGAAGGGGTATTTTCGTGAACAAGCTGGCGGCTGCACCGCTTATCGAGATCGAGGGCTTTCGTGCGCCCGAGGGCGCCGACGCGCGCTGGCTGGAGGCGACGGACGGGGCGCGGCTGCGCGTCGTCACATGGACGCCGGAAGCGGCACATATCGAGAATTGCCGGGGGACGGTCTTTCTCTTTGGCGGGCGCACGGAGTTTGCCGAAAAATATTTCGAAGTGATCGGCGACCTCATCGCGCGCGGCTTTGCCGTCGCCACGATGGATTGGCGCGGGCAGGGGCTTTCAGCGCGCATGCTGGACGATCCGCGAAAAGGGCATATCGACGATTTCTCCACATTCGACTGCGACCTCGGGCTCTTCATGGCGGAAATTGCCCCCGCCTTCCCGAAGCCATGGATCGCGATGTCGCACAGCATGGGCGGCAATATTCTGCTGCGCGCCTGTCACGACCACGCCGACTGGTTCAGCGGGGCGGTTTTCTCCGCGCCCATGCTGGGCCTGCGGCTCGGGAATGCGCTGAATGCCTTTGCCGCGGCGATGCTGGCTTATGGCGGCAGCGCGCTTGGTTTTGCCGGACGTTACATTCCCGGTGGCGGACCGGCTGCGGCGGATGAAGAGGCGTTCGAGGATAATATCGTGACCTCCGATGAGCGGCACCACGCCATTCATCAGGCACTGGTGCGGGCGGACCCCGCGCTTGGGCTCGGCGCGGCGACTTTCGGCTGGGTGCGCGCGGCGATCCGCTCCATCGGGATGACGGAGAGAGCGGACTATCTGCGTGAGGTGCGTATCCCCGTTCTCATCGCCCAGGCGACGAAAGACCGGCTGATCGAGGGGAGCGCGCTTGAGCAGGCGGCGCAGCACATTCCCGATGCGGAGTTCGTCCGGGTGGAAGGCTCCGAGCATGAAATCCTGATGGAACGTGATGCCTTGCGGGCCGTCTTCTGGCAGGCCTTCGACCGGTTTGCCGATAAGGTGGCGCCGCGCGGTTAGCTCAGTCGGCTGCGGCGGGCTTCAATATCTCCAGTGCTGCCGCATGCAGTTCCGGTGTGGCGGCGGCAACCACCTGCCCACCGTTCTGCGGGTCCTTGCCGCTCCATGTCGTGACGATGCCGCCCGCATTCTCGACCACGGGAATGAGCGCCTGAATGTCATAGGGCTGGAGCGAGGATTCGACCACGAGGTCGAGCGTGCCCGCGGCGAGCAGGCAGTAGAAATAGCAGTCTCCGCCGAAACGGCGCAGGCGGACCTTCGAGGAAATTTCGCGGAAGGCGGCTTTCTCGGCATCGACGGTGAACATGCCGGGATCGGTATTGCCGAGCAACGCATTCTCTAGCCTGGTGCAGCCGCTCACCTTGAGAGGGAGCGCCTTTCCGGCGCGGATCAGTTCCGTGCCGCCGGGCCGCCCGATGAAACGTTCGCCGATATAGGGTTGGTCCATCAGGCCGATGACGGGTTTCGTGCCGTCATTGAGGCCGATCAGTGTCCCCCAGAGCGGAACGCCCGAAATGAAGGAGCGGGTGCCGTCCACCGGATCGAGGATCCAGGTGAGGTCGCTTGCGCCTTCATGATTGCCATGCTCTTCGCCGAGAATGGAATGATCCGGATAGCGCTCGAGAATGAGCTTGCGGATCGCCATTTCGGAATCGCGATCCGCCGCTGTCACGGGGTCGAAGTCGAAATTGCCGCGTTTGTTGTCCACGGCAAGGCCGGAGCGGAAATGCGGCAGGGTGACGGTGGCGGCGGTATCGGCAAGCTCCAGTGCGAAGCTTGCGAGTTCATCGATTTTCTGCGGATCGAGCATTCGGACCTCTGGACGGCGTTCGGCGCATATTGGTCGTGAAGGTGTCGCTAGTCCAGCCGGTAAACCCTTTTCGCCGTATCGTGGAAAAGGGCGGTCTTTTCGTCCTCCGAGAAATCCTTCGCGATCTTCTTGAAGGCGTTCCACAGCACGCCATAGGAGCAGGAGAGCTTGTCCACGGGGAAATTGCTCTCGAACATGCAGCGCATGGGGCCGAAGGCGTCGATGGTATAGAGATACCAGTCGCGCGTGGCGTCCACGAGGTCGTCGGAGGTCGGCGGCATCGGGCGCTTGTGCCAGCCGAAGCTGTTCACCGCCATGTTGATGCCGCCGAGCTTCGCCGCGACATTGGGGCAGGAGGCGAGTTCGTGGATGTCCTTTTTCCACTGCTCGAAGATTTCCGCGCGCTTGCCCTCATAGGGGCCGATGCCGAGCGGCCCGCCGAAATGATCGAGAATGATGGTCGTATTGGGAAAGGCGCGTGCGAGGTCCGTCAGTTCCGGAATTTGCGGGTGGAACAGCCAGGCATCGAAGGTCATCTCCTTCTGTTCCAGCCGGGCGAACCCCTTGCGGAAATCGTCATGGCTCAGAAGGCCTTTGGGCGGACGGGTATGCGCTTCACGAATTTCAGGACTGTCATCATGGGCGTTGGCGTGGCGAATGCCGCGAAAGCGTTCCGGTGCGCGCAGCATGTGCCATTCCAGCACCTCGTCCACCGCATCGCCGAGCGTGAGATCGGCAAAACCGACAATGCCCGCCGCGATGCGCGTTTCGCCGAAAACGCCGCTCGCCGATTTCGCAGCGATGCCGTTCACATACTCGGTTTCGCCGAGCGGGGCCATGGCGGGGGTGGCGGAGGCCTCATACATGGAGCCGCATTCGATGAAGACGGTGGCTCGGATGTTGTGGCCGCTCCCCGTGTCGGCAAGCAACTCATCCAGTTCGTAGCGCGAGTCCGGACGATCCCAGAGATGGTGATGGGGGTCGACGATGGGGCGTTCGGGCTCCAGCGCCTCTTCTTTTACCTGCGCGAGCCATTCCGGGTTACCTGCCATCGTTTCCTCCTCCGTTGCGAGCGGAGAAGACTGGCACCCGGAAGGTTGAGAGGCAATGAATCCGTCGCCTGTGTGACAGGGTCACACGGGCCGAAGCCGCGATATCGGACAACCTTGGGCCGGAATCGGTCCTTATCCGGCGCGCGCGTGCTTCTTGCGCTCGTTGGGATCGAGATAGCGCTTGCGCAGGCGGATCGATTCCGGGGTCACCTCCACCAGCTCGTCATCCTCGATATAGGCGATGGCCTGTTCGAGCGTGAGCGGACGGGGCGGGGTGAGGCGCACGGCCTCATCCTTCGAGGTGGTGCGGATATTGGTGAGCTGCTTGGCTTTCAGCGGGTTCACGATCAGGTCGTCGGAACGTGAGTTCTCGCCGATGACCATGCCCTCATAGACCTTTGCGCCCGGGGCGATGAAGAGTACGCCGCGCTCTTCCAGATACCAGAGCGCGTAGGGAACGGCCTCGCCCGTGCCATTGGCGACGAGCACGCCGTTGCGGCGGCCTTCGACTTCGCCACGATAAGGGCCGTATTCCTGGAAGACGCGGTTCATTACGCCGGTACCGCGCGTATCGGTGAGGAATTCGCCGTGATAGCCGATGAGGCCGCGCGAGGGGCAGTGGAAGATGATGCGTGTCTTGCCCGCGCCGGTGGGGCGCATGTCGATCATCTCGCCCTTCCTGAGCGAGACCTTTTCGATCACCGTGCCGGTGAACTCGTCATCTACATCGACGGTCACTTCCTCGATGGGCTCGAGGCGCTTGCCGTTCTCGTCCTCGCGATAGAGCACGCGGGGGCGGGAGATGCCGAGTTCGAATCCTTCGCGGCGCATGTTCTCGATCAGCACGCCGAGCTGCAATTCGCCGCGGCCCGCAACCTCGAAGGAATCCTTCGTTTCGCTGTCCGCCACGCGGATGGCGACATTGCTTTCGGCTTCCTTCATCAGCCGCTCGCGAATGACGCGGGACTGCACCTTCTTGCCTTCGCGACCGGCCAGCGGCGAGTCGTTGATGGAGACGGTGATGGAGAGTGTCGGCGGATCGATGGGAAGGGCGTGGATCGCCTCGGTCATGGCCGGATCGCCGATCGTGTCGGCGACGGTCGCTTCTTCAAGGCCCGCGACGGCGACGATGTCGCCGGCTTTCGCCTCGTCCACAGGGAGACGCTGGATCCCGCGGAAGGCGAGAACGCGCGTCAGGCGGCCCTTTTCGACTTCGGTGACATTGCCTTCCTTGTCGCGGCGCAGCGCATGGACGGGGCTGTTCGGCTTGGCCGTGCCCTTTTCGATGCGGCCCGTCAGGATGCGGCCGAGATAGGGATCGGCCTCGATGGTCGTCACCAGCATGGCGAAAGGCTCGTCCGCGGAGCCGTCCGTCAGCGCGCCGGGCGCGGGGAAATGATCGACGATCTTTTCAAAGAGCGGCTGGAGGCCCAGATCCTTCGCATCGGATGCGGCGAGATCTTCACATGCCCAACCTTCCTTGGCGGAAGCGAAGATGGTGGGGAAGTCGAGCTGCTCGTCATCGGCGCCCAGCGAGGCGAAGAGATCGAAAGCCTCGATATGCACTTCGTCGGGGCGGGCATCGCCACGGTCCACCTTGTTGACGACTACGATGGGCTTGAGGCCCAGCGAAAGCGCCTTGGAGGTCACGAATTTGGTCTGGGGCAGCGGGCCTTCGGCCGCGTCCACCAGCAGCACCACGCCGTCCACCATGGAGAGGATGCGTTCCACCTCGCCGCCGAAATCGGCATGGCCGGGCGTGTCGATGATGTTGATGCGGATTTCCTCGCCGGCATGGGCGCCGGTTTCGGGCTTCCAGGCGACGCTGGTGCATTTCGCGAGAATGGTGATGCCGCGCTCACGCTCGAGGTCGTTGGAATCCATCACCCGTTCCGCAACCTGCTGGTTATCGCGGAAGGTGCCGGACTGGCGGAGCAACTGGTCAACAAGCGTCGTCTTCCCATGGTCGACATGGGCGATGATCGCGATATTCCGGAGCGACATAAGGTCCTGCTGGTCTCTAAGGCATGATCTGGAAAAACCAATAGCGGAATCCGGCGAAGATCATGCGACTAAAAAAAACGGAGAGGCCTTGCCTGCTCCGGGGCGCGCGGGGTCGGGCCCGCCGGCGCGCCATTGGGTTGCCGCCTTATATATCGGGGGGGCGCTCTGCTACAAGCTCATAGGGGCCAAGTGAAGGAGAATCGACCGTGAAAGCGATGATTGCGCGCGAACTGGGCGGGCCGAAGGTGCTGAAAGCGGAGGAAATTGCCTCGCCGGAGCCGGGACCGGGGCAAATTCTCGTCCGGGTCAGGGCCTGCGGGGTCAATTTCGCGGACAGTCTCGTGCTCAAGGGCAAATATCAGGTCCAGCCTGACCTGCCTTTTGCCCCGGGCGCGGAGGTCGCGGGCACCGTGCTCAAGCTCGGCGAGGGCGTGAGCGGGCTCAAGGTCGGCCAGCGGGTGGCCGGCATGTGCGGCAATGGCGGCTATGCGGAAGAGGCCTTGATGCCGGCAAGCGGGGTGGTGCCCCTGCCGGTGGAAATGCCCGATGAGGTGGCAGCCGCCTTTCCCATCGCCTATGGCACCAGCCATCTCGCGCTGAAGCATCGCGGCCGGTTGAAAAAAGGCGAGACGCTGGTCGTCCATGGTGCGGCGGGCGGCGTTGGGCTTACCGCCGTCGAGATCGGCAAGGCGCTGGGCGCGCGGGTGATCGCCACGGCTTCCACGCCGGAAAAGCTCGAGATCGCGCGGAAACATGGCGCGGACGAGCTCGTCGATTCATCGACGGAGGATTTGCGCGAGCGCATCAAGGGGCTGACCGGCGGCAAGGGCGCCGATGTGATCTACGACCCGGTCGGCGGGGATGTGTTCGACGCCTCCCTCAGGGCCATCGCGTTCGAGGGGCGGCTCATCGTGATCGGTTTCGCAGGTGGGCGCGTGCCGCAGATCCCGGCCAATCATCTGATGGTCAAGAATGTCGATGCGATCGGGTTCAATTTCGGCGCCTATCTGGAAAAGGCCCCGGCGGTGACGCGCGAGGCCTTTTCGGAACTGGCGGGCTGGTATGTCGAAGGCCGCATCCGGCCTTACGTCTCCGACCGTTTCACGCTGGAGGAGACGCCCGCCGCGATTGCCCATGTGATGGAACGCAGGGCGCGCGGCAAGGCGGTCGTTCTCGTGCCGTGAGGGCTATTGTTTGCGGGCTTCGGTGGAGATCGTGATGTCGACTTCGTCGCTGATCATGGGCACATAGGCCGTCATGCCGAAATCGGAGCGCTTGATTGTCGCGGTGGCGTTGAAGCCCGCGGCCGTCACGCTCTTGTCCATCGGATAGGGGCCCGCGGCGAGCAGGGTGACATCGAGCGTCACCGGCTTCGTGACGCCGAGCATGGTGAGGTTGCCCGTTACTTTCGCCGTCTTGTCCCCGGTGCGCTCGACCTTCGTCGATTTGAAGGTGATGTCCGGATATTTCCCTACATCGAAAAAGTCGGGCCCGCGCAGGTGTTCGTCGCGCTTTTCATGATTGGTGTCGATGCTGGCGGTCTTGATGTCGATGTCGACGCTGCTCTTCTCGGGATTGTCCTGATCGAGGTCGAAGGTGCCGGCGACATTGTTGAAAGTGCCATAGGTGTCGGAAAAGCCGAGATGGTTCACTTTGAAGCCGACATGGGTATGGCTGGCGTCGATTGTATAGGGATCGGACAGCGCCGGGCTTGCGGTAGCGGCGGCGAGGAGGAAAGCGGCGAAGGCCGGTACGAACCATTTCATGAGGGAGCCTCTTGGTTAGGGGGCGACCCGTAGAAGATAGGGATGCAAGCCTAATTGCGAAAGTGTCGCAGGTGAAACAGTGTGTCCCAGAGAGCGCATTCCAGAGGGTGCGTCCCAATCCTGGTGTTCCAGGCCGGGTTTCTTCGGCGGGGCATCCGGGGCAGGTCTTCAGGCGGTTCCCTCGGAAGCGGCGTCGCAGTCTTCCGCGATCGCCTCTTCCAGCGCCAGATTGGTGATGAACTGGCGGGCGCAGGCCTCCCAGGAGAAGCCGAGCGCATAGTCGCGACAGCGTTCGCGCGGGGTGCCGAGCGCGGCGCGGCAGGCCACGGCAAGATCCTGGTCGAGACAGCCGACAGGGGCGGCGCCGATCACGTCGGCCGGGCCTTGCACCGGATAGGCGGCGACCGGCGTGCCGGAGGCCAGCGCCTCGATCAGTACGAGGCCGAATGTGTCCGTGCGGCTGGGGAAAACGAAACAATCCGCCGCCGCATAGGCCTCGGCGAGGTCGTCGCCGAAAAGCGCGCCGGTGAAGGTCGCTTCCGGATGGCGGCGTTTCAGCGTTTCGAGTAGCGGCCCGTCGCCCACGACCATTTTCGTGCCCGGCAGGTCGAGGGCGAGGAAGGCCTCGATATTCTTTTCCACCGCGACGCGGCCGACGTTGAGCCAGACAGGCCGCTCGATCCCCAGATAGTGCTCGCCATGGAGATCGGGTCTCACCTGATAGCGGTCGAGATCGACGCCGCGCGACCAGATGACAGGCGTGCCGAAGCCGCGCTCTTCCAGTTCGCGCTGAAGCGAGGGGGTCGCAACCATGAGGGCGGTCGCCGGACGGTGGAACCAGCGCAGGAAGCGATAGCCCCATGAAAGCGGCACGCCGGTGCGCGCGGTCAGATATTCGGCAAAGCGGGTGTGAAAAGAGGTCGAAAAGGGGATGCCCCGATTGACGCAGAAGCTGCGGGCCGCAAGGCCCAGCGGCCCTTCGGTCGCGATGTGGATCGCATTGGGGTTCGCCTCCTTGATGAGACGAACCACCTTGCGCCAGGGAAACACTGCCAGCCGGATTTCGGGATAGGTCGGCATCGGGATGGTGATGAAGTCATTGGGCGTGATCATCACCACGTCGTGGCCCATATCGGTCAGGCTTTCGCGCAATTGCTGGAGCGTGCGCACGACGCCGTTCACCTGCGGAGGGGCGGCGTCGCTGACGATGACGACTTTCAGTTTCTCGGAGAAGCGCCCGACGTCTCGGGGCAGGGGGCGCCCGCGAAGCCGGTTCAGAAGTTTGCGCGCGCGGCGCATTCTCTTCGGGCGCTGCGTGAGCGTGTTGACTGAAGCCATCAAGCCGCCGTCAGGACCGGACGCGTGCCGTTTTCGCCGTCGGCTTCGTCGCGTTCCCAGGAAAAATGTGTCCAGGTGATGAGCCGGAGCTGGCCTTCATCGTCCTCTGCGAGCGCGGTGCAGCTTTCCACCCAGTCGCCGTCATTGCAGTAGAGGACGCCGTCCATCTCGCGGATTTCGGCGTGGTGGATATGGCCGCATATCACGCCATCGACACCGCGTTCGCGCGCGGAGCGGGCCACTGCTTCCTCGTAGTTCGAGATGTATTCGACGGCGTTCTTGACCTTGTTCTTCAGATAGGAAGAGAGCGACCAGTAGGGCATGCCGAAGACGCGGCGGACTTCATGCAGCCAGTTGTTGAGCTGCAGTGCGATGTTGTAGGCATAGTCCCCGAGATGGGCGAGCCATTTGGCATAGCGCACCACGCTGTCGAACTGGTCGCCATGCAGGACGAGGAACTGGCGGCCGTCGGCGGTCTCGTGAATGGCTTCGCCGGTTACATCGACGCCGCCTAGATTGACGCCTGCATAGTCGCGCAAGGCCTCGTCATGATTGCCGGGCACATAGACGACATTGGCACCCTTGCGGGCCATGCGCAGGATTTCCTGAACAACGGCGTTGTGGCCCGCCGACCAGTACCAGGAGCGTTTCAGGCGCCATCCGTCGATGATGTCGCCGACGAGGTAAACGGTCTCGGCTTCGTTGTGACGCAGGAAGTCGAGCAAGAGATCCGCCTTGCAGCCCGGTGTGCCGAGATGGGTGTCGGAAATGAAGAGCGTGCGGTGGCGCGTGGGGTTCTTCGGGCGCGGACCGGTCAGCCTTTCGTCGAGATTGTTGCGGCGGGAGCGGGAACGTCCGGACCGTGGCGCCGCGGCGGGCGCGCTTTCTTCCGTGCCAGTGCGGGCATTGGCGACAGGGAGCGGTTCGTTCGACGTGCGGGTGGCCAAAGTGCCGAGGCTGTTGAAAGCCGTGTCCAGCAGGGTCATGTAACCATCTGTCTCACAGTTGCGCGACTTCGGCGGACTGTCGGCCTCGTTTCGGTTTCTGGCCTTGGTTCGCCTACGGATCAATCCGCTCGCTTATCGGGTCGTTACGCGATATAAGCGATTCGCCGGATCCGGTTGGCGGGATAATCCGTGTACGCGGATACGGTTAGATGACGAGTATGTGACGTTTTTACGACTTCGGTTTCGTTTGGGGAGGTCCGGTTTGGCGCTACGCCGTTCGGCTCATATTATCTTCAACCCGATGGCGGGCGCCCGCAAAAGGGACCTTCTGGAACGTGTCATCAAACGCCTCAACCAGGCGGGCGTCGAGATCACGCTGGACGAAACCAAAGGGCCGGGCCATGCGACGGAACTGGCGGCGGCCGCGTCGCGCCACGGTATCGCCGATGTGATCGTGGCCGCGGGCGGCGACGGCACGATCAATGAAGTCGCGCGGGGCCTTCTCGGACAAAGTACGCCGCTCGGTATCATTCCGCTGGGCACGGCAAACGTCCTTGCCATCGAACTGGGCCTCAGGATGCGCGAGGGGGACATCGCGGACATGCTTCTTTCCGGTCCCGCGCAGCTTATCGGCACCGGGCTCGTGGATGACCGCATTTTCCTTCTCATGGTCGGGATCGGCTTCGACGGCGAAGTCGTGCATGACATCGATGCGCGGATGAAGCGTGTCTTCGGCAAGGCCGCTTTCGTCTGGTCGGGGCTGAAGCTCTGGTTTGCCGGGCCGGGCCGCGAAATCGTGCTGCGCGTGGACGGGCAGGAAAAACGCTGCGCCTGGGCGGTGGTCAGCAATGCGCGTCATTTTGCCGGGCCCTTCGTGCTGGCGCCCGATGCGCATATCGAAGATCCCGGGCTCACTTTGACGCTCTTCAAATCCGGCAGCCGAATGGCCTTTGCCCGCTATTTCGCTGCGCTGGGGCTTGGCCGGGTGCACCGGCTCAAGGATGTCGAGATCATGCATCCGCGGCGGATCGAGGCCCTCTCGCCGGAAGGTTTGGCGGTGGAGGTGGACGGCGATGCGCGGGGCGCGCTTCCCCAGACCATTTCGATGGGCGTTCATTTCCTCCGGATGGTCGTGCCGTCGCGCTGAGGATCAGTCGGCGGCGGTTCCCGTGGAGATGCCCGAGCCCTGCAATCCGGCATGCTCGAATTTCGGGCGGTCGATCCCGTTCAGCGCATGGATCGAGTGAGGCGCCGACCAGCGCTCGTAATATTCCGCCAGCGACACGGACACACCGCTCGGCCCCATGATGCGGGCCTGCTCGCGGGTGAGCTTGCGCGGTTCGTCGCAGCCGCAGCTATGCGCGATCATGCAGACCTCATGCGATACGCGCTCGGCATAGCGGCGGACGCGCTCCGATTTGTCGGTCACGTCGAGGCCCCGTTGCAGCTTCTTCTTGTGGGTCGCGATGCCGGTGGGGCAGGTGTTCTTGTTGCACTGAAGGGACTGGATGCATCCCAGCGCGAACATGAAACCGCGCGCGGAAGTAACGAAATCAGCGCCGACGCAAAGCGCCCAGGCGACTTCCGCGGGGTTGATGAGCTTGCCACTGGCAATGACGCGGATGCGTTTCTTCAGGCCGTAGCGGGCGAGGATGTCGCAAAGCATGGGCAGGCTTTCCCAGATGGGCAGGCCCACATAATCGATCAGCGGCATGGGCGCCGCGCCCGTGCCGCCATCGGCGCTGTCCACGGTGATGAAGTCGGGGGCGCGCTCCACGCCGCGCCGCTGGATTTCCTCGCAGAACTCGTCCAGCCAGCCATAGGCGCCGATCACCATCTTGAAGCCGGTCGGCTTGCCGGTCACCTCGCGCACATGTTCCACCATGTCCAGCAGGTCGCCGATGGTGGAGATTTCCGGGTGGCGGTTGGGGCTGATCGAATCCTCGCCCTGGGGAATGCCGCGAATGGCCGAGACTTCGCGGGAGATCTTCTCCTTGGGCAGCATGCCGCCCTTGCCGGGCTTGGCGCCCTGGCTGAGTTTGATCTCGAACATCTTTACCTGATCGTGCGCGGCGATTTCTACGAGCCGGGTATCGCTGATCGCTCCGGCCTCATTGCGGCAACCATATTTGGCGGTGCCGATCTGGAAGACGATGTCGGCCCCGCCCTCCAGATGGTAGGGCGACAGGCCGCCTTCGCCAGTATTCATCCAGATGCCGGCCTTTTTTGCGCCTCGGGAGAGCGCGCGGATGGCGGGCTTGGAGATGGCGCCGAAGCTCATGCCGGAAATGTTGAAGATGGAGGCGGTCCGGTAGGGATGGCGGCAGAAGGGGCCGACCTCGGCAAAGGCGGTGTCGGCGGCGTTCTGGTCGAGCGTGGGGAAAGGCGTGTTGACGAAGTTGATGGTGCCGGCAGGTCTTATGTCGCGGCTTGAACCGAAGGCGACGGTGGTGTCGACGCCCTTCGCGGCACGGTAGACCCAGCTTCTCTGCGCCCGGTTGAAGGGCAGTTCCTCACGGTCCATCGCAAAGAAATATTGCCGGAAATATTCCCCCAGCGCTTCGAAGACATAGCGCAGGCGGCCGATCACCGGATAGTTGCGGCGGATGGCGTGGGTCGTCTGTGTGCGGTCGATGACATAGACCACGATGACGGCCAGAAAGGCGAGACCGACCGCGACGACGAAAAGCGCGGAAAGAAGATCGACCGTCTTCCAGATGAAATTGTCGTTATCGGCGAGCGATAGAAAGCCGCTCGCGAGATCGCCCAGGATGTTTCCCAGAACTTGCATAATCCGTTTCCCCTCCACGCCCCCCGCAATCGGGATGGCGGCCGTTCGTACCGGCGGCGCGCGCCCATGCGCACCGCATCATCCGGATCCGATCAGATCATGCCCGGATCACCGTTTCTTCACGACCGCGACGGAGAAGGCGGATACTGAACCGATTATTGAAGCGTGCCTGCGTCTGCGAGCCGTGTAGGAATTTCCTTGGCCTCGTGGCCCAGGATGGCGGGCGGCGGCGCTTCGGCCATCCTGTCATTCGCAAAGAGGCCTACGGGCAGTGAGAGCCGCAGGACCGTCGATGCGGGTGCGGAGAGTTCGACCCGGTCGTCGATATCCAGCACCGCGGGGGCGGGGTGGGTATCCTCCGCCGCCGTCGCAGCCGTGACGGCAGGTGCCGCTGCCTTCTGGACGGTGGCGACATCATGGGTCGACGAGGTGTAGAGCGCATCGGCAAGGCGCGCGCGCTCCTTTTTCCAGATACCGATCACCCGGCGGAAATAGGGGCGGTGGCGGCTGGGCTCACCGGAATGATAATGCGAAACGGCGTCGGGCCATGTGCCTAGCCTGCGATGCAGGCGAAGCAGGAAATCCGCTGCATAGGCCACATTGGTGGCCGGGTCGAAGGCGGCCTGCAGATTTTCGAAGGCATTGGGGTGATAGCGCAGGTTCACCTGCATGCAGCCCACATCGATGGAGCGGATCCCGTTTTTCAGCAGGTTCCGCGTAAAGCGGACGGCTTCGGCCTTGGTGTCGAAATAATAGGGCCGGCCCTGCGCGTTGATCGTCCAGGGCCAGGCGCGGCGGGTACGGGCCGCGCGGTTGTAGCGGCCGGATTCCGCCATGGCGACGGCGGCGACGATCGCACGGGGCAGGCCGTCGGCCAGTTCCCGGCGGATGGCCTCGCGTTCGCAGATATTCCATGGATCGCTGATGGCGCTGGTGGAAATCGGCACGTCGACGCCGCGCAGGCCCAGCGTCAATGAGCTGTCCGGCCCGGCAACGGCGCGTCCCGGCATGAACAGGGCGACGATCAGGCAGGCGGCGATTGCCGCGCCCGTCTTGCCCCTGTTGCGCCATGCCGTTGCTCTGGCGGCCCCGCTCGTTTTCATGCCTTAACCCTTTTGGCGGCGTGCCGAATACCGGAGATGTCCGGGGGCACGCCATCGTCAGCCCGTCCAGCCGACAGAATGACCGGCCAGGGTTAAGGAAGCTTTGAAGGCGGAATCGCCTGCGCATTCGGGAAATGGGCGAATTTTTTCTTTTTGCACTGCACCTATTTTTCGGCGCTTATAAGAAAGTCCTTTTAAACCAAGATGTTATTTTCTGTTTCCCGTACCCGGCGGGTTGAATTTTCTGCAAATCGGGCTTGCTTTGTGTGCAGTGCAATGTCATATTGTGCATCGCGGCATTGGTAGAGCGTAGCTCCCAAGGTCGCAGCCCTTCCTGGGCGTTTCCTCCCTAGACTTGGGCCCTGCTTCGGCAGGGCCCCTTTTTTTGTGCCGACCGTTTTGGCGGGGGCGGTCGGAGGGGGAGGTTTGGAAGCGATGCTCTCGTAAGGCCGGTCAGATCGGACCGACGCGGAGACGAGGGCCGAGGCCGCTCAGGTCGAGCGTGGCCATTTCGGCGGCAAAGCTCTTCATGTCGCGGCGCAGGCGCTGCAACCCCGCGCGGCGTTCCAGCTTTTCCTCGTTCATATAGAGCGCCCGGTTGATCTCGATCTGGAGCGCATGGAGGCCGTGCTGGGGCTGGCCGTAATGCTCGGTGTTGAAGCCGCCGGCATATGGGTTGTTTCTGGCCACCGAATAGCCGAGCCGGGACAGGGTCTTTTCGGCCTTCATGGCGATTTCGCGGGCGCAGGAGGTGCCATAGCGGTCGCCGAGCACGATGTCGGGCCGGTCGGCGCCTGTGTCGTCGTCGCCGGGCCCGCCCACGGAGGGCATGGAATGGCAGTCGATCAGCACCGCGCAGCCGAAGCGCCGACGCGCATCGTCCAGATGCTGACGTAGGGCGTCGTGGAAGGGCATGTAGAGCGCACGGATCCGCCGCTCTGCTTCCGCATAGCTCAGGGGCGCGCGATAGATCTCCGCTGCGTCGGAGACGACCCGCGCGATGGTGCCGAGCCCGCCAGCGACGCGGATCGAGCGCGTGTTCACATGCGGCGGCAAGGGGCCATCGAACATGGCCGGATCGAGTTCATAGGGCTCGCGATTCGCGTCCAGATAGGCGCGGGGAAAGCGGGCATGGACGAGCGGGGCGCCGAGATCCGGTACGTCGCCGAATATTTCCTCGACGAAACTGTCTTCGGAGCGGCGCAGCGCCAGCGGGTCGAGCTGCGAGGCCGCCACGAATTCGCGCGGATAGAGCCGGCCGCTATGGGGCGAGGAAAAGACGAAGGGCAGTGTCAGGCGCGCAGGCCGCTCCACGGCGAAGGGGCGGGCGTAAAGCTCGTCTCGCAGCTCGTCATCGCTTGCGACCCGGCCTTCGGCCAGCTCTTCCGCCGGATTTTCATCCGGATTTTTCGAGGATTTGTCGGTTGCGAGATCCATGAGCGGGGCGTGCGAGGTCGATTGACTGTGACTGCGAAGCGGGGGTCGGCAGCCTTTCGGCCTGTCGGCTCGCCTTGGCCTGCCCGCGAAAGCCAACCATAGCATGTGCACCGCAGGATGCGACCTCTAGAGAGTGCATGTTCATGAGCTGTTTACCGGCCGCTCCCTATTGTATGCTGATACCGGGTAAGGCTTTCCGTTGGGCAAATGGACAGCCGAAAGTCGGGATGGGGCCCTATGAGCAGATTGGCCCCTTTAATAAGGTGGGTTGGGCTGATGGCACGCATTCTCCTTGCGGAAGACGATGAATCCATGCGCCGCTTTCTTGCGCGGGCGCTGGAAAATGCCGGTCACGAGGTGGCCGCCTATGGCATGGGCGGCGAGGCGCATGATCGGCTCAAGGGCGATATCTTCGATATTCTGCTGACCGATATCGTGATGCCCGAAATGGATGGTATCGAGCTTGCCCGGCATGCCGCCGAGATCGATCCCACGCTCAAGATCATGTTCATCACCGGATTTGCCGCCGTGGCGCTCAGCTCCGACCAGCCGGCGCCGGATGAGGCGAAAGTGCTCTCCAAGCCGTTCCATCTGCGCGAACTCGTGGCGGAAGTCGACCGGATGATGGCCGCGGCCTGAGAGTTCTCGTTCGGAGACTTGTCAGAGCCTCAAATCCTAGATATACGAAGCGCCTCTCGACGGATCGGCGCGGAGATTGCCGAAAATCCGTCCCGCCAATGGCAATGGGCGTGTAGCTCAGCGGGAGAGCACTTCGTTGACATCGAAGGGGTCACAGGTTCAATCCCTGTCACGCCCACCATTGCCGCTCCTTTTCCTTCCCTAAACCACTGATCCGACCGGCGGACCGCGTTACATCATCCGGGCTCCAAGGTCGAACATGACCCAGAGCGAGCCGCCCACCATCAGAAAGAGGATGATGCCGGTGAAGGCCAGCATCACGATTTTCTCGTCGGTGACGGCGCGTAGATCGAGGTGGAGGAAGTAGATCATGTGGACTGCGATCTGAACCACCGCCAGCGCGGCGATTGCGAGCAGGGCGTGGGTCGGCGACAGCCAGCCCCCCGCCGTCAGCGCAAAGGGTACGACCGTCAGCAGCACTGCCAGCCCAAATCCCTTGAAATAGTCGTTCCGCATAGTGCGGGCGTGATCTGACATCGTGCTCATTGCAGGACTCCGGGAAGGTAGACGATGGAAAAGATGCCGATCCAGACGATGTCCAGAAAGTGCCAGAAGAGGCCGAGGCGCTTGAAGCGCGCCGCGAAGGCTTCTGTCGGCCCTGTCCGCATGAGCTGGGCGACGGCTGTGGCAATCCAGACAAGGCCCGCCGTCACGTGAGCGCCATGCGTGCCGACGAGCACGAAGAACGAGGACAGGTAGCCGGAACGCTGCGGCGAGGCGCCTTCGGCGATCAGTCCGATGAATTCGTGGATTTCCATGCCGAGGAAACCCGCGCCGAGCAGGAAGGAGATGCCGAGCCAGACGAGGATCGCATTCCGGCGCTTGTCTTCCAGCGCCACCGCGGCCATGCCGAAGGTGACGCTCGCCAGGAGCAGCAGAGCGGTTTCGATCGCTGCTGTCGGCAATTCCATGATGTCGGCGGCGCCGGGGCCGCCGGCGGTTGCGTGCCGCATCACGGCATAGGTGGCGAAGAGCAGCGAGAAGATGATCGCGTCGCTCATCAGATAGATCCAGAAGCCGAATTCGCGCTCCTCGAAGAGCATGGCTTCGTGACTGTGGGCCGTTTCGGTGTGCATTTTCAGTCTCCGATGGAATTCAGCAGGCCATGCGTCGAATGATCGCCGCGCTCATCTTCCAGGGGGCTCAGAAAGCCCAGCAGGGGGCCGCTGCCGCGGCTTTCAAGGGCGGCGATCTGGTCCGGAGTGATCGTGTATTCCTCCTCCGGTACGCTCCCCTTGACGATGGTGGCGGCGATGACGCCCGCAAAGGCGAGAATGGCGAGCCACCAGATGTTCCAGATCACGGCAAAGCCGAGCACGAAGGCCGCCCCGCCGATCAGAACACCGGTGGAGGTGTTGCACGGCATTTCAATCGGCGTGTAATGCGCCGGAGCGTCGTGCGAAATCCCGCGTTCCTTGCGCCAGGCGAGTTCCTCTCGGTCGTGGATTTCAGGCACGACGGCGAAGTTGTAGAGCGGCGCCGGCGAGGCATTCATCCATTCCAGCGTGCGCGCGTCCCACGGGTCGCCGGTCAGGTCGGCCAGTTCTTCGCGACGGCGGATGCTGACGACGAGCTGGATTGCCAGACACAGAATGCCGATGGCAATCAGCACCGCGCCGATCGCGGCGACGATGAGCCAGGGCTGCCAGGCGGGGTTCTGATAGTAGTCCATACGCCGGGGCATGCCCATGAAGCCAAGCACATAGAGCGGCATGAAGGCGACGTAGAAGCCCACGAACCAGAACCAGAAAGACGTCTTGCCCCACCACTCGTCGAGCCGGAAGCCGAACGCCTTGGGGAACCAGTACTGGTAACCCGCCAGAAGCCCGAACAGCGAGCCGGGGATCAGCATGTTGTGGAAATGCGCAACAAGGAACAGCGTGTTGTGCATCACATAGTCGACTGGCGGAATGGCGAGGAGTACGCCAGTCATGCCGCCGATGACGAAGGCGACCATGAACCCCAGCGTCCAGTGCATATGGGAGGTCAGGCGGATGCGCCCGCGATACATGGTCAGGAGCCAGTCGTAGATTTTTACGCCCGTCGGGACGGCGATCACCATGGTGGCGATGCCAAAAAAGCTGTTCACGTCAGCGCTTGAGCCCATGGTGAAGAAGTGGTGCAGCCAGACGGTGAAGGACAGAATGCCGATCACCATCGTCGCGTAGACAAGCGAGACGTAGCCGAAAAGCCTCTTGCTGGAGAAGGTCGCCACCAGTTCGGAAAAGATGCCGAAGGAGGGAAGGATTACGATGTAGACCTCCGGGTGGCCCCACAACCAGAAGAGGTTGATGTAGTTCATCGCATTGCCGCCGGCGTCCGCGGTGAAGAAATGCATGCCGAGGAACCTGTCGAAGCCGAGCAGGGCGGCCGCGACCGTGACGCCGGGAAACGCGAAGACCATGAGGATGGCGGTGATAAAAGCCGCCCAGGTGAAGAGCGGCATCTGCATCAGCGACATGCCGGGCGCGCGCCGCTTGATGATCGTGACGACGAAGTTCACGCCGGTAAGTGTCGAGCCGACGCCGCTCACGAGAACGGCCCATATCCAGTAGTCGGTTCCGGAACCGGGGCTTGTGGGCAGTTCAGAGAAGGGTGGGTAGGCCGTCCAGCCTGCCGTGGTGAAGCGGCCTATGACCAGCGAGGTGAGAACGAGCGCCGCGCCGGCGGCTGTAAGCCAGAAGCTCACGGAATTCAGGAACGGGAAAGAGACGTCCCGTGCGCCGATCTGCTGCGGCACGACAAAATTGATGATGCCGGTTAAAAACGGCATCGCCATGAAGATGATCATGATCGTGCCGTGAGCCGAGAACACCTGGTTGAAATGTTCCGGCGGCAGATAGCCATGGCCGTTCAAGGCGGTGGCCTGCTGCATGCGCATCATGAAGGCGTCTGAGAAACCGCGGAACAGCATGACGAAGGCGAGAACCACATACATGATTCCGATGCGCTTGTGGTCGACCGTCGTTAGCCATTCGTTCCAGATATAGCGCCATTTGCCGAACCATGTGATGAGCGCGGCAATAAACAAAACGCCAAGCAGCTCCATTGCCGCGCCGCTCATGGCGATCGGGCTGTAGAGTGGAAGGACGTGAAGGGTGAGTTTTCCGAGCATGGGAAATCGGTTCTTTCCTGGAGTTACTTGGATCGGCTGGAGACGATCATGCTTGCCGCCGAGTGTTCGCCCTTGACGATGCGGGCGAAGAGTTCGGGGTCGGCACTGGAAAAGTGCAGCGGATGCGGCATCGCCCCGGACTTGCTCAGCATTTGATATTTATGCGGCGTGAGCTGCAGCGGCGCCTTGCGGACCGTGTCGATCCAGTTCTTGAAGTTTTCGGCCGTCACGATACGGACAGGGAATTTCTGGTCCGGGAAACCCTTGCCGTCGAATAGCGAATTGCGGCCGGTATAGGTCTCGACAGGTCCCGGCTGGAAATTCAATCTCGTGCCCATGCCTGCCATCGCATAGATCTGGCTTGTAAGGCCCGGTACGAAGAAGGACGTCATCACATCCGTCGATGTGAGCCTCAGGCTGACCGGGCGATCGGTCGGCAAAACGAGTTCATTCACCGTCGCAAGGTGCTGTTGCGGATAGATGAAGAGCCATTTCCAGTCGATGGACACGGCCTGGACGACGACCGGCTTTCCTTCCGCCATTTGCGAGCGATAGGGGTCGAGCCTGTGCGTGTAGATCCAGACCAGAGAGCCGATCGCACACACGATAAGCGCCGGAACAAGCCAGATCACGACTTCTGCGCGATGCGAATGGTCCCAGTTCGGATCGTAGTCGGGTGCTTCACGCGATGCGCGGTAGCGCAGAGGAAGCCACACCGCCAGCACGAAAACCGGAATGACAACGATCAGCATGATGGCGACCGCGATGAAGAGCAGATCGCGCTCGGTGATCGCGTCAGGTCCGTGCGGAAAGATGACGGGATAATCCGAACTGCCGGTGCAGCCGGCGAGCGGCAATGCCATCGCCATAAAGGCGGTGAGCGCGCCCGCGCGGGAAAGATTGATGTTCAGGGGGAGGAGGTTTTTGACGACTCGATACAGGGAACGCATGGAAGATACTTCCGATAACTATCCTCCTTCCCTGATCGCTTTCTTGCATGCCATGGCGTGCTGCTTCAATGCGGCCGGCAGTGGAGTCCTCGCGTATGTAATGAAGCGGACATGCGATGCGGGGCAGTTTGCCTAAATCGAATGCAAGCGGCGCCGGGCGTTCGCTTTGTCGTTTCCATATGTCTTGCCAAAAACGATTGTGGCGCAAGGGGATATGGAGAAAGACGCTTTTGCACCGGGCGTGGTGATGCATCTTCTCCGTCGGCACTCTTGCGCGGATTTAATGTTTCGGAGAGGAAATTTTCCGGGCGTTCGGACGGCTTTGCGCGTGATCCCGGTCTCCGATTCCGGGGAATCGGTCAGAAATAGCGTGCAAGGCGGATTTGCAGGAAATCGTCGTCCTTGAGCGTGTAGTAGGGATCGCTCGCGGGCTGACCGGCGAAAAGGCGCGCTTCCACGCTGAGCCGGTAGTTCTGGCCGAGACGCTTTTCGAATTCCGCCGAAAAGAAGGTCGCCTGTGTGTCCATGTCGACCACGGCGCCCGTCAGCAGGCTGGTGTCGGCGATGTCGTTGGCGGTCCAGCGCACACCGGCAAAGATGTCGTTGGCGAAGGGGTTCTGCGGATTGGCGCCGCGTTCGTCCCAGATATATTCCGCGACGATGCCGAGGTCGGAGGGTGTGTCGAATATGCCGTAAAGCGTGTATTCGATGCCGCCGGTGCCCTGCAGGTAGCGGTCGTTCAGCTCCTTGCGCCATAGCCCCTCGAATTTATAGAGCCATGCGCCCTTGGTGGCCTGAATGTCTGTCGAGAGCTGGTCGATCTGAACGTAGTAGGGAATGAGGACGGGCGATCCGCCGCTGGTCAGTCCCGGTATCAGGATCGGGTTGCGGCCCGTGCCCCGGAAATAACCGAGACCCACGTCCCAGATATCGAATGTGTTGGAGTAGCGCGCCGCGAAATCGACATGATGCTGTTTCTGGCCGCTCTCGAATTTCGTCTGGCTTGTGTCGACCGGAATATCCGTCGCGGGGCGTCCGTTGGCGCCGGGGAAAAGGCGCTCGCGGAACCAGGGGAGCACGTAAAGGTCGACGGTGCCCCATTGCTGATAGGTGGACAGTGAGACGAGGGGCTGCCCAAGCTTCTCGCGCCCGCGGGCATCTTCCACCACGTCGGTCTGGTTGATGATGTCCACCAGATGGGCGGCTTCGGTAACGCCCCAGAAGACCTTGTCGACGCCTGCGCGGAATTCCCAGGCCCCGTCGATATAGGCGTATTTGAACGCGCGCAGATCGACATGGGTTCGTTTGTTGTCATGCATGTCGAGGCGCATGAACGGGGTGGCCACGAATGACTGGTCGCCATCGTCCCAGAAATATTTCGCGCTGACCTCGCCTGCGACCGACATGTTGGCGCGGGGCTGTTCGGGTTTCGATGCCTTTTGCAGAAAGAGCTGCAGTTCGGGCTCGACATAGCCGGTGAACTCGAACTCCCCGGCATGTGCCGGTCCGGCCGCGCATGCGAGCGCGATCGACGCCCATCCCACCAAGCTCTTTTTCATCTCACTCCCCCGCCTTGGATGATGGAGACGGCCCGGCGATATGCTGGATCGCCGGGCCGCTCTTTTGCTTGTTTACCGGGCGCGCTTCAGCGCCGCGGTGGAGAAGTCCGCTTCCGTCAGCCCTTCATGGAACTTGTAGTTCTTCCAGGTGAGGCGGGTGGCCTTCTTGTTGTTGTGGTTGACCATATAGAGGTCGTGCGCGCGCCAGAACTTGTCCTCGTAGAGACGATAGTCGGAAAAGGTCAGTGTCTTCAGTAGCGCGTCCTTGCGGTCGTAATAGTCGATCTTGCGCGGCTGATAGTCGGTCGTGTCGGTCCAGACGACCTGGCGCGTATAGCCGGAATGTTCATAGAGCGGCTTGCGCTCCACGACATGGCAGGTGAGATCGCCGCAGGGCTCGTCGCGCAGCCATTTGTAGGAATATTTGCCGACCTCGCTGGAGGAGAAATCCTCGAAGGCGAATTCCGAGCCGACAAAGGGACCGGATTTATTGACCGACGAGATGCGCTTCACGCGCTTTACAGCCGGGAGATAGAGCCACTGATCGTCCGGCTCGAGAATCTTCGCATGCGTGAGCAGCGCCGTGCCGTCCACGTCGCGCGGCTTGTTGAAGACGATCAGGCTCCAGTCGCCTTCCTCCGGGTCCGTCCGCTCCAGCGAATAGGAGCGCAGCTCGCGCGTGCTGGTGTCGCCATGCGCATTGGTCAGGACCATCTCCATATCCGCTTCGGCGTCGCCCCATCCCTTGTCGCGACTATCGGTCTCCTGCGCGATGGCAAGGCCGCGGGCCACGGGCTGGTCCGTGCCAGGCAGGCCGTCCGCCTGCGCGTGGGCGGTGGCGGCAAGCCCCATGAGCGGCAGTACGATAACGAACGCATGCGCGCTCTGGCGCAAGGCGGAACTGACGAATGGCATTTCTCTCTCCCTGATTTGTGTTCGGTGTCGGCGGTCGTTCAGACCCCGGCGGGCGATGCGGCTTCTCCCGGGACCTGAACCGGTACATGGCTTTTCGATTTCCGGTTCCTGTCGAGGGCGATCAGAAGGCCCGGCAGGAGCAGGAAGTCGATGATGAGTGCCACAGCAATGGTAAGTGCCACCATGATGCCCAGCATGGCGTTAATCTTGAACGGCGAGAATGCCAGAATGCCAAATCCCGCGACCAATACAAATCCCGAAACCCATAATGCAGTGCCAACCGTTGCAAAGGCGTAACGCACGCCCTCTTCGGCGGAATAGCCGAACTCGTCCCGGGCGCGTTTGTATTTCGACAGGAAGTGGACGGTGGCATCGACGATGAGACCGAGGGCGGTGGCGATGACGAAGGAGGACCACAAGCCCACTTCCGGACGGAACAGCGCCAGTATGCCGAAGGCGACGACGGGCGGCGCGATGTTGGTGACGAGGCTGATGAGGCCGAGCTTGAGATCCCTCAGCGCGAGCATGAGGCAGGCGGATATGAGGAGGAGGGCGAAAAGCGTGCCCACGGCCATGGCCCGGAAGTTCGACTCGCCGATGAAGGAGAACATGACCGACTGGCCCGCCGACTGGGAAATCATATAGGGCGGCAAATTGGCTTCCTGCCATGCCATGGCGCGTTCACGCAGATCTTCCATCTGGCTGGTGGAAATGTCGTGCAGGGTAAGCGTGAGTTTGCTCGCCGATTTGTCGACATTGAGCTGGTCGTTGAGGTCGAGCCCATAAGGGAGCGACATTTCATAGAGCAGCAGGAATTGCGCCGCGGCCTGGCGGTCGTCGGGGACGCGATACCAGTCTTCATTGTCGGCATGCATGCTCTTGTTCACGCGCTTGATGACATCGCTGAAGGTGGCGACATGCACGACTTCGGGCTGCGCGCGGAACCAGTCGGCAAAGGCTTCCAGATGTTTCAGATAGGCGGGATCGGAGACGCCGCCCGATTCCTGCGCGGGGATCGAATGGCTGATCTGGTAGATGCCGGTGAGATTGTCGGCGGCCCAGTCGGAGGCCACACGGAACTCCATCCGGTCGTCGAAATAGGTCACGAAACGATCGTCGAAGACGAAACGCGGCAGCAGCACCGCAAAGCCCACCGAGGTGAGCACGACGCCGCCCATCAGCACGCGATTGTGGCGAATGATGAAGTCGCCGAGATTTTCCATGACCCGGCTCTGATTGACGATGCTCGCCTTCGCCTTGAAGGGCAGGACGGCGACGAGTGCGGGCAGCAGCGTGACCGACAGCACCCAGGCAATTACGGCACCGGCGGCGGAGATGTTGCCGAGATCGCGGAAAGGCGGTGCGTCGGAGAAGTTGAGGCTGAGAAAACCGATCGCCGTCGTCATGCTCGTCAGGAAGACGGGCTGCCAGTTGACCCGCATGGCCTCGACGATCGCTTCGTTCCTCGTCATGCCGTGACGCATCTGCACCAGCATGGTGACGAGGATATGGATCGCATCGGCCACCGCGATGGTGAGGATGATGGTCGGCGCGCCGGAAGAGGGCGGCGTCAGCTTGACGCCCATCCAGCCCAGCACGAGGCCCATGGCGGCAAAGGCGGAGAAGAACACCACCGCCATGGTGACGAGCGTGCCGGAAAAGGAGCGCAGCAGCAGGTAAACCGTGACCGCCAGAATGAGATACATGGCGGGCGTCAGGGTCTGGAGGTCGCGCGTCGCCGCCTCGGAGAAGGCGTTGGAGAGCATGACCGAGCCCGTGAGTTCGAAGCGGATATCGGGATGCTGCGCGCGCATGTCGGCGAGAATTCCGCGTGCATGTTCGACGACGGAATTATTGGCGGCCACGTCGTCGCGCGGCATGTTCAGGCGGGCGACGATGGCCGTGGTGCGGCGGTCGTCCGAAATCAGGCGCTTTGCGGTGACGGGTTCGCTGGTGGCGATGTTCCCGACTTCCTTTGCGCTTTCCGCGGTCAGCGCAGCCGGATCGGGGACGAGATCGCGGACGATGAGATCGTCTTCGGACGCGCGGGTGTGCTGGTAATTGGTGATGCTGTCCACACGCACGGAGAAGGGTGTCTGCCAGGCGTCTTCCGTTATCTGTTTGACGATGGCGAGGACTTCCGGCGTGTCGACGGTGCCTTCGTCCGGTTGCAGGACCCAGAGCAGCGTATCGGGGCTGGAATAGGTGCGTTCAAGTTCTTCGAAGGCGAGAAGGTTGGGGTTCTCGTCGGTGAAGAAATAGCGGTAGTCATTGGAGAACTCGATGAATCGCCCGCCGCTGGCGAGGGCCAGGGCGGCGCCCGCGGAGAGAATGAGCACCAGCCAGCGCCACCGTACGACCCAGTTCAGATAGGTCACTACCCATTCGTTCATCAGCCCGTTCCTCTCCCCAGCGACGCCTCTCAGGCGCGCAGATGTTCCAGATAGTCGAAATAGCTATGGGCGCATTTCTCGGCGAGCGAGATGTCGCGCGTCGTTTTCAGCATGCCGGAGACGCCCTGATGGGTGGCGACGATATAGGCGGCTACCCCCTCCGCATCGACATCGGCGCGGACCGTGCCCGCGGCCTTGCCGCGCTCCAGCGCGTCGGCGATATGGCCGCGCCATTCGGCGAGTACGCCGGACAGGAAGAGCCGGAACTCTTCGTCGATGGGCGACATTTCCTGAGACAGATTGTTGATCGGGCAGCCGAGGCGGGGGTCGACACCCAGCTCGCCGTTGACGTGCCGCTCGATGATCCGGCGCAGCTCGGTCACGGGATCATCCGTCCCGGCCAGCGGCTGATACCAGTTGTGATCGAGGAACCGGTGGAAGGCGTCGCCCAGCGCGGCGAGGCCGAGCGCGTGCTTGTCGGTGAAGTGGTGGTAGAGCGCGCCCTTGGTGCAGCCGGAGACTTCCAGAATGTCGCTCAGCGACGCGGCGCGGAAACCCTTCAGGTAGATTTCGAGAAAGGCCGCCTCCAGCAGCGCCTGGCGCGTTCGCTCGGCGCGTGAGGCGGGGCGCTCCCGCTTCAGATAGGGCGGGAATTCCGGCAGAGGGATATGGGGGGGGTCGTGCGACATGGGACCTGACAATATAAAAACCGACCGGTTGGTATGTTTCTATATTGTCAGATCGGCCCGCCGAAACAAGAGGCAATTTCGTATTATTTCAGGTGAGGGGGCTCGTCGGGTCGCGGGTAGAGCGCGCTATCGCCCCGGCGCAGGATGAGGGGGGCGAGCAGGAAGACGAAGAAGGCCCCGAGCCATGAGCCGATCAGGATATCGCTCGGGAAATGGTTGAGCAGCACGACGCGGGAGACCGCGGTCAAGGCGCCGACCGTCAGAAAGAGCTTCCAGTGGCGCGGGAAGGCGATCATCAGCGTCGCCATGAAGACGAAGATCGTCTGCGAGTGACCGGAGGGGAAGCTGTCGAGGCGGTGGGTCACGGTGAAGGGTGCAAATCCGTAGAAACCATCGCGGAAGAAGTCGCTGGGACGGTGACGGCTCGCCGCGAATTTCACCAGATGCAGCACGATGGCCGAACTCGCCATGGCGGCCAGCATCAGCGCGCAAAAGCGCCAGATCTTTTCAAGCTTCTTGCGGGTGGATTGATAGGCAGCCAGGCGCTTGCCACGCGGAATGAAGAGAAAGGCGAGCGCGGCGGCAACGATATAGACCGTGCCGTCGCCCAGATCGGTCACGGCCTGCCAGAAATAATGCATGTTGGGCGTGACGACGCGCTGCATCGTTTTCGACACGGCGAGGTCGATATGGGGCATCAGACCGATGGCGAGAGCGAGCAGCGGCGCCAGTCCCGACCACATCATGCGCCGGAGGCGGTGAAGTGGCGTCGGTCCCGCTGCCGCCGCCGTTGCGATCTCCACCAGTTCGGCGGGTGCGAACCGGCGGATATCCGTTTGTGTCGCCTCGGCCATGTCTGACTTTGTCATGTCGCTTATTCGGCGGATTTGTAGAGGGTCAGGGTCAGGGGATCGCCATTCGTATAGTCGAAGCCGTTCCACTGGCGGATCCGTTCAAGGCGCAGGTTACGCGCCTTCGCTTGGTCGAGGAATGCTTCCTTCTGCTGCCCCGTGACGAGCGCGTAGGCGTCGGGCGTATCCGCCAGATAGTCGGCTGCGGTCATGCCCGGCACCAGCATGGTATCGGTTCCGTTCAGGAAGATGAGGCTCGGTTCGTTGAAGCCCGCCGAGGCGAGCGGCGGGCGCTCGTCATGGGGCGGGATCGCCGCTGCGACTTCGCGGGCGACCCACAGCTTGTCGAGAGAGGGGGCAACCGCCGACCCGAGCCAGGGCACGAAAAGCGCCATCATGAGGGCGAGCACGGCAAGGGCCGGCTCGAACTGCCGCCGGAAAGCAAACCAGACGGCGGGCAGGATACCGCCCAGCACGATGAGTGCGAGGACGATGCCGCGCCAGTCCACGCCCGGCCCGTATTCGGTCAGGGCGAAAAGCGCACCGCCGGCAATCGCCAGTCCGACGACGAGCCAGAAGGCCAGATGCAGCCAGAACAGCGCCCGGCCCCAACCGGGCAGGCGGGGCGGCAGGCCGTTTGCCGCGAAGAAGCCGCCGAGTAGCGCCAGCGCCGGATAGGCGGGCAGCACGTAATGCGGCAGCTTGGTCGGCACCGCCTCGAACATGATCCAGGTGGGCAGCGCCCAGCAGATGAGGAATTGCACCGCCGGTTCGCGGCGATAGTGCCAGGCGGTGACGATGCCGGGAATGATGATCAGCGACATCGGCCAGGATGCGGCGAAGAGGCTCAGCAGATAGGTGCCGGGCGGCGCGCCATGGCTTTCCTGTCCGCCGATCAGCTTGGGCAGCAGATCTTGCTGCGCGGCATTGGCGATGAAGGAGAAGGCGCCGGAATGCCAGAGCGCAAGCGGCCAGGGGGCGACGATGAGGATGAGGAGCGGGACGCCCCAAAGCGGCTTCAGCCGCCGGAACCAGCTCCCATCCTTGCGCAGGACCCCCCAGGCGACGGCGGTAAAGCCCAATACGGCCGGGCCTATCGGTCCCTTGGTGAGGATGGAAAGGCCGAGCCCGCCCCAGAAAAAGAGCCCGGGCGCCGGGCCCATTTCCGAGGATTCGCCCTTTTGCGGTCCGAGGCCTGCGAGGGTCAGGCCGTACATGCCTGCGAGGATGGTCGCGAGCAGCACCGCGTCGGTCTGGGCGATATGCGATTGCCCGACCATGAGCATGGCGCCGCCCAGGAGCAGGCCGCCCATCAGGCCGGTTCGCCTGTCAAAGAGCCGGGTGCCGATCAGGAAGGTCAGCAGGACCGAGGCCATGCCACCCAGAACCGAAGGCAGACGGTAGGGCCAGATTTCATTGGCGCCCGCATCGGAGAAGGCGGCGACAGAGGCGGCCTGTACCCAGTAGATGAAGACGGGCTTTTTCGCGCGCGGCTCGTCCTGGAAATAGGGGACCATGTAGTCCCCGGTTTCCAGCATCTGCTTGGTGGCCTGGGCAAAGCGCGACTCATCGCGGTCCATGGGCGGCAGGCCCGCAAGGCCCGGCAGGAAAACGAGGGCGCAGAAGGCGATGAGAATCGCATAGGGACGCCAGCCCGTGACCGCTTTTTCCAGAAACGACTGGAGCAGGGGGCCTGCCTCGCGCGCTGCCGGGTTCTGGGATCGTTCGGTCATGCGGTTAACCCTGCTTTCGGAAAATCATGGCGGCGTTTCTTTTCCCCCGGCAGTGTTCGGGGCGGTGGTTTTGGGGGCACTGTCTCGCGCGAGAGCGCATTTTTGACAAGAGAGTTTTGGATTATCTTGCAATCTGCCATATGACAGGCTCGCCTTGCAGGAAAGCGGGGCGGGATGCGCGATGGACCATCAGGGGGCCCTTCGAAGTGTTGACGGACTATAGCGGAATTTCCCGGCTGAGGGCGGCCCAAAGGCGCCTGAGCCGGATCGGTGGAAGCGAGGGGCTCCTATGACGGGCGAAAATTTCGAGCTGAGCGTCGTTGTGCCGGTGCTCAACGAGGAGGGCAATATCGACCCTCTTCTGGCCGAGCTGGAGGCGGTAAGGGCCTCTCTGGACGTGCCGTGTGAGTATGTGTTCGTGAATGACGGCAGCACGGATACGACGCTGGACAAGCTTCGCGCTGCGATGCGGACCATGCCACATCTTCAGGTGTTCAGTCATGGAAAGCCCTGCGGCAAGTCCGAGGCCCTGCTGACATGCGTTCGAAAAGCGCGGGGCCGGCTCGTCGTGATGATCGACGGTGACCTGCAGAACGATCCGGCGGACATCCCGCGGCTTTATCAGGTTTATATCGACGCAGAAAAAAGCGGCCGGAATATCGGCATCGTCGAAGGGCAGCGCACCAAGCGGAAGGATCCCTTCCCGCGCAATCTGGTGTCGCGCATCGCCAATAATGTCCGTGGCGCGATCCTCAACGATACGACCAGGGATGCCGGATGCGGTTTCAAGGTTTTGAGCCGCGATCTTTTTCTGGCGCTGCCCTTTTTTACGGGCCTGCATCGTTTTATGCCTGCGCTGGTGAAGCGCGAGGGCTTCGAGATCGTGCTGGCGCCGGTCAATCACCGTCCGCGCGTCTCCGGCGTTGCCAAATACAATACGTGGAACCGGCTCTGGGTCGGTATCGGCGATCTCGCCGCCGTGTGGTGGCTTCTGAAACGGCGCCACGACCCTCACGGCGTGACGCATAACCTGTCGGATGGGAAGGATGAGCCATGTTCACCTCTGTAATGACGTGGCTTTCTCAGGCAAGTATCTGGGTCTTTGTCGGTTTTCTGGGGCAGGCGCTGTTTTCCGCCCGCTTCCTGCTGCAATGGCTGGCGAGCGAAAAGGCCAAGCGGTCCATCGTGCCGGTGGCCTTCTGGTATTTCTCGATCAGCGGCGGCGCGACATTGTTTGCCTATGCGCTGTGGCGCGAAGACCCGGTCTTCATCCTGGGACAGGGCGCGGGCCTGTTGATTTACGGGCGCAATCTTTACCTGATCTACAAGGAAAGAGCCGCCGGGCGGCATGCCTCTATCGACCCCGAGCAGAACGGCGACGACGTCACCGCCTGAACCCCCTCTTTGCGTAGGGGCATCGTCGTATAAAGCGGCAAATTGCCATTTTCCTTTCGGCTAAAATGACCTATGTCAAAGCGGAGGGGAGAGGGCTCGGACTGCGCGCCCATCCGTAAGCTAAAACGAATGGGAGGCGGGACACCGACCTCCAAAAACAGAGGTCGGAATATGACTTCCTCCAGCGAGACACCGCGCAAAAAAGCGGCGGCGGGCCTGCTTGGCCGTCCGGCGCTGATCGCTATTGCGATTGCCGCCATTCTGCTTGTGGGGTTTGCATGGATGGCCTTTCAGCGCATGGGCGGTCAGGGCCAGGGATGGTCTTCCCCGCCGCCGGCCGTCGAAACGGTGATCGCCGGTATAGAGCCGGTGCAGGCTGAAGTTTCGGCTATCGGTACGCTCGAAGCCGACCAGTCCATCGTCGTGACGCCGGAAATCTCCGGGATTGTGACCAGCATCGATTTCGAGGACGGGCAACGCCTCGAACAGGGCGATCTCATCGTCACGCTGAACGATGAAGACCTGAAAGCGCGCCTGCAGCAGGCCGAAGCGCAGCTCACGCTGTCCCAGGCGAATTTCGAGCGCGCCCGCAAACTGGTGAGCCGCGGGTCGGGGACGAAGCGGTCGCGGGACGAGGCGCTCAATGCGCTGAAATCCGCCGAAGCGCAGCGCGCGCTGGCACAGGCCGCGCTCGACAAGGGCACGATCCGGGCTGCCTTCTCGGGCATTGTGGGGCTGAGGCAGGTGAGTCTCGGTCAGTATGTGACGCCCGGCCAGCCGATTGCGACGCTCGCCGATGTGGACAATCTCAGAATCGATTTCCGTGTCTCCGAAATCTATCTCACCGAGGTCGAGAAAGGGCAGACCGTCGACATCACATTCGATGCGCTGCCCGGCGAGACCTTTCGCGGCACTGTGAGCGCCATCGATCCGGTGATCGATGTCGAGGGGCGCGCGATCAAGGTACGCGCGTTGCTTGCGAACAACGAAGGGCGTTTGCGGCCGGGCCTGTTCGGCCGCGTGAAGATCGTGACGCAGACGCGCGACTCCATCGTCGTGCCGGAGCAGGCCATCATCTCCACGGCGGGCTCGGATGCGACGGGCTCCAAGGCGGTCTTCGTGGTGAGTGAAGACGGTAAAGCCCATATGCGTCCCGTGGAACTCGGCGTGCGTCAGCCCGGCAAGGTGGAAATCCGCTCCGGCGTCAAGGAAGGCGAACGGGTGATTACGGCGGGTCAGATGAAGGTTCGCGACGGGGCGCCGGTTCAGCCCATCGAACTCAAAAAGAAAGCCTCCGAAAGCGAGGCCCCCACAGACGGGGCCGCGCAGTAGGAGCCGCATATGCATATTTCCGAACTCTTTATCCGCCGACCTGTCTTCGCGACGGTTGTTGCGCTCATCCTCATTCTCGTCGGTTTCGTCTCCTATGAGCGGCTGACGGTGCGCGAATATCCGGCAATCGACGAGCCGGTGGTGACCGTGACGACTTCCTATCGCGGCGCCAGCGCCTCGGTGATCGAACGCGAGGTGACGCAGCCGCTCGAAGAGGCGATGGCGGGGATCGAGGGGATCGAAATCCTGACGTCGTCCAGCCGGCCCGAAAGCAGCCAGGTGACGGCGCGCTTCACGCTGTCGACGGATCCGGATGTTGCGGCAAGCGATGTGCGCGACCGCGTCGGGCGCGCGCGCGGACAGCTTCCCGACGATGTGGACGAGCCGATCATCGCCAAGGTCGAGGCCGATGCGAGCCCGATCATGTATATCGCCTTCGCCTCGTCGCGCATGTCGGGCATGGATATTACCGACTATCTCGACCGTATCGTGAAGAACCAGCTGCAGAACCAGCCGGGCGTTGCGCAGGTGTCGATCTTCGGCGAGCGGCTCTACTCGATGCGCGTCTGGGTGGACCGGCAGCGCCTCGCCGCCTACGGGCTGACGGTGCAGGATGTCGAGAACGCGATCCGCAACCAGAATGCGGAAATTCCCTCCGGCCGTATCGAAAGCACCAAGCGGGAATTCACGGTCCTGTCCAAGACCGCGCTCGAAACGCCGGACGAATTCTCGAAGATCGTGGTGAAGGACAGCGGCGGTTTCCAGGTGACGCTCGGCCAGGTGGCAAAGGTCGAGATTGCGCCGGCCGACGAGCGCCGCGCGGCGACCTATAACGGCAAGACCTCGATTTCCGTGGGCATCGTGAAGCAGGCAACGGCCAACCCGCTGGAAGTGGCGGCCGCGGTCCGTGCCAAGCTGAAGCAGATGGAGCCGACGCTGCCGGTGGGGATGGCCTATTCCATCGGCTATGACACGTCCATCTTCATCGAAGAATCGATCAAGTCGGTCTATGAGACGATTATCGAGGCGGTGATCCTCGTCGTGCTGGTGATTTTCGTCTTCCTGCGGACGGTACGCGCCTCGTTCATCCCGGTTGTGACGATCCCGATTTCGCTGATCGGTACGTTCGGCATGATGCTGCTCTTCGGATTCAGTATCAACACGCTGACGCTGCTTGCCATGGTGCTTGCCATCGGCCTTGTGGTGGATGACGCGATCGTGGTGCTGGAAAATATTTTCCGGCATATCGAGGAAGGGTTGTCGCCGGTTCAGGCGGCGATCAAGGGCTCGCGCGAAATCGCCTTTGCGATCATTGCCATGACGCTGACGCTCGCCGCCGTTTACGCGCCGGTGGCCTTTGCCGAAGGGCGGACAGGGCGTCTGTTCCTCGAATTTGCGCTGACGCTGGCTGGCGCCGTCGTCGTGTCGGGTGCGATGGCGCTGACGCTGACGCCGATGATGTGTTCGAAGCTCTTGCGGCGCGATACGGGCGGCGGACGGTTCGACAAGCTGCTGGGCGGCTGGCTCGACCGTCTCGACAGCGCCTATAAGAACGCGCTCGAAAAAGCGCTGGGCCGCAAGACGCTTATCGTCGTTGCCGCCGTTCTCGTGGGTCTTTCCTGTGTGGGGCTTTTCAAGCTGCTCAATCAGGAACTCGCGCCGACGGAAGATCGCGGCATCCTGCTCATTGCCGGTCGCGCGCCTGAGGGCGCGACGCTCGACTACACGCTGCATTATACCAAGCAGATCGAGAATATCGTTTCCCAGGTGCCCGAAGTGAAGGGGTATCTGGTGGTGGCAGGCTTTCCCGAAATCACCAATCTCATTTCCTTCTCGCGCCTAAGCCACTGGAGCGAGCGCGACCGCTCGCAGCAGGAGATCGTCAATTCCATCCAGCCCAAGCTGATGGAAATACCGGGCATTCTCGCCTTCGGTATCAATCCGCCGTCGCTCGGCCAGAGCGGGCGGTCGCAGCCCATCCAGTTCGTGCTGCAGACCTCCGGCACCTATGACGATCTGGCCAATGACATGAACAAGTTCATGGAAAAGCTGCGCGCCAATCCCGGCTTCATCAATGCCGATACGGATCTGAAACTCGACAAGCCGCAGCTCGACATCAAGGTGAACCGCGAAAAGGTGGTGGATGCGGGCATCGACGTGTCGACCGTCGGGCGCACGCTGGAAACGCTTCTGGGCGGGCGCAAGGTCACGCGCTTTGAGCGCAACGGCAAACAGTTCGACGTCATCGTGCAGGTGGCCGACGAGGACCGGCGCACGCCGCAGGATATTTCCGACATCTATGTGCGCGGCAAGGACAACGAGATGGTGCAGTTGTCCAACCTGATCGATGTGAAGGAGACGGTGGCGCCCGCTTCGCTCAATCGCTTCAACCAGCTTCGCGCGGCGACGATTTCATCCAATCTCGCACCGGGTTATTCCATGGGCGAGGCGCTGAACTTCCTGGAGAAGACGGCGGCGGAAGTCCTGCCCAAGAACGCGCAAACCGATCTCAACGGTCCGTTGCGCGAGTTCACGAAGTCCTCCGGCACGCTGGCCGTTACCTTCGTGCTGGCGCTGATGTTCATTTATCTCGTGCTGGCCGCCCAGTTTGAAAGTTTCATCGAGCCGACGATCATTCTCGTCTCGGTGCCGTTGTCGCTGGCCGGTGCGCTGCTTCTCATGTTCGTCGCCAATATTGTGACGGGGACGAATCTCACGCTCAATATCTACAGTCAGGTGGGCCTTATCACGCTGATCGGCCTCATTACCAAGCATGGCATTCTGATCGTGGAGTTCTCCAACCAGCTGCGTGAGCAGGACCGGAATGTGCGCGATGCGGTGGTGGAAGCGGCGGGG